>DASXRU010000105.1:0-24842 GCA_036506395.1 Pyrinomonadaceae bacterium | reverse complement strand
AGAAACGGCCACGAAAGTTAATGGATCAGTCGGGGTCACGCCGTAGAGCATTCCCCTAAGCACCCTCGTGAGCGCAAAAGACGCCGCCAGACCGACTGCCAGACCAAACAGAATCAGTCGCACGCCCTGACCCAGCACCAGTCGCAGGACGTCGCGCGTCTGGGCGCCCAGGGCCACGCGCAACCCGATCTCCGGAATGCGTTGGGCGACCGTGTAGTTCAACACACCGAAGATACCGACCGATGCCAACAGCAATGCCACCACGGCGAACAGTCCCGTAAGCAGCGCGTTGAAACGACGGCGCGCGACGGACTCGGCGACTAATTTGGTCATCGGCTGAATGGCGGCCACGTACTGGTCTTTGTCCATCTGCTTGATGGCCCCGCGCACGCCGGTGGCCAGGCTGTCGGGGTTGTCAGCCGAAGAGCGCACCACCAGGCTCATGAAAGCCTCTGGAGATTGTGTGTACGGGACGTAGTATTCGGCCCCTGACTCAGTATCAAGACTCTCGTGCCGCACGTCTCCGACTATGCCGATGATCTCGCGTGGAGGAGGCACGCCGTTGTCCCCGCGCTCACCCTCGACAATGATGTGTTGGCCCAGCGGCTCCGTTCCGGCGAAGTAGAGTCTGGCAAAAGTTTGGTTGACGATAATGACCGGCGGCGCGTTCTGATTGTCGCGCCCGTCGAAGAAGCGACCGCGGGCAAGCGGTATGTTGAGCGCGCGGAAATAATCCGGGCTGATAGTGCGATGGTTGGAGGTTGGTTTATCTTCGGGCCTGAGAGCTGGCCGACCTGCGATAAGGAAAGTACCCGAGTTGCTATCGCCACCTAAGGGTAGCGGGTAGATGAACGCCGCCGCTTCAACCCCGGGAACGGCTTCGACCCGCCTGACGATCTCTGCGAAGCCCGCTTGCTGTTGTTCCGGTTTCGGGTATTTCGCCCTGGCCAGCGAGAGGTCAGTGGTCAAAACGTGCTCTGGCTCAAAGCCCGGACGGACTTCACTCAGAAGCAGAAAGCTCTTGCCAAGCAAGCCCGCGCCAACCAGCAGCACCAGCGAGAGCGCAACCTCCACCACCACCAGTAGGGCGCGAACTCGATTGCGCACGACGCTGCCTCCCGCGTTGCGCCCACCCTCTTTGAGTGCGTCCTGTACGTCCGCCCGGCTCGCTTGCAACGCGGGCGCGAGACCAAAGATCACACCAGTCAAAACGGAGACGACCGCCGTGAAAGCCAGCACGCTGGTGTCCAATCCGACGTCCTTCAAACGAGGGATGTTCAGCGGACTGGCAGCTAACAGGAAATGGACGCCCCACCACGCGACCAGCAAACCGAGCGCCCCGCCGAGGAGCGAAAGCAATAAGCTCTCGGTCAAAAGTTGTCGCACGACGCGTCGCCGGCCCGCGCCGAGTGCAGCGCGAATCGCCATCTCTCTGTGGCGCGCGGCGGCTCGCGCAAGCAGCAGGTTGGCAACGTTCGCGCAGGCGATCAGCAACACAAAGCCAACCGCGCCCAGCAGGACTAACAGCGGGGTTCTGGAGCCCCAGGTTACTGATTCGTGCAAAGAAATCAGGCGGGCGCCTAAGCGAAAACCTTCATCCGGATATTGCCGTTCAAGTTCTGCGCCGATGGCCCGCATCTCGCTCTCGGCGGCTGCCGCTGTCGCGCCCGGCTTGAGGCGCGCGAGGACCCGCAGTGAATAGCTGTTCCGTCGCTGTATCCGCTCACCGAGCGTAGTGGCGAGTGGTCTTAAGAACTCGGTCTTCGTCGCCTGCGCTGGAAAGCGGAAGCCTTCGGGCAAGACCCCTAAGACGGTTGCGCTGGTGCTACCTAGTCTGATCTGCTTGCCGAGTATGTTGCGATCCGAGTTGAAGCGCCGCTGCCATAGGCCATAGCCCAGCACAATGACCGGAGGCGCATTGGGCTGATCATCGGCGCGAGTGAAAGGACGACCTAATATTGGAGCGACCTTTAGTAATGGGAAGAGATCGGCCGAGACCGCCGCTCCGGAGATCGGCTCCGGTTCGGCGTCGCCTTCGCGGAGCAGCGCTCCCGACGAGTTGTACGCCGCAACGTGTTCAAGCGTCCTGGTCTGCGCTTGCCAATCCACGAAGTCCGGGTACGACACGTTCGTGCGATCTTGCGGATCGGTTCGGCTGCCCCAGGGCACGAAAAGTCCATCTGCCTCAGCGTAAGGTAACGGGCGCAGCAGCACCGCATTGACGACACTGAAGATCGCCGTATTGGCGCCGATGCCGAGCGCCAGGGTAATCACCGCAATCGCCGTAAAGCCTGGTCGCTTCAGTAAGCTTCTGATTCCGTAGCGAACATCTCTGAACAACGTTTCCATTAGGTCATTTCCTATTGCCGATTTCCGATTGCCAATTGGCGCTTTGCCGATGCTGCCTTTTCTTAAATCGGCAACTCGCAATCGGCAATCGCAAATGAGTTCATTCGTATCGCAGGGCCTCCAACGGATTAACTTTCGTTGCTCGGCGGCCGGGTATGTAACAGGCAACCAGGGCCACACCGGTAAGCAGTAACGCGATACCAACGAACGTTGCCGGATCGTTTGGCGCCACGCCAAAGAGCATGGTCGTCATCAATCGAGTAAGGGCGAAAGCACCAGCCAAACCAAAAGCAATCCCAATCATTGCCAGCAACATTCCCTGCCTTATCACCATTCGGAACACGTCGCGCGATTGGGCGCCAATAGCCACGCGAACACCAATCTCGTGAGTGCGCTGCGTCACCGTGTAAGACATCACGCCGTAAATACCCACCATGGCCAGGATGAGTGAAACGACTGCAAATACGGTCAGCAACAACATGTTGAATCGTCGTCCGGAGCTCGAGTCTGAAAGCAACTGATGCATGGTCTTCGCTTCATCGATAGGCAGGTCTTTGTCGATGATTTGAATTTGGTTCTTCACGGCAGCGGTCAAACTCGTGGGATTTGAGGTGCTGCGGACTGCCAGGGTCATCGATGGCGCCGCCACTTGTAGATAGGGAAAGTAGACTTGCGGCTTTGCGGTTGAATCCAGACCCAGTTGCTTCACGTCTCCGCTTACTCCAACGATTGAAATCCATGACTCTCCATCGGTGAAAGTGATTCGCTTGCCTATGGGGTCTTCGTCGGGAAAATAAACGCGGGCCAGATCGTCATTGATAATCGCAGTGCTGGGCGCGCCACTCTTATCTCTGTCACTGAAATCGCGCCCTTTTTTTAGAGGAATAGCCAGCGTGCGGAAGTAACCCGGACTGATGCTACTTGTAGCAACCATCATTTCTTTGCCGGCTTCCGGTTCGGGATGCCCTTCGACGCGGAGATCAGAACCCGAAACACTGAGTGTCAGGGGCAACGTTGTGGTTGCGGCCGCGGACTGTACGCCCGTCAGCGACTGAAGGCGCGAAAGCGCTTCCTGAAAGAAAGCTGCCTGCTGACGATCTTCCGGATATTTTGAACTGGAAAGCGTGAGGTTCACTGTCAGCACATTGTCCGGATTGAATCCGGGATTTATCTGCTGCAGTCGTAAGAAACTCTTAAGCATCAGTCCGGCGCCGATAAGCAGCATCAACGAGAGTGCAACCTCGACTGCTACCAGAACGTTGCGAGTCCGTTTGCCGGCGACGCTGCCCATCGACCCTCTTGAACCTTCCTTCAGTCCTTCGTTTAGATCGGGCTTTGCCGCGTACAGCCCGGGAATCAACCCAAAGGTAATTCCAGTTACCAGCGAGACCACGAGCGTGAAAATAAGCACTCGAGTATCAACTCCGACTTCGTTCAAACGGGGAATATTGTCCGGCGCGAGCGCCACCAGCGCCTGGGTCCCCCAGACGGCAAGCAGCAATCCCAGACCACCTCCCGCAAGAGAAAGCATCAGGCTTTCCGTCAGCAACAAGCGCAGGATGCGCAGCCGGCTCGCGCCCAAAGCAGTGCGGACCGCAATCTCTTTGTGTCTTGAGGCTGCCCGCGCCAGCAGGAGGTTTGCGATGTTCGCGCAGGCTATCAACAACAGAAAGCCAACCGCTCCCAGAAGCACCAATAACGCAGGGCGAATTTCTTTCACAGTTTGCTCCTGCGTTGGGACCAGCCTGATCCCGATGCCGGTGTTGCCGTCCGGGTACTGCAGTTCGAGCCGACGTTCGATCGTGCTCATGTCTGCTCGCGCCTGATCAATTGTTACCCCGGGTTTAAGCCTGCCCATGGCAAAGAAAGAATAATTGCCACGCTCTTGTTCTCTGCCGGCTGCCGCCAGCGGAACATAGAGGTCGATGGGATCATTCAATACTTTTCCGAGATACCCGAACCCGACTGGAAATTGAGAATTGGAAGGCATAACGCCCACCACTGTGTAGCTTTGATTATTGAGTGTCAGCGACTTACCTATAATTCCCGAATCGGAGCCAAAGCGACTCTGCCAGAGAGCATGGCCCAGAATTACAACGCGATTGGCTCCGTCTCTATCTTCTTCAGCCAGAAATGTTCTTCCGAGCTGTGGCGC
Source organism: Pyrinomonadaceae bacterium (assembly GCA_036506395.1). Classification (GTDB taxonomy): domain Bacteria; phylum Acidobacteriota; class Blastocatellia; order Pyrinomonadales; family Pyrinomonadaceae; genus DASXRU01. The sequence continues at coordinate 20,338 of DASXRU010000105.1, read as the reverse complement.
GATGCCTACCAGAGGAAAGAGATTGGCGGAAGCTCTGACTGTACCGAGCCGCGCCGGCTCTCCCGCGCCGGTGAGGTTCAGATTCGTAAAGGTGTATGCGGAGATTTGCTCGAAGGAATGGTTTTGATCTACCCAATCGCGCAAGTTGGCGAAGGACACGGGCATTTCATACATATCGCGCTCCGGGCTTTCTTCCCAGATGGTCACGAGGCGAGCAGGATCCTGGTATGGAAGTGGGCGAAGGAGCACAGCATTGATCACGCTGAACATTGCGGTGTTTGCACTAATGCCCAGGGCTAGCGTGATTACAGCGATGGCTGTGAAGCCCGGATGCTTTAGTAAACTTCTGAGGCCATAGCGAAGATCCTTGAAAAGTGTTTCCATGACTCGCGTTTCCTGACTCCCTCTCCCAACTGGCAGAGGGCTTAAGTATTGAGCCGCCCAGCTACGACCTTTCTGTCAGAACCACCTGCGGTAGCGGGTGGGCAATGGTTTTGTCCCCAGGTGACTCTGGCCCGACGATGGCCCACCCGCTACCGCAGGTGGTTCTGACTACTCGTCTCTCAAGGCCACCAACGGATCGACTTTCGTTGCCCGTCGCGCCGAACGAAAATCCGAAAACTTAATCTTTTGCGATCCAACCGTCTTCGAGCCGCACGATCCGGTTGCCAAAGGCGGCATTGGTTTCGGAGTGCGTGACCTGGACGATGGTGGTCCCTTCGTCATTGAGCTGCTTGAACATGTCCATAATCTCTTTGCCCTGGCTGGAATGGAGATTTCCGGTGGGCTCGTCCGCGAGAATAACCCGCGGCTTTGCCACAACCGCGCGGGCGATCCCCACCAGTTGCTGCTGACCGCCGGAAAGCTGGCTGGGGAAAAGATCCTTCTTGCCTACGATTTGAAATCGATCAAGCGTGTCGCAGACTATTGATTGCCGATCTTTTTTGCCGACGTCGCGATAGGAAAGCGGCAGTTCCAGGTTCTCGAAGACTGTCTGATCGTCGAGCAAGTGATAACTCTGAAAGACAAAACCGATGTTGCGATTGCGCAGCGCGGCCCGCTTCTTCTGGTCCAGCGCGTGGACCGCAACGTCTTCGAAAACATATTCGCCGTCCCACGACTGGTCGTGCATTCCCAGGATGTGCAGTAAGGTCGATTTGCCGGCCCCGGAAGGCCCCATGATCGAGACAAACTCTCCGGGCTTTATGTCCAGGTCGATCCGGCGCAAGACATAAGTCTTCGCTGGACCGTGCGAGAACGCCTTTTCAACATTGCGTAGTTTGATCATCCGATTGCTCCGAACCCGCTCTCTTCCAGCGCTCGCTTCGCTTCCTCGACTTCGCGCCGGTTGGCCCCCGCTTCTTCCTCAACGATGAGGCCGTCAAACAGGTGCACAATCCGGTCCGCGTGCTGCGCGTAACGCGCGTCGTGAGTCACCATGCAGATGGTGGCGCCGCCGCGATGCAACTCGCGCAGGAGTTCCATCACCGCTTCGCCATTGGTTGAATCCAAATTGCCCGTGGGCTCGTCCGCCAGCAGGATGCTTGGTTGTCCACCCACCGCGCGCGCCACCGCCACGCGTTGCTGCTGACCGCCGGAAAGCTGGCTGGGCAGATGCTTGGCCCGGTGGCCCATGCCGACACTTTCCAGCGCATCAGTCACTCGTTTCTTTCTGTCGCTGGAGCTCATGCCGCGATAAGTCAGCGGCAGCTCGACGTTCTCATAGACGGTAAGGTCGCCAATCAGATTGAAGCTCTGGAAGATGAAGCCGACCTCGCGATTGCGAATGCGCGCCCGTTGGGCCAAAGAAAGATTTTCCACGGGATGTTGATTGAGAACGTACTCGCCGTCGCTGGGCGTGTCGAGCAAACCCAAAATGGACAGCAGGGTTGATTTTCCGCAGCCCGAAGGCCCGGCGATCGAGAGGTATTCACCCTTCTGGATGTCGAGATGTATTCCGGACAGCGCGTGTGTCTCGACTTCATCGGTGTAGAACACCTTCTTTACATCTGAAAGGTGAATCAGGGGATCGGATGAGCTCATCATTTTCTCCTTGGTGTGTTCGACAGCTTTGAGTTTTGTCTCTAGTAACTTGCGTACTTGTTTAGAGTCGGGCTAATGCCCGACCGAGCGGGCGGTAGCCCGCTCCTAAACACTTGTCACACTCAATCAACGAATACGAATTCGGTTGTAACTGTCTAAAGCTGACGTGTCGGACAAAATCACCTGGTCGCCTTCGCGCAGGCCGCTCACGATCTCGATGGTGCTCACCGAGCTGCGGCCCAGCATTACCTGCGTGCGAACGGCTTCCTGCCCATCAGGGCTCAAGCGAAACAAGCCGACCGTTTGCTGTCCCTGCCCGAAGGCGGGACGGCCCACGTACAAAACGTTGCTAAGACGCTCGAGCTCGATCGTTCCATCGACGCTCAGATCAGGACGCGCGCTTCCGGGCAGTGGTCCGGTCAACTCGACATCAACGGTAAATGTGCCTTCCCGCGCCGCCGGGTCTATGCGCAGGACTTGTCCCTGAATAATTCCGTTGCGGGTGTCAACGGCGACAGGTTGGCCCAGTTTGACGTCCTTGATTTGCGTCTCGGCGATCTTTAGTTCTGCCTTGAGCGACTGGGGATCGGCGACCCTGGCGATGTTGAATCCCGGTGTGACCTGCTGGCCCACCTGAACCGAAACCTGCTGCAACACGCCGTTGGTGCCGGCCCGAACTTTCAGGGCGCTGACCTGGTCTCTTTTAAGTTTGGCAAGAGCGCGCAACTGCTGAAGGCGTGACTGTTGCGCGTTTATTTGCGCTTTAGTTGATTTGCCGCCTATCGCCAGCCGTTGCTGTTCAACCCTGAGCCGGTTGGCGAGATCCTGAACTTTACTGCGCGAGATTTTCAGCAACAGCTCCGGAACCAGGCCTTGTTTGGCGAGCACTTCGTCCGTATCGAGCTGCAATTTCGCCTGACTGTATTCGGAATTGATGGTGGCAATTGCCGACTGCTGCGTCATGGTGTCGCCTTCCAGGCGCACTCGCAGATTCTCCAAATCCGCCTCGGCCGCCTTCACCTGAAAGTCGGCATCCAACGCCTGCTGTTCCATCTGCGGATTTGAAAGCTCCGCGATCACGGTGTCGGCTCCAACTTCCACGCCGGCCTGGATCAGAATTCTCTCGACTCGTCCATCAGCGGGCGCCGGCACCCAGCGCGTTAACTGCGGCACCAGCGTTCCGTTGCCCCGCACTTCGCGCAGCATTTGGCCGCGCTTGACTGTGTCGATCACGGCAGTGGAACGGTCGAGTGTGGGTGAGGCGGGCTTCAGTCTGGCCAGCACCAAAGTGATCCCACCAACCGCGACCAGACCGATGCCGATGAAGATCGCCGTGCGGATGCGTTTCTTTAGCTTAGATTTGCCGCTGCGTTTAATATCCATGAAATTGACGAGAACTAGTGGTCTGCCCGAACCACCCCCGGCTAAAGAATCTACACCGTTAATAGGCGCGAATTGCGCAAGCCTTCACGGCACAATACAGATTTCCGCACATTGTGGAATCAAAGGGTGTGCCAGCCGTGGGATTATGGAAGTAGTGGCGCTGTCAATCGCAGTTATGGGCGTGATTCTTGATAGCTAGCCGCGCGCACAACCGGCTGACGCTGTTTGCCAGTGATCACCGCGAGGATGAAATGTTTCGCTTTCGGGATATATCAATCCCATTATTGAGAAAAGATGGCTCAATTGGGGAAGGCGCTAGAAATGAAAAACCGCATGAGCGGCATGCGGTCTTCGACTCTGGACCCCGATTTGTTGAAAATCCAGGAATCAGGTGACGCCCTTACAGCGGATCCTATCGCCGCGTTCGCTCGAGTGTGTCGTACAAAGGTTGCGCCGGCAAAACCCAGCCGGGCTGGTTCGCTAACGTGATTGCCAGGATGCGAACCCTGTCGTTGTCGGGCAATGTCAACGTCCTCGGATTTACTACCACCTTGATGTCATAAGCAAAGAGATATGAATACGCGTAGGGCTCATTGACGCCGTCAGCGTTGTGGCGGTGTGAAGCGAACCAGGCTATCGGGTCGCGTTTGATGAAGCCGGGCGTGATACCGGTCATCTCGCCGTAGGGATCGGTTCTGGTTCGCGGCCTTTGTAATATCGCGGCGATATCGGGCGGCGTACCAGGTGGCGGCGTCCGCGGCTGAATGGTTATTTCTTTTGTTATCCACTGCCGATCATCCCACTGCCCGATGAGGCCGCTCCAGGCCTGAATGTTGAAAGTAGTAGGACCAAGTAAATTGTCGCCGAGGCCAAACGCCACTTTCTGATCACCGTCGGCGGAAGCGGCGAGAACATAAACGAAATTGAAATCTCCGGGCGGGCACGAGATATTCTGCCCTTTCGCGATTACAGCGTTGGCGGCTCCGTTTGCTGCCGAACCAAGTTGAAAACGAATGCCGTTATACTCGATCTCCCGAGGCAACATCTCTGCCGGCATAGCACGGCCCGCGGCATCAAACCCGGGCGAGGATTTATTTCCATCCGCGCTGGCCACCGAAGTATCGTAAGCGAGTGTCACGGCCTTCGAGACCGGAGGAGTAAGCTTTGCGCGAGGCTCTCTCAACTTAATCGCAAATGTCCGCAGCTGGTAAGGGCCAAGCGCGCTTATCAACTCTCCTCTGATAACCTTCGCACCGGCAAGCGGCAGTTCCTGGCCATTCACTTCACGGGCCGCTTTTATCGGACCGGCGAAACTGAGCTTCACGTTTTTCTGCGGCTCCCCACTTAGCTCAACGATCCTGACAATCACTTCATCGCTCTCCTCAGCTCGCTTAAGGGCCAGCACGCGAACGCGACTGTTGTTGACGCGCAGCAGTGAAAACTCTCTCCCCAGTGGCCCGGGATGCGCATCACTTTGAAAGGCGATGAGCGGCTGATTCAAACGTTGCGCCTGCCAGTCAGTCTGTTCCCTGCGCCAGTCTCCGGCGTGCCCGGCGAGGCCATAAACAAATTCGTGATGGCCCAAATCCTGCGTGGCCTGATCCGCATAGCCGGCGCGTGAACCAATCCCCGGCGTGCGCAAGAGTGTCAGTCGCAGAGTGTTGTCGTCCGGCTTGTCCGAAGCGATCTTGCAATCTGAAAGCACCGTCACCCCAAACGCACCGCTCTTGTCAGTCAAGTCAAACCACTGATGAGAAGGAACCTCAAACTTCCTCTCGTCGTTGGTAGCGCGTTGGATTGTGCCAATATCCCAGTTGTAAGTGGCCATCGGGTTCGAGGCTTTGAGCGGGAACGTGGCCTTGAGGTTCGCGGAGCGCGTATTCCAGTCAATTACGTTTCCCACTTCGATCCGATTGCCGGCATCGCCCGCGCTCAATCTAATCGTTTGCACAAACTTCGACCCTTCAGTTTCGCGTTCGACTTCCAGGGCAACGCGCACCGGACCGTTTTCGACGATGCGCACCTTCGCCGGCCCGCTGACGTGTGAACGCGGCGGCTGCTGCTGATCTGCCCAGTCCATATTCCACGCCGGCCATTGTTCAGGTTTGTCGGTTTTGATAGCTAATCGCAATGGCGCGGCCAGTAGTTCCCGGTTGAGTGTCTTGTCGAAAATGCTTGCCACATCGCCATTATCATCAAGCTTGATCCGGTAACGTTTATTTTCCAGCGACGACTCTGAGATTTTCAGCAGTGCGGAGGAGGAAAGAGGAGTGTCCGCGGCCTGTAGCTGGTAAACCGAATATCCAACCGAAGGCACATTTGCCGGAAAAAGGATCTTCACGGCCCCGCTTTCCAGCACCTTGAACTGGCAGGGTACTTCTCTACCATCGGGCGCAAAGATCCGCACCGCCTTTGGGGTGAAGAGTCCAAAATGGACGGTTGCTTCCACGATGTCTTCGCGCGGAATGTTCAGGGGGTTGTAAACAACAAGGGCCGCGCCATGGTCCCTGGTCTGTGTGTTCATACCGGACACGATCGCATCGGTCGCGCTCGTCAGCACGCCGGTGAACTGATTCATCGCGATCACGTCATCGTTCCATGAATACTCGAATGCCTTCGGTGTCGCGGTGCCGGGAAGAATGTCGTGGAACTGGCCACCCATCACCAGCCTCCAGGCTTTGTTCAATCTCTCGATCGGATAAGGCCGGCCACCGAGCCAGGCAGCGGCAACGGAAGCACGCTCAGCGGCGTCAGCCAGCAATTCGTTCTTGCGGTTCCAAATCTTCTGGTAGGCCTCGGATGTCAGGGAGCCGGCCGAATGATTCGTTAGTAGTATGTCGCCTTTGTAACGCGGCAGGCGCGACATCTGTTCGGGTTTGATGTCGAGAAACATCTGCTCGGCAGTCGCGGAGATCACATGCAATGGACCTTCACCCACCTTAACCACCGGACCGAAGGCGGGGGTCGTTTGGCCTGGTTGAGTGCGCGAGGACTGTGGAGGAGGCGGCACGACCACACTGCTCTTCGTTACGATCGCCTCCATCATCTTAACGGAACTCTCCGCCGGCGCTCCTCCCGTGTCACCCGTGCCGTAGTAATGGTAATCAGTGAACAGGCCGCTTACCTGCCCGTTCAACTGAACTCGTTTGGGCCAATCCACGGGATTATTTCTCGCGGCGGGATCTGCCACGACGGGACTCCTGCTGATGTCCTGGCGCACCTGACCACCGTAGCTGCCAGGGTTAAAGGCGGCGATGATACTGCGGCCATCGGGACCTTCCCATATACCGACGTTGAACGGAATGCCAACGGGCGTATTTTCCGGCGAGCCGGGGCCACCGACCGGTGCGGCCGAGCCCCATGTCAGTTTTTGCGTGGAGAAACCTTTGAGACCCATGTGCGCCAGAATGCTGGGCAAAGACGCGGGAAAACCAAAGCAGTCAGGCAGCATATACTCGGCGCTGGTTTTGCCAAACTCACGACGAAAGAATTGGGTACCGTAAAGAATCTGCCGCATGATCGATTCGGCCGAGGGCGAGTTGACATCGCCTTCTTCCATCGACGAGCCGGCGGGAAACCAGCGACCGGCAGCGACGTATTGTTTCACCCTGGCGTAATCGGCGGGCCAATACTCCTTCATCATGCCGTAACGGTTCGCGCCACTGAAATTGAAGACATAGTGGGGGTACTTCTCAAACAGAGCGAAGTTGTCATGCATGGTCTTCGGAATGTATTCATTGATCACCTGCGGATACTGCCAGCGCCACTGGGTATCAAGGTGCGCATAGGCGACGACGTACAGCGTCGGCTGTTTCGTCAGATCCGGGCGCGACTGGTTCGTCTGGCCGGGCGCCTCGATAAGAATACCGCTGAGTGTGAGCAGACACCCCAATAACAACAACCGTCCACGCGTTAGGCTTAGTAGCATTTCGCAGCTCTTATTCACTAACCCTCCCTTGAAAACTGGAACATGCGGAAAAGACCGTCTACTTAAGATTTTCCATATATCATTTTTCATTTCTCATTTTCCATTGCAATCGCTCCGACCCTCTCTGTAATGACAAATGAGAATTGAGAAATGGAAAATGGAAAATGGAAAATCTATTTAATAGTGCACCGCCGATAGCTGGCCTGCCCCCGCTGACTTGCGGCCACTCACTTCTTTGCCACCACATCTACCTCGCTGTAGAACGTGTTGCCCCAATCATCGTTAATCTCGGCCGGATAACAATCAAAAAGCAGGTAACGATATTTGCCTAACACACCGTCGCCGTCGGTGATACTGACGCCGTATTGGCCACCGTCGTTCCCTTCCTTTGGCAGCGTACTGACTGTGGTGATTAGCTTCCAACCGCACGTGGTCGGATCGAGAGGTCGTTTGGGATTGGCGTTGAACCTGGGATCGACGCCGTCCGCCGCGTAAAGCTTGTACAACTGAGGCCCGCGAGAGTTGGGGTGCCACGAGTAAGTATTTATCTGGCCGACCTCGATCACATCGCCCAGATCGATGAGAAGACGGCCACCCATCGAGCCCGCCCTGAAGAACAGGTTCGCTCCTGGTTCATCTTCTGCGGTCGGCAGTGAACCGTCGATGAGCGCGCCGAGATCGGCGCTGCCCGAGTCTAGCTGACCATCCACCAGAGTCAGCTTCGCCCTTGATGCTGCATCATCCCGGGCCGGAGGCGGAACGCTTTTGAACTTGAAGTTACCAGCGGCGTCGGCGCCGGTGTTGCGATCTAATGTGATCTTTACCTGGGCCTGTGCTGAGGGAGTGAAAATGCAGATCACTGCCAACGCGCATCCGATCTGACTAATCTTGCGTGTCAACTGCCTCCTCCCTGAGACTCCAGCTTCAATCGGTTACCTGTGTTAGGCCCATCCTCCGCGGCTTCGCCGCAATCTTCGAAGTCTATTTCCTTTGCCCGACAAGCGAAAGCGTCAGCAACGCTATGATGAGCCAACTGTAGTGCAGTCCTACCTGCACCCCGTAAATTCGGCCAAGCTTGATCTGTGCTTCCATTCCTTAAGAACCGTCAAGTAGAACCGTATCACTCAAACGATTTCACGGCGCTTTGAATCGCCTCGGCTAGAGTCGGATGAATATGGATGGCATCACGAATCACCGTATACGGCGCCCCAGCGTTCATCAGGTCCACATACATATGCACCAGCTCTGCACCCTCAGATGCCAACACTGCGGCACCGAGGATGCGATTCGTCTTCGTGTTGATAATAAGTTTGATAAAGCCTTCGCTTTCGCCGAACTCCCTTGCTCTGCCGTTACCCTTCATCTCGTAACGTGCCACTTTGATTTCCTTGCCACTGTTCCGTGCTTCGCTTTCAGTCATTCCAACGCGTCCGAGTTGTGGGTCGGTGAAGATGGCATAGGGCACAACTCGATCTGTGGTGCGCGAGCCATCCCCGGCGATCTGCGACAAAAGGATTCGATAGTCATCCCAGGAGGTGTGGGTGAACTTGGGCCCGCCTCGAATGTCGCCCGCCACCCAGACGCCTTCAACATTGGTCGCTAGCCGGTCGTTAGCTGCGACAATTCCGAGGCCGGAAACTTCGACACCAACTGTTTCAAGGCCGAGGTCTTTGGTGTTAGGCGTGCGACCAGTAGCGACAAATACATGCGACGCGTTAATCACGAACGATTCGTCGTCCCCCTCAACCGTAAGCTTTGCGCTCCCGTCATTACTCTCAAGGCGCTTCACACGCGCATTCAGAAAACATTCGACCCCCTCAGCTTCGAGAAATCTCTGCAAGGCGGAAGCTACATCCTGATCTTCATGGCCTGCGACCTGACCCTCCCCTTCAATCACCGTCACGCGACTACCCATGCGTCGATAGAATTGACTCATTTCAAGTCCGATGTAGCCGGCGCCAATGATCGCAAGATGTTCGGGCAGCTCAGTGGATTCGAGCCAGTTTTCCGCGCAAATGAAATTCACACTCTCCAGACCTTCGATTGGGGGTATTGTGCTGCGTGTGCCGGTGTTGAGTACTACTTGCTCAGCCACCAGGTGCCGTTCGCCGACCGCCACGCGAAATGCATCCATCTCTCTGCCCTCCAAGCGAGCAGACCCACGCAGCAGCCTTGGATTATCCGTCTTCTCAAACCCTTGCTGGAGACTACTACGCGACTCCATCAAGATTCGCCTGGCACGCTCCAATACAGCTGGAAAATCTACTTCAACAGCGGGAATTCTTAGCCCAAACTCTTTTCCACGACGCGCCAGGTGAGCCACGCGAGCGGAAGCGATAACGGCTTTGGTGGGCGTGCAACCAAAATTCACACAGGAGCCACCGAGATCCTTCTCTTCTGCCAGGGCGACCTGCTTGCCGGCTTTGGCAAGATCGTGCGCCAGTGGAATGCCCGCCTGTCCGGCGCCGACAATTAGAACGTCATAGCGATTGTTCTCTGTCATTCGCGTTCTCGCAGAGCGGGCCTTAGGTTATCCGAAGCATTCCCTCTGGATATCTCTTCTACAATGGTTGCTTTTTGTGATTCTGTGCGTGTCTGCCTCGCACACCCGGTGGTTACTCGCATGAAATCGGAACATTGATTTTCATTTCCGTACCAGTAGCACACACGAAGATCCAGGGCTTAGTAAACCAGCACACCAGCCGAAAGATCGTGCGGCAAGCTGCGTCAAACTATCCCCATCTTTTGTCTCGCCTAATTGAAGGCCCTTTCATGATTGAATAGGCAAGATGCATACCGGCTGTCCCCCCACTCTGTTGCCTTCCATTGCGTCGCCTGGTCTATATACAAAACCGTGACAGTTAAAACATGAGTGGTGAGGCCCACGAATTTCCTTTTGGGGGGAACTTAGGTTTAAGATTCGACATTTCTGATTTCCAAAGGAGCTTCTCCATGCCGGACGATCTTTTGACCAGGGGGAATTCCTCCGCGGTGGCTCGGTGCGAGTCAGCCAGGATTGGCATGGCAATCATGCGCCTGGGTCTCGGAGCGATGTTTCTCTACGTATTCTTCGAAAACCTGAGCAAGGGTCTTTATAGCAAGGATGGATACTCCGGCTTAATTGGTTATTACCTGGCAAAGGGTCACGCTCCCGGTTTTTGGAAGAACATCATGAGCTTGGCGGCCAGTCACGCAGCCACCGCCGGTCCGATGCAGGCAGTTACGGAGATTGGCTTTGGACTCTTCTTGTTATTAGGCCTGCTGACGCGTCCAGTCGCGTTGGCGGCTTTTCTTTTCCTGACTTCTCTTTGGATATCTGAATGGGGCACGGCATGGATTTGGGAGTTGCTTGTGCCGATGATCGCCGCGTTTAGCATAATGATGGGCGGCGCGGGCCGAAAATGGGGCATCGACGCGGCCCTGTCCCGAAAGTATCCAAGGCTTCCGCTCTGGTAGAGACTTAACCAGATGATCACGGCGACGAAAGTTGAGAGCACTACAAAGCGCGACGCGCAACAATTCGCACTCGGCCTGGCGTTGACGAACGAATGCAATCTGGCTTGCTCATTCTGTTACCGCGATCCCGATCGCGTCGATCGGCTTACGCTTGATCAAGTGCGCGCTGTAATGGACCGCTTGCCAATACGCTCCGTCAACTTAGGCACTGGAGAGAATGGAATGCATCCGGATTTCAAACCAATTCTTAGGTTCTTCCGGTCGCAGCCCATTAAGATCACGATCACTTCAAACGGTCACAGCATCGCCATTCTGAACGATGAAGATGTGCGTGGGTTTCACGACGTTGAATTTTCGCTGGATTATCCGACCGAAGCTGAGCAGGATGCGCAGCGCGGCTCAGGTAATTGGGCCTTGATCCATGAACAGGCAATGCGCTGTCGCGGGCTCGGCGTTCCTGTCACGATCACCGCTGTGATGATGAAGGCGAATTACGCGCGGCTGGCAGACGTCGCCCGAGTCGCCAGGAAATTTGAAGCGCCGTTACGAGTAAACGTTTATCAATCCGTAAGGACAGACGCGTTTGCTCTCTCATACGAAGAATACTGGAAAGGCTTCCAGCGTTTGTTCGCGGAAACTGATGTGGTCGTGATTGGCGAGCCGCTGGTGCGCGCGCTGGCCGGACTGCCGCCTCTCGCTGGTGGGTGCGGAGTGGGAACGGTGCGCGTGACACCGCGCGCAACGACAAAGGCATGCGTTTATTGGCCCGACGCGGGTGAGCCTCTGTCGCGATTGCTGGACGCGGGCGAAGAAATTGTAAACACGCCACCGTTTGTTGCCGCGCGCATGTTGCCGCCTGCGTGCGAGCCTTGTGAGTTTCGCGAGACTTGTCACGGCGGCTGCGCGGGACGCCGCAAACTGCACGGTGCGCTCGACCAACCCGATATGTACTGTCCTATTATTCGCGGCGAACGTCCCCGCCTCGAAATCAAAATGGCCGCTACTCGTGATCTACCTAAGATTGGCAGCGCTTGCACGACAGTTGTAATTGCCCGCGATTGAGGTTTGACGTGTGCATGTGTGATTCTCTGTGTCCGCTGGGCTGAATATTTCGTGCGATAAAAGGTTCATGCGTAATTCCATCCACGATTTTCTGATACGTCAATTGCTCTTTCTTCTCGCGGTGCTAGCGCTCGGATGCGCAACAAGTGAATTCACAAAACGAGATACTAACGTCTCTGCCTCTCCTTCGCCGGTTACAAAAGTCGAGGTCGCGCCAGAGCAATCGGACGCAATCAACCGTCCCACGAGCAAGCCTTACACCGGCGCACTTTCGATCTTTGAGGATCCAAAGCGCGATGAAAAACTTCAACCCAATCGAATCATGGACATCCTCGGAATCAAGGAAGGCTCAAGTGTAGCTGACATTGGCGCCGGGTCCGGGTGGTTTACTGTTCGAGCAGCGCGGCGGGTGGGAAACAGCGGCCTAATTTATGCCGAAGATATCAACCGCGATTATCTGGACTACATTGAAAAGCGATCTGAACGAGAGCGGCTGGCAAACATTCGCGTCATCCTCGGCAGGGAGGACAACCCGCTGTTGCCGGAAAAAAGTGTGGATGCGGTTCTACTGTTGAAAACCTACCACGAGATTGCTCAACCTATTCGGCTGCTAAGGCAAACGCGCGCGGCTATGCGTCCAGGCGCTTTGCTCGGCATCATCGATCGCAACGGCAAAGGTGACGATCATGGACTCGATAAAGAAGTGGTGATCAAAGAAGCAGAGCGGGCAGGGTTTGTACTGGTCGATCAATACGACTTTGTGAAGCCGGATAACGTGGATTATTTCCTGGTCTTTCGAGCCATGTGAAAAAAGGCGTTTCCATCACAGACTTATCGCCGCTCCATTGCAATTCGCGAAAGCGTCAGGAGAATGCGAGTCGCTGCCAGGATTGAGCCTTTCAAGGTTCCCGAGATTTTTGACGAGCCGCCGGCGCGGCGGCGGTAATCAACCGGCACCTCAAGGATTCTCAAACCTGCGCGCGCGGCTCGCATCTGCATCTCAAGCGGCCAGCCGTAAGTCTCTTCGCGCATTCCTAAACTTTCCAAAGCGTCACGGCGGATGGCTCGAAAAGGCCCCATGTCCGTGTAGTGGACGCCGTAAAGGACTCTGATCAGAAAGCCTACCAGGTAGCCGGCAAGCACCTGATGGAAAATCAAACTTCCCTGTTCATGCTCGCCGATAATGCGTGACCCAAGAACGAAGTCGTGGGTACCATCAATTATTGGCTCGACGAGTCGATTCATCATTTCAGGATAGTCGCTCCCGTCGCCATCAAGGAACACGACGATTTCGCAATCAAGAGAAATCGAGAGCAGCCCGGCGCGAAATGCACGTCCATATCCGCGTTGCGGCTCTCGCACCGCGCGCGCACCGGCAGCTTGTGCGATCTCCGCTGTACGATCGCTACTGCCGTTATCGATTACGATTATCTCGTCGGCTATCTCACGCGGCACTGCGCCGACAACTTTGGCAATCGCCTTCTCTTCATTGAGCGCGGCGATGAGAACCGAAACAAAAGGCTTCATGCGATGATTATTCAATTCACAGATTGCGCAGATTACGCAGAGTCAGTAAGGACAAGGCGATCGTACTACAGAGGCTTTCAATGCGGCCATAATCGCATAAGTCAAGATCGGTTTGTTACGGATTTGATCGTGCCTTTCTCTTGTGAATTAATCTGCGTAATCTGCGGATGAAAACTTCAGCCCAAAATATTTCCTGCGGCGCAGCCAAACCATCAGCGCAGCCAGCAGTAACGCAGGCAGGTAGATCGCCGCGTTGATTTTCAGAACCTGATCAGGCGCATCGCCGAGCCAGGTCAAATAAAGCAGAAAGCTCGAGAGAGTCAGCCAAAGGATCGCCGGCGATGGTACGAAGCACAAGAACAAGATCAACCAGGCGAAGTACCAGGAAAAGTGAGGCGAAAACAGGACCATGAATGCCGTTCCCAGCATCAGACTCCGCCTTAGGTAGCCGAGATCATCCTGTCCACGCTTGAAAACGGAGCAAAGAACGAGCCCAAGCAAGACCGCGCAGACGAAGGAAATAAAGATTGCGTTAGGCACCTTGACGCCAGGCAATCTATCCACCAGACCCAAAAGGAAGAATTGCTTGCCACTGACGATGCCTCGTTCCTGAGCATAGCCCGGAATAAAACCGAGCACTCCCATCGGACCCACACTAAGGTAGGGCAAATAGCCGGCAATGATCGTCACGACGAGAGCAACGGGCATCTTCCAGCCCCAGCGTTTGTAGAGCGCAGGAAACAGAATTATCGGAAATAGTTTGGCCAGCGTCGCGAGACCGAGCGCAACCCCGGTTGTTGTTTCCCAATTGCGCCGCCTCGCAAGCAAAGCCATGGCAATGAACGCAAAAGCTACCGGATCGACATGACCACTGCCCGCAAATTCCCAGATAGCCAAAGGATGCCATGCATAGATAAGAATGCGCTGTCGCGCCAGTCCAAAAGACGCGAGCAGCTCCATAAGAATCCAAACGGCAATCAATTCGAATCCAACGATCGTGAGCTTCATCCAGGTCACCGATTCGCTTATGCGCGTCGTCAGGAAATAAATAGCCTCGCCGGCCGGAGGGTACATTGTATGAGCATAATCACGCCTATTGATCTTCGGATAGATCTCTTCATCGCGCAGGCTTTGGAGATGTTCATCGGCAGGAATATAACGATAGGGATTGATGCCCGCTGCCTGAACCCGCCCGTCCCAAATGTAGCGATATACGTCGTCAGACAGATACGGCGGTGTAAAGACGATGCTGAGGCGGAAGATGCCTGCGAAGATCAATACGATAAGTAGAGTTGAGCGCGCGCCACGCGCGCGAACGATGAGCCAAACAACTATGAGATAGATTATCGATTGAACCAGGGCGAGCTTGATAAACCAGACGATGTCTGTGACGCCACGCGAATGAAGGCCGATTCGGTAGAGTATCAGGAGGAAAGCGCCGATTCCCGCAAGCAGAACGTTCGTGACGACCGGCGCATTTCGCTCTCGTGCCGCAGTCGCGATCATGCTTTTGTTTTCGCAGTAAATGCGCCGGGAGTAAACCGATCGTGGCCATCTTTTGCCATCAGGCCCGCGAGATAGTATCGGGTGTGAGCTGCATCGAAACCCCCGTGAAATTGTGTCAGGCGTTTATTCCCATCAGGCAACAAAGAGAGTTCGTGGCAAAGCAGGCGAAGGGTCGCCACTTCGTCCACGTCATACCACTCTGGCAGAAGTTCAACCGGCAGGTTTAATTCGGCAGCCCGCTCGATTGTGTGCGCGAGAACGCCCGCGGTGCTCCACGCGATGCCCTCGAACAAGTAACGGTGAGGATGCTTAAGGCCAATCAGGTAATAACCACCATCCTGGCTGGGGCCAAGCACGACCCTATCTCCGTCCTTCGCTAATAGTGAGGCGGCGGTTCTCAAAATCTCACTCGGCAGTGTTGGGCTATCAGAATTGATCAGGCAGACCGATTTGAATCCTTTAGTCAGCAGTTCAGCGGCGCCATTGATCAATCTCTCACCGAGTGTGTCACCGCGCTGAGCAAACAACATGAAGCCGTTAGGAAGCACATCTTGCAGCAACGCTGCCGCGTCTACCGGAGTGTATAAGACGACGCCCTCCGTCCCGTTGCCAACCAGACCGGCCACGTTCGAGGTCATATCCTGCAAAAAGCACACACACAGTTTCGCTGCTTCTTCTGAAGTGAGGGGTGGAGTCAGGCGGGTCTTCACCGCCCCGGCGAACGGCACCTTCACCATCAATCCCAGAGCGCAGTTCGTCCTGGTCGGCGCCGGACTGGATACGGGATCGATATTCATTCAGCAAGAAAGACTAAGTTCTGGAAGGTTTGAGTAAAACGCTTCAAAGAAAGCTCACCAGAATTCCGTTGGACACTGCCAAAATCCATATAGAAGCGGCAACGAGGGCGGCGACTTTCCAGTTCGTTGACCGCGTAATTGTAAACAGAGAGGGAAGGTTGACTGACGGGCCGGCAATGAGCAGAGCCACCGCAGCACCCGCCGGCGCGCCTGACGCGAGTAATATCAGAGCTAGTGGAATCTCGAAGAACGTCGGCAACGCTAGTGGAACAGCAAAGGCGGCAACGATCATGATGGACAGGAATTTCGCACCAGTTGAATCAAATGTTCGCACCGGAATCATCTGAGCAATAATCATTGATAGCAACACGCCGATAATTATTACAGGTACCAGGCGCACGGTGACCCGAGCGCAGGCGCGCAGAAAATGAAGCAGGTCCGTCGGGCGAGCCGTGGCCCGCCAATCATCCGTATCACAGGACACACTCGTCTTGCCAAGTATCCTGTCCGCGATCATTCCTATAAACAAAACGGCCACGATACTGGCACCGAGGCGTGCTATCCCGACCTTGTAGTCGAAGAGGAGGAACGTGAGAATCAAGGCGGCCGGGTTGAGGGCGGGTGCGGCGAGCATCAAACCAAGCGATGGGCCAAGTCGGGCAGAACGCTCGTACACGCCAGTGAAAATTGGGGCTACACAACAGGAGCACAGCATTAGGGGCGCACCTGCAAGTCCAGCGATTGCCTGCGACCGCAGCGATTGTCTTTCAAGCAAACGCGCTAACCAACGCGAAGAGACAAAGGTGCTCACTGCCCCGCTAATCAGAATGCCAAACAGCAGCGCCGGCCAGATAACAAGAAAATAGTTAAGCGTTCGCGTTGCCACACCGGCTTCCGAAGGACCAACGCGCGGAATAATGTTACCGCGCGGAGTGAATGTTCCGGTAGCGGACACCTTTCCAATCACCAGCAACGCTGTTGAGCTCTTGTAAGCGATGAGGGCTCCAACGATGACCAGGATTGGCAGCACGAAGTAAAAGACGCGCTGCACGGCGGTCAGCGAAACCTCCTCATTTATTTGTTCTGTACTCACAAGCGATGACCTCCCAAGGATCGATATCGAATTAATCAATCCTACTTTATCAGGAAAGTTTCGCTAAGCAACTCTGCCCAAGCTTGTTCCTCGCGCGCTGGATCAAAAAGCGGAGCCAGCTTCTTACCCCGATCTCTTAATTCGGCGAGAAATTCCGGATGAGTTTCTGCGCGCGCTAACAGTAGCGCAAGCTGCTCGGTATCGCCAACATCAAAAAGGCCAGGGTAATCCGCGCCCAGAATGCCTACGTTGCCGCCAATACGCGAGGCGAGAATGGGAACCGAAGCCACTATCGCTTCTGACAACGCGTTGGCCCCTCCCTCAACGCGAGATGACAGAACACATAGACGACTCTTCGCCAGGATGCGACTGACACGCGACCGCGGCTGTTCTCCCAGCCATTGATAGCGTTGGTTAGAATTCATTTCCCTGCGCGCCCTGGCTGCCATTGTGTCAGTCATTGCGCCCCCAATCTGCAACACCCGGATTTGTGAAGAATCAGGGAGCAGCCGCGCCGCCATAGCCGTTCTAAAGGGATCCTTCACAGGACGAAGGTGACCGATTACACATACATTAAAGGCGCCGTTGGAGCGGTAGTCGTTTTCCGTTGTTCTGACAGCCGTCCTGATCGTATCTGCCGATCGAGGCCGGCCTCCCACTGACTGATATATTAACCGTGTCTTTTCTCGTAGGCCTGGACTCAGTTCTTCGATGGCTTTCGGCTGCAAGATAACAATCCTCGTTGCGATGTCGAGAGACTTACCCACCCGAGCATTTACCGGAAGATCACGATACAGGTCAGTCCCAGTCAGAGCAACGATGATTGGAGCTTGAGGGTTTTGGCGACGGAAGCCGATGATTGACAGGTGACTTCGCCGAGCGTGTAAAGCAACAAGGAGATCGTACGGCTTATCATCGTAGGTCTGCAAAATCGAGACGCGGTTGCCAAGTCGTCTGAGAATCCTGGCCCAGCGAACCGCAGTAACGCGGTTTCCGTAACGTGAATCCGGCGGGGCCGGGGTGATTATGCCGATCCTCATTCTTTCGAAGTGTGCAACGCACACGTGCGGAATCCCGCCCACACGTCGCGCCGGTCCGGTGTGTAGAAGTTCCGGTAGGCGTTATGAATGAGATGCGAACGAGTAGTCCAACAACCACCGCGCAATACCTTATGATTGTCAAACCACGGTTCCGAATATTCTTTGTAGGGGCCGGCGACAAAGCCGGGATATGGCTGGAAGTCGCTTACCGTCCATTCCCATACGTTGCCGATCATCTGTCGGCATCCGAACGCGCTATCGCCCGCGGGCAGGGATCTGACATCGACACATCCCATCTCGCGCCAGTCAAGATTAGCTCGGTCCGGCGAGGGCGCTTCGTCACCCCATGGAAACTGTCGCTTGTGCTCTGTGATTCCATTCACACCCCGTCTCGGTTCGGCAGAGGCTGCCATCTCCCATTCAGCCTCTGCCGGCAAACGACGTCTCGCCCAGCGGCAGAATGCATCTGCCTCGTACCAGTTGATATGGAGCACCGGCAGATGGTCTTCAAGCTGAACTAATTTGTCAAAGATTCGCCGCCACCATTTATCTTCTCTTAACTGCCAGTAAACTGGGTGCTTTGCGCCGATACTTTCGCGCCAGTGCCATCCTTCGTCACACCATAGGTCGGTACGCTGGTAACCCTCATCGTCAACAAACGCGGCAAATTGCTTGTTGGTCACAGCCGTACGGGAAATTGCAAAGGGCTGCACCTCGACTTCATGCGCCGGCATCTCATTGTCAAATGCAAAACGCTTTCCGGGTGTGCTACCCAGGATTAACGTGCCTCCGGGTATTAAGGCATCACCTAACTCGTCTCGCAGAGATGCATGGTTGCGAATGCCCGTGTTGAAATGCGCATCAGCCTGCGCCGGGGTGATCTTATCCACGACCTTGAACCGGGGCACAGCATAACCAAGCGTCTGGCGCGTGTACGTGATTGCTTCCGCGTGCATGTCCTCGTGCAAAAGCGCCAGCGAAAGGAAGTAAGCCTCCTCCTCAGTTAGTCCACCCACCTCCTCTTTCCGATCATATAGATCAATCACCTGATTAAGGACTTGCTGCATATAGCTCAGCGTCTTCACGGTTGACGGAAGCGGAAGATCCCATCGCGTCTCATGCGCGACTTGCGCCGAGTCATAAAGAGCATCACCTCCATCGAGAATCGGCGCCCCATGGCTTAGATGACGCAGAACCCAATACTCCTGGAACCAGGCAATATGCCCGATCTCCCAACGCAGAGGATTAACGATGCTTAAGCGCTGGCCGAGCATTTGCTTCTCATTGAGGTCAGCGGTTAGGGCGAGCGTGCGCTCCCGAGCTTCCTGGAGGAGTTCAATACTTTTGACTAGAGTAGGGCTGGAGTTCATATGGTGGTAGACCATGCACGTCTGCTTTCACACGCCGGTCCGATAAAGACTACTTGAAATGACGACACCTGACTAGACACTGGAGAAGTTCTTGACCAGATCGATTTCAGGCTTGAGTGTCTAGATGGCACGCGTCGATTTCTTCCGAAAGGCATGGACAACCCAAATATCTTCGCCGAGTTCACCGCATGGATTCATTTTACTGAATACGAGGCAATTCACTAACTAGACGAGCAAAGGATTCTTATTTTGTACAGTATGTTTCTTCAGGGATTTTAATTAGACGGAGAGCCTTCAGAATTTACTCAGCCAGCGATGTCACTAAATCAAAAAGTTTCGTCCGCGGACTCCAGCCGATGGTTCTCTGCGAATTGAGCCAACCTCCTCCAAATCCGGACCGGCGCAACCCACTCAAGATGAAGACAAACCCTAAAACGATTGCGAGATCTGCGACGTTAAAAATTCCCGTGCGCAGTGAACCTCCCTCCAAGATTTATGAAGTCAATCACACTCCCGCGTGCCGCCCGGTCGACCAAATTCGAGGTTCCGCCAGCCCACGTTAGTGCCGCCCCGACAAGACGTAAATCGGCCCAGTGACGCTGAAGCCCGGCGAGAGGGATTAGCAGCAATGCCTTTCCGATTGTCTTCATTTTCGAATCAACTTGTTCTTTTTGGTATTACGCGTAGGCTCAAAGGCTACTTATCCGGCACCCGCTTCATAACGCCCAGCGATAGACACAGATACTCGGCTTTGCCGTCTGCGCCTGGCAGGAGTTTGAATCTCCATGGCCCTCTATAACCCGGCGCCGTAACAGAAAAGCTGTCGGCACTAACCTTAGTAATGGGTTGCTCAAAACCGTAAGCCCGAAGATAGAGTTGGTCATCTTTCAAAAATATGTCGGCGGTCTCAGGTCTTTCGGTACCTGGCCTCATGTACTTACCGACGTAATTTGCTTTTTCCGCCGCGCTCATCGGCAGTGATTGTTTGGGAAGAGCTTCCGCTTCCGCGTCCAGTGGCAACATTATCTCCATCGCCTTTTCGGCAGTTTGAAACATCCACCGAGCGGTCTTGTTACAAAGTATGATGACGGCGAAACGTTGCTGCGGCGCCATCACAAACATAGTGCCGAAGC
>DASXRU010000104.1:0-30805 GCA_036506395.1 Pyrinomonadaceae bacterium | reverse complement strand
CTGTCGGCAGTGTGAGCGAAAGCGACCCAAAGTATGTAGGCCGCGAGTTCCATTTCAAGCCCGTGACGACGAACAAGATCAGAGTGCTGACCCGTGCGGCGGTTGATAACGGCTATAGCCGGATCACGGAAGTTGAAGCCTGGGGCACAAAATGAGTCTTGTCCTACCGCGGTACACCTTTACAGCGCGCCCAGCGTTCTCATCACCAGTTCAGTGTCGGAAAGATCAGGTAGCAACGCGTCGGGTTTGAGGGCGCGCAGATCTTCAGGGCTGTACATTCGCCCGGTAGCCACTGCGACCACACGGGCGCCGAAATGACGAGCACAGGCGATGTCGTTAGGCGTGTCTCCTATGACGATGAACTGGTGCGGCTCCAGATTCGCTCCCAGGTGTTTATTAATGCGAGCGGCAGCAAGCGCGGGAAGATCGCGACGATCATAGGAATCATCGCCATACGCGCCGGGAAGTTGAAAATATTGCGACAGGCCTGCGAGACGCATTTTCAACTGCGCCGCGGGCTCGATATTCCCGGTTAGCAGCGCGGAAAGGTAGCGAGGATGTTCGGCAGCAGCCTGCAAGACTTCACGGACGCCTGGTAGGACCTCAAAAAGCTGCTGGCCGTTTCCGTGGACGCGCTCCATTTCCACCATGTAGCGCTTATGCAATTCCGCAGCCCGCTCGCGAATGCTTTCGTGGGTGAAGCCTTCGTCTCGTAGAGCCTCGGCGATAATTTGCAAGTCAGTCATGCCCGAGACTTTCATTTCGGGCAGCCTGCCCGCAGTGCCAAACACGGCTTCCAGCACCGGCGCGGTATAGTCCTTGTAGGAATCGACGCGGGTCGATCGCGTCAGTGTGCCATCGATGTCCCAGAGCAGTATTCTGAGGGATGAAGGATGAAGGGTTTTGGGGAAGGATGAAGGATGAGGGATGAAGGATGAAGAGGAGTTCTCGGTTACTTGGAAAGACTGGGCATTCTTTGGACAACCACCATTCATGTCGTATGAGCCTTTTTCCTTCTTCATCCTTCCGCCTTCATCCTTCATCCTTTATTCAATCACTACCAGGACATCGCCGGCGTTAACTGTTGAGCCTGGCTCGGCGCTAAGAGATGTCACGACGCCGGCCCTGGGACTTTTCATTTCGTTCTGCATCTTCATTGCTTCGACAACTACCAGCCCAGTCCCCACTTGAACCTGCGCGCCTAACTCGACCAGCACGCGCACAACTCGCCCAGGCATCGGCGCAGTGATTCGAGCCGAACCGTCCGCTTGGGCGCCGGCTCTCTGCGAGCTGCGCAGGCGCTTTGGATCGATCAATGTGATCTGGAAAACCTGCTGCCCAATGTCCACTTCAATGTCTACTTCACTCGTGCTGCCGCGCGCGGCATCGACCCTGCGCACGCGACATTCGTAAACGCGGGCACCCAACTGCAACAGGTACATTCCGGGCTCGAGCTCACGCGCTTCGAGTTCGTAGCGGCGATCGTCAATCGTCGCCATGACACGCCCGCCGTCGCGCTCGAGTTCGAGCACGTGGTCCTTTCCTGCAATTTTTGACCTGAGTTTCATAACACTACAAACTAACAGGGACACCGCTGACGATAACTTGTACACGACCTCCGATCATCTTCATTTCAGCGTTCAGATGATTTTAATGCAGTTTAGGTCCCAAGCTTTACGTACTACTGGGAGCGCGGGCGCCCTCGCCCGCAATGAGCGCGAAGCGCGAAGAATTACGGACCCCACGGTCTTCTATGTTTGGATAAGTTCGCGCCGCCGGCGCAATGCGGGCGAGGGGCCCGCGCTCCCAGTGCTTTGATTGACAGCTTTGGGGCATCGGTGTATAAGGCAAATCGTTCCTTGCAATTTCGAACTCGGCGGGACCAGGGTGCTGCTCTGAGCTACCACTCTCTCGCCGCCTCTTCTCACTCAACCGCGACGCTCATGCACACCACCTAACTACAACGCGTCGTATCGATGGAGGTTCTCATGAAACAAAACGTCTTGTCAGAACATGGAAATAGATCTCGCCTCGGCCTGCTCTGCATGAGTGCGCTGGCAGCCTTGCTCTTAGCGTCGTTCGTCGGACCCGCATCCACACGCTCAGCAATCGCTTCTGCTGCCGGGACAACTGCCTTTGCACCAGCTCCCCAGGCGCTACCCGTCCGCCCGTGGACGGCTGTCGGTTCGACCGGGACCGTGGACGAGGCTTCACTCAACATCTACGCTTTCGGCATGACCGAAATAGGATTCAAACCCGGTGTCCCCGGCAGCGTAGTCGTAGCCCGCTACAACGTGACGAATACTTTTGACAACAACGCTGCGCCGAATAAGCCAGGCTGGCACACGTTGGAGATGGGCTCGAACGCGCCAAACAGCACTATCATCGAAGCTAAGCTGTTTCAGGTGAAATCGTGCACTCCGGATCCGGTACTGCTCTGCGCCACCAGAAACCGCAGCCAGGATCACCCCTGCGCGACGTGCAACATTATCGGCACGATCGACTTCACAGACAATCTGTATTACGTCGAAGTCACCTTGAATCGCTTTAACTCAACCACGGCGAATCCACGAATGTTCACGTTGCGGCTCTTCTAGAGTGGTTTAGGCCAGCGCCGTCGCCGGTTGCGTAATTGACGATTCACGGGGCGGCCCGCGGTGCGCCACGCGCTCGACTCCGCAGCGCGCGGCGCACCGGGTGCGGAGTCCTGTCGCCGGGCGTGATCAAGCGCCGCTACCACGAGCGCCAGGTCGCGCGCGACAATATCAGGCTCGACCTCAGCAGCGGCATGCCGCGCCAGGAAGCGCGAGATGAAACCAGTGTCGAGCCGGCCCTGGTTGAATTCCTGATCGCGCACAATCTGGCGGAAGAAGGGAAGCGTCGTCTTGATTCCTCCCACCGCGTATTCGTCCAGAGCGCGCCGCAAGCGATCGATTGCTTCGTTTCGCGATCGGCCCCATGCGGCCAGCTTCGAGATCATTGGGTCATAATGGATGGAGACGTCCGCGCCTTCGCTGACGCCGCCGTCATCACGTATGCCTGGTCCAGCCGGGACACGCAAAAACGTGATACGGCCAGGGGAAGGGAAAAAACTGTTCTCCGGATCTTCAGCATAGACGCGACACTCGATCGCGTGACCGCTCCAGTGGACCTCGTCCTGGGTAAAAGAAAGCGGCGCTCCAGCAGCAACATTGATCTGCTCGCGCACCAAATCAATCCCGGTAACTAACTCGGTGACCGGGTGCTCGACCTGGAGGCGCGTGTTCATCTCCAGAAAGTAAAACTCGCGGGTCGCATCCGCAACCAGAAACTCAACCGTGCCCACTCCAACATAGTTGACTGCCTGGGCGATCTTGATAGCTGATTCGCCCATGCGACGCCGCAGGTCAGGATCGTTGATTGGCGAAGGACACTCTTCGATGACTTTCTGATGCCGGCGCTGAATGGAGCACTCGCGCTCACCGAGATGAACCAGGTTGCCATGTGTGTCGGCAACAATTTGAATCTCAATATGACGAGGAGACTCGATCGCTTTTTCCAGATAGACGGCGGGATTGCCAAATGCCGATGCCGCTTCGGATTGGGCGGCGTTGAAAGCGGACTCCAGATCGTCTTCCGACTCGACCAGCCGCATGCCCTTGCCGCCGCCGCCGGCCGTAGCCTTCAACATTACGGGATAGCCAAACCTGGCGGCGGTGTTGCGGGCTTCTTCATAAGTATCCAGGGCCTCTGTGGTCCCCGGCACCACCGCAACTCCGGCGCTGATTGCAGCGCGACGGGCGCTGGTCTTCGAGCCCATGATTTCCATGGCCTCGGCATGCGGGCCGATGAAGACAATGCCGGCGGCCTCAGCGGCGCGAACGAAGTCCGCGTTTTCGGCGAGAAAGCCGTAGCCCGGATGAATCGCTTCGGCGCTGACTTTTTGGGCGGCGGCAACGACCGCGCTGATATTCAAATAACTCTCCACCGACGGCGCCGGCCCGACGCAAATCGCTTCGTCGGAAAGCCTGACGTGAAGCGAATCAGCATCGGCTTCTGAAAAGATCGCGACCGGGGAAATTCCCAGATCGCGGCAGGCGCGTATGACGCGCACAGCAATCTCGCCGCGATTAGCAATCAGGATTTTGCGAAACACAGTTGGTAGTCAGTTGTTAGTAGTCAGTGGTCAGTTGTTAGTTGTCAGTTGTTAGTGGTCAGTGGTCAGTGGTTCGTAGTCAGTCGTTCGTAGTAGTCATCAATAGCTACATATTGACAACTAACAACTAACAACTAACAACTGACAACTGACTACTGACTACTAACAACTGACAACTGACAACTGACTACTAACAACTGACTAAACGACGAGCGAGTTTGCCGGCCAGTGTGGATCGTATCGCATGGTAACTTGTTTTCCAGGAAGGTAGAGGTGCTTGCGCAGGCTTTGTTCGCCGTCCAGCAGTTGAGAAGACTCATACTCAACGCCAGCGATGCTGTAGTTGTAGAAGACGATGATGTTATCTGCTGTGTCTTTCGTCGTTTCCACTACGACGGCTTCGCCTATGCGCCCGGCACGCAGCAACCGGTCGCGCCTGGCCAGCTCGGGATCTTCTTTCTTTCGTTGGAAACGAGCCAGGAAGGACATAACACATGAGACTAAGGTGCGCCCGGACTTACTGAGGCTCCAGAGGAGGATTGCGCTATCTGAGAAACCTTCATGACCACCCCGTCGCGCATAATCCAGTCGTCTTCGTTGCCGAGGATCTTGTCCTCGCCCGCGAGCCGGAGATCATAGTTTGTAAATGAAACTGCCTCCTCAGGCGCGTCATCTGTGACCGAGGACACATTTCGAAATACCGTACTGCGCGTAACTCCCGACTTTGCCTTAACTGCCAGTTGGGTCGTGGACTTGTAGCCGGCCGGATCCATTCCATTGAGGGCCTCGGCGATTGAGCCGTCAGGGTCAGGAAGTCGTTCCTTAAGATCCTTCAGATCGCTGGGCAGGGTTCCGTACCGCAGTTTATACTCCAGCAGCGCTCTCTCAAACGTGTAAAATCTCGCATAGAAACCAGCCTCTACTGAGCGACGATGTTGCCGCCAGCGTTCCGGCACAGTCACGCCAATTAGAGCTGCGATTGCCAGCGTTACCATTACAGCCGTCATCAGTCCGCCATGCGCGAGGCGCGAGCCGGCAAAACGCAATGGGGCTCCCTTGATGCTCCGGCAAACTCGCATCCCGGCCCATAGAACAATGATGCTGACGGGCAATGCGGCCCACTTCAACCGCCACGCTGCGGTTTCGGCTGCAGCAACCAACGACCAGAAACCTGTCGATATGGGGGAATGTTGGAGCAATGCCGAGACCGTGAAGCCGACCAGCACTGCCATCATCAACAGACCCGTTAGACCCACCAAAAAGGCACGACCAAAAGAAGGTAACTCGTGCTGCGGCCTTGCCAGCGGCGGACCTACGGCCTGAGCGCCGCATGACGCACAACCGACCATCAGATCGCCTTCAAACTTGAAGCCGCAACAAGGACAGATAATCACGTTATTACCTCAGTCGTTTGTAGTGTAACAGAGAAATGAATAATTAATCCGAGCTTAACTCGTTTTATGAGCGAACTTTGGCGCCTGTCCCAGCTCGGCAGTGGCATTGGATGCATTAATCGTTGGTTTTGCTATCCCATCTCGCGTGGCGTCGGCCTTTTTAACTTCGCGCCAGGTATGGTACATGCGATGCGCAAAGGTCCAGTACGAGCCAACGGCAAGTACCCAAAGCACCGCCGGCATGCGATTAAGGAACGGACTTGATGAACCGGGGTGCGTGGTTAATCCACCGATAATAAGCAACACAACCCGTTCTGGCCGGCGCAAAAACCCCACGTCACACTTGGGGATCAGGCTCTCCGCGCGCGCGCTGGCGTAACTCACCATTACCGATCCCATCATGGCTGCGCCGGCCAGGAAAACGTTCAGCGTCGAATGGTACTGCGTATCGCGCGCATAAAAGACCATTAGCCCGACGAAGACGACCATATCGGAGAGCCGGTCGAGCGAAGAATCAAGAAAGCCTCCAAAGGTCGTCACGCGTCCGGACAGCCGCGCCACCTGCCCGTCTAACATGTCAAAGAGATTGGCAACAATCAGAATAATGCCGGCCCAGAAAAAATGGCCCAGCCCGAACAACAGGCCGCAGCCTACGTTCATAGCAACGCCAACTACGGTCAGAAAGTTCGGACTAATATGTCCGTGCGCAAGCCAACGCACCATGGCGTCAATAATGCGTTGAGCGCCCCGTCCTATGCTCGCGCCGAACATTCTTTAAGCTTATCTCCCGTCAGGTAAGGCGATCTACCGGCATGGACTCAGATATGGGGTTGAACCTCGGACAGCGCATGATAGGGAGGTGTTAAAGGGGTTGTCAAGAAAAACATAATCAAGCCGGCTGTTCTTTTCGAGTGTTCTGACGCGACTTACGGCAGGTCTGCAAAGTCCGCGACCAAAATGGGTTCTCAAGGCTTGGAATTACCTTCATTACTCGGTTTTCCGAAGTCAAACTCGTACGTCAGAAAGCCGCTAATCTTCCCTGGTTGGCCATCGACAATGGTCGGGGTAAATGTGGCTCGGCGCGCATTTAGCTCAGCTAACATACGAAGAACCAGTTGCCCGCCAACCGCTCTGGCACTAATCACTCTTCCTGACTCGTCTACTATGATCGCCACTTTTACAGTCCCCCGCAGGTGAGCGATTTTTGGGTTCTCAGGATAGTCTAACTGGGGTTTGCTCAGGGCTACAGTGTCCAAATCGCCACGTTCAATGATCTTCTCTTTTGCGGAATCTCCATCGGACACTTTCTCGTGAGGCTGTTCTTCCTGCTGCTGACGAGATTCAGCACTTTCAGCTTCGCTCTGTTCGCGCCTGCGCTTCTCGGACAACATCTCAGCTTGCAAGCGTGCCTCATCAGCTAATTTCAAGAAAACACTCTTAGGGCCGTGCTCCTGCTCCATTTCGTACAGTTTGGCGGTCTCTGTCAGCAAGTTCACCTTATAGGCCCAGGCAGCTTCCAGTGTGGGATCGAGAGCAAGGGACATCTCCGCCATGTCCAGACCGCTCGCTGCGCATGCCTTCGCTTTTTGAAAATCTGACTCGCGTCGGGGCTTTTTGAAAACAACCGTCGACTCGCTACCCCGCGTCTTCACGAGCTTGTTCTCAGGAAGCTCAGTTATCTTGAATGAACAATCCCAATCCTTCCCTGCAAGAATCGCATAGGCTTCGGCTCGCTTATCGGCGGCGAACAGAGGGTTCGAAGCGCGCTGCAATATCCAAACCCGCAACAACTCCTCTTCGCGCATGCTCCCATAGATAGCAGCGACCGCTTTGTACGCCTCTTCGTTCGTTGGTTCGGTATCTAGTATCCTCTGGTAGGCAGCGATTGCCTCGCGCCCTTTTTCCCTATTCTCCGGGCTCTCGTTTGAAGGTGCATATTGCGTATGAATGGAGCGAGCGAGGAAGAGGGGAGCTACTCGGCTGGTTGGATCGAGGGCCAGGGCTTTCTCCGAATGTCGTTGTGCTTCAGCAAAGTCGCCGTCCTTGTACGCTGCCGCAGCTCGGTTGAGTTCTTCGCGCGCCTCGCGCTGGGCGACCGTGAGTTGCGCTCTTGGGGGTGGCGAATTGGCTTCTTGTCCCAGCGCGGAGATGCTGGCGATAGCGAGGAGAATAAGGGTTGTGAGAATTCTCATGCCGTCTATCCCGAGACTCTTAATCTTGCCAGACGTTTCTGCTCCCATTATGCACTTTGATTAGCCTGCGGACAAACACGGCCCGCCCGTTACAGCAGGCGGTTCTGACTAACTTGAATCGCGCGCAAGGAGACAAATATTTCTGAGCGTGTTAAGAATTGCGCCGCAGATTAAAGTGCGGATGACTCGGGTCAAATAAAACCAAGTGGGAGACAACGAATTGCTGTCGATAAGCGTCTATAAGTGGCTTGCTTGATCTTGTAGAGTTTTAGTCGAATGATCGATGGCGAGCCAGTATCGCAGCTCATGTTTCCGCTGACGCGTCTTCCACCTGGTCGTGCAGCGTCGTCAGTTTTCTAATCTCAAAGGTACGCGCCCCGGCTGGGGTTCGCACCGTTACGTCGTCACCTTCTTCTTTCCCCATCAGACTCTTCCCGATGGGTGACATGGTAGAGATCAATCCGCCCTGCGGGTCGCTTTCTTCCGGAGTCACCAGCCGATAAGTTACCTCCTCTTCGCGTTCACCATCGAAGAGGACCAGAGTCGAGCCGTAGCCGGCTTTATGGCGCGATATTTTGGAAAGATCGATGGAAGCAATCTCACTGACGCGCTGGCGCAACTCCACGATTCGGGCCTTGACGACGTTCTGGCGATCGAGCGCGGCCCGGTATTCAGAGTTCTCCCGCAGGTCACCGAATTCCAGGGCCCGCTTGATCTCCTTGGGCAAATGTACCCGCAATTCGGATTCGAGCTCTTCTAACTCCAATTGCAACCGCTGTTTTATTGATTCACTCAAAGGTGTTTCCTCAACTCATGTATTAACACACAACTCAATCACAATGGAACCACAACCACAGGATGTGTTCGTTAGTCTTATATTCCGGACAGTCCCGCAGTTTGAAAAAACACGAGTCCTGACCCGACGCTCCCAGTATTCTCTCTCCGATTTCCCAAGGCTGGTTCCCAGTTGTCCTGATCACAGGTTGGTCGCGGTAACCACACCAACCATTATCCCCTGGTAGGAGGCGCGTTAGAAATCATTCGCCCTCGCGAGGAGAGAACATCATGCTCAACAAAAACTCGCACAAAGGAAAACTCATACTCTTTGTTGAAGACGATCCTGCTTTGCTCCAACTCGGAAGTGTCAGTCTAAAGCGCGCGGGCTACGCCTTTGCCGGCGCAACCAACGGCTTTGAAGGGCTGCACCTCGTCCGCAAGCTAAGGCCTGATTTGATCATTCTGGATTATATGATGCCTGGCATAAGTGGGAAAGAAGTCTTTTACGAAATAACCCAAAGCCCGGACGAGGCCATACGTCACACGCCGGTAGTAATGCTGACGGCCCGCACAGACAATCGCGGAGAGCAACACGAACTGCTGGAACACGGCCTCGCTGCCTATCTTTGCAAGCCCTTTGGACATAGCGAACTCCTGAATGTCATCGACAACGTTCTGGTGACCAGCCGGATCCAGGCAAGGAATCGTGTGCTGGAAGCTGAGTCGCGCCAATCATTCGTCTCCACGGTGCGGGCGCTGATCTCTTTGCTGTCGATCAAAGATAATTACACCGGCGAACATTCCAACATGACCGCAAATTATGCTGAGGCAGTGGCGCTGCGTCTGGATCTTTCAGAAGAGGAAGTAATGCACATCAAACTGGGCGCCCTGCTTCACGACATCGGAAAGATCGGCGTGCCGGAATGTATTCTCTGCAAGGCGGGCCGCCTGACGGCAGAAGAAACAATCGTAATGCGGCGCCATGTGGAGTATGGCGAGCATGTGCTGGAGGGTGTGCCCCATATGGAGGCGGTGCGGGCCATCGTCAAATATCATCACGAATGGTGGGACGGGAACGGCTATCCCTCAGGTTTGAAGGGCGAAGACATTCCCCTGGCCGCGCGCATCGTCGCGGTCGCCGACGCTTACGATGCCATGACCAGCGATCGTCCTTATCGCCAGCATCTTTCACAGGCCATTGCCGTGGAGAGATTACAAAGGGCCAGCGGCACTCAGTTCGATGAGTATGTCGTTCGGGCCTTTGTCGAGACTTTAGAAGAGTTTGACTGTGCGATGCCCCGGGCCATCCATCTGGGATTTTTGGATGAGGTGGGCGCGATAGCCTACCACTCATGAGTCTTGAGTGATCTCCATGTAACCTTAGGAATTAATTCAGGCAGTACTCGACAATCGTGCTACGTTCTATGATACCTGGCTTCATCAGGAGCACCGAAAGAGATCCCGGTGTCGCGAGCAGTGCGCACCAGTTGTCCATCTGGAGGGACGGTTTTCAGATTGGCGATTGCCTGCGAAATAGGTACCGTAACCACATCCGAAGCTTGTAAAGCCATCATCATTCCGCGCTGACCAGACGCCAGCACTCGCACCGCGCACGCCCCATAGTTAGTCGCCAGCATTCGATCGAACGCGTTTGGCCTGCCTCCGCGTTGCAGATGCCCTAACACAACGCAACGGCATTCTTTGTTAGTAAGTAGTTCGAGTTCCTGCCGCAGGTGGAAACCGATCCCGCCCAACCGCGGAGCGCCCTTGTCTTTGCCGATGTCCTGATAGATCAGATCGTGTCCTTCTTCCAGGGCGCCCTCGGCAACGACAATAATGCTGAATCGCGAACCACTCTGGTCGCGCTCGCGCACTTTGACGGCTACCGACTCCGTGGTGAAAGGGATTTCAGGAATCAGGATCACATCCGCGCCGCCAGCCAGGCCGGAATGCAAAGCAATCCAACCCGTGTGTCGTCCCATCACTTCCAGTATCATCACCCGGTCATGCGACTCCGCCGTGGTGTGCAGGCGATCGAGCGCTTCAGTAGCAATGTCCAGCGCCGTCACAAAACCGAAAGTCAGCTCCGTGCAGGCAAGATCGTTGTCGATGGTTTTAGGAACGCCGATGACCGGGCACCCGAGGCGATCAAACTCCGCGGCGATGGCCAGTGTGCCTTCCCCACCCAGGACGATCAGAGCCTCGATTCCGAGACGCTCGAGATTTGCGACCGCTTCGCTATAGACAGCTTCCGGCTTGGTAACTGTGCCGTCAACGCTTCGCTCGACGAATTTGCCGCGATTACGCGTGCCCAGCATGGTGCCGCCGCGCGGCAGCAAGCCGCGGACGTCAGCCGGCGTCAACTCTCGCGCGAGTGTTCCATCAAGTAACCCCTCGAAGCCATCTTCGATACCGATAACGCGCATTCCGTATTCGCCGGTAGCGGTTTTAACCACCGCGCGAATGACCGCATTGAGTCCCGGCGCATCGCCGCCGCCAGTCAGTATTCCGATTGATTTGTACAAGTTTCTATTCCCCGATTAGGCGATCCGATCCGCAGATAACGCAGAACAGGAAGGCAGAGGTCAGAGATCAGAAGTCAGAGGTCAGCAGTCAGACGAAACATTTTCCATATATCATTTGCCATTTCTCATTTACCATTTCTTTCGCGCGTGAGCGCGCGTTCTGACCTCTGACTTCTGATCTCTGACCTCTGCCTTCTTGTTCTGCGTAATCTGCGGATTATCTAGTTTTTAACCCGTGGGGGCTCGTACTGCTCGCCGTATTCCGGATACTCGCGCGTAATGATTTCACCGGGCCTCGTATTTTCAGTCAACAAGTTAAGCGCGTCGCGCAGAACTTCACGTTGCAACCCGCGCATGCCCGGTCGGCCCAGGCTGTTTCCTATCTTAAAACCTTTGGGATAGAGGGCGCGCGGCGGACGCATCTGCGCCGAAACTTCAGGGCTGACCGTGATCAAGACTGTGGGAATGCCTCTCATTTCAATTTCACGTTGGACCGCGACGACCGTGCGGTGGCAGACGCTGGGTCAACCACCCGTCAGCACTACCGCATCGGCGCGCGAACCTTTGTCAATCTCGTTGGCAATCTCGGGCGCAGTCCCTTCATACATTGCTTTCAACTGCATTGTGTAGCCCATATAGCCGACGTGTTTCTTAGCGACGCCACCAATGAAATCCTCAGAATGGAGATCGCGCAGGACATCTATTGGAAAGACGACGTTGATGTCCGCGTCCGCATCTCCATGATCGTAATGATGGTGAGTAACCATTAGTTCCGCGGCATCGACCTCAGGCGGAATGATCCGATATCCCAAATCGCCCAACTCGTCCTTGATATTGAATGGCTCCTGGTCCTTCAGGTGCACGCCGCCGGCGGTTACGATCGCGATGGTGCTCTTAGCCAGCTCGCGATCGAAGGGAGTGAAGGGGACGCATTTGCGAGAGAGTGTCGTCATCTTTTCATACTACCAGCAAAAGAGGCCAGAAGCCGGTAATCTTACCAGCCTCTAGCCTCTAGTCTCCAGCCTCTGTTCTGCTTACAACTTGCGCAGCACTTCGAACAAATCTTCGTTGTCCGGCTGGTCGGCGATGTTGTGAATGTCTTTATAAGCCAGTTTGCCTTCCTTATCGATAATGAACAGCGCGCGTTCTGAAATCCCATCACCTGCCCTATACGCGCCGTAAGCTTTAGCTACTTCTCCCTTCGGGTGGAAGTCGCTCAAGAGATCGTAAGAAAGTCCACCGAGGCTCTTGGCCCAGGCGGTGTTACACGGGACGCTGTCAACAGATATACCCAGGACCTGGGCATCATAGCCTTGGAAGCGTTCGAGGTCGGCCTCGTACGCCGGCATCTGTGCCGTTCAGACAGGTGTCCAGGCCAGCGGATAAAACGCCAGCACTACGTTGCTCTTGCCACGGAAGTCTGAGAGCTTCACCTTCTTGTCCTTTACCAGATGGCTCTTCAATTCGAAATCCGGGGCCATGTCTCCAACTTCAGGCATTAGTCAGTGTTCCTCCTCCTCGAAGATCACATCAGAGTTTATTGTCGTACTTGATGAAGTAAGATTAACTTTTTTCGAATGATCGTTCAAGCAGCTTTAGCTGGTCATAGCTCAACCGCAAGTGAATTGCCCCTTGCCGAGCTTAAGGTAAAACAATCGCATAGAATCCGTACTTCTTGAGATTGTCATCGAAGTATCGGCCGAATTCAACTGCGGCTTTGCCGCCGCACAGTGCGGTAAGGCTATGCCTTACCGTTACCAAGCTTAATTAAGTGGAGGCTATGCCTCCCCTCTGAGGCGTAGCCTCAGATCCAGCTCAGCTCGTGTCGGAAAGGCGAAGCCTTTCCGCACTGTGCGGCGGCAAAGCCGCATGCTAACCTCAAATTGACGATGAATGCTGTTGGCATCACTCGCCGCGGAGCAAAGCGCGTCCGTAACGGCCATCTCTGGGTCTATCGCACCGACTTGCTTGAGGTGCCTGACGTTACCGGCGGCGCGGTGGGACGCGTAGTCGATCAAGCAGGGAACTTTGTTGGCCAGGCATTCTACAGCGATCGATCTGAGATAGCCTTGCGCTTTCTTTCGACGGTCGCAGAGACAATCGATCGCGAATGGTGGCGCCTGCGTCTTCGCCAATGCGCCGAAAGACGCGCCGCAATCACCGCTGAAACCAATTCGTACCGGCTGGTCTACTCGGAGGGCGATCTGCTGCCGTCGCTCATCGTTGACGTTTACGACAACGTCTTCGTCCTGCAGACGCTCTCGCAGGGAACTGAAGCAATCAAGCCGATGCTGGTCGAGCTGTTGTGGGAAGAGTTTTCGCCGCGCGTCATCGTCGAGCGTAATGATGTCCGGGTGCGCGAGTTGGAAGGCCTGGAGCTGCGCTCAGGCGTACTTCAAGGCAATGCTCCGGATGAAATTCAGATGGTGCAGGACGGGGTGCGCTTTCGCGTGTCTCCTTTGGGCGGACAAAAAACGGGAGCGTTTCTGGACCAGCGCGAGAACTACAAAGCGGCCAGGCGCTTCGCTCGCGGCCGGGCACTCGATTGCTTCACTTTCAACGGCGGGTTCGCGCTGCACATGGCGAGCTCGTGCGAAAGTGTCATTGGGCTGGACATCTCCGCCGATGCGGTTGCCGCAGCGGGCGCGAATGCCGAACTGAACGGCGCCTTCAATGTTGAATTTCGCGAGGCCAACGTATTTGATGAGTTGCGGGCGCGGGAGGGTACGGGCGAACGCTTCGATACGATCGTGCTCGATCCGCCTGCGTTTGCGAAGAACCGAAGGAGCGTGGCTAAGGCCGTGCGTGGTTACAAAGAGATTAATCTGCGCGCTATGAAATTACTGAATCCGGGTGGTGTGCTCGTAACTTGCAGCTGTTCATACCACATTCCCGAGCAGATGTTTATGGAGATCGTAACTGCTGCCGCGCTGGACTCGGGCCGGCGTTTGCAAATCGTCGAGCAGAGAACGCAAGCCGGCGATCATCCCATTCTTGCCGGCATGCCGGAGACTCATTACCTGAAGTGCGTCATCGCCCGAACTATCAATTAGTTGGTCAGCTTTGCGATCGTCGGATCGGCTAACTGGCCGGCTCCAATTCCGGCAGGGCCTCAAAATGAAGAATCGTCTTCGTGCCTTCCTCGTCCTCGAGCAATAGCGCCTCTTCCCGCAGGTCAGTGCCAATCTTGCGCATGATACTCCTTACATGGGAGACCGTATGGGTTAGATGGCGCTCGTCCTTGCTCGTCTCGCCGCCGAGCGAAATCTCAAGCCGGGGCGCGTCCCGACCCCTTTCTTCCAAACTGATCCCGGTGAGCGGCAGCAAGCGTTCCTCTTCCTGTGCCCCGATATCACGGCCCACAACCTCTACGCGCGTCGCTCGCATACCATTCCGGCGGTTGAACTCTTTTACAAAACTCTCCCATTGTTTGCGTTCAATGACCTCTTGCATCACCTGCTCCTTTCAGTCTGCCCTTCACATCAGGCCAGGTACCATCATCAGCGGTTAGTGTCACGATAACGTGTCTTAACTCCTCTTTTGTAACGCAAGCTGTTAGCTTGCGCTCAAAACTAACACCTTGCTCCACGTCAGGCTAAGGTGCTCAAGAGGTTGAGTGTACGGCGCCGTGCAGTCATATGGGGAAGTGAACTTAATGAAGCGCGAGGTCGCCTTCTAGAAAAAAGATACGCTTCCGGTCAACTCACCTGTCAAATCGATAGACCTTCCTCTCAATCAGACCGATCGCGCAGCCAAATAGCATTGCCTGGCTCGGGAAAGACCAGTAAATCCCTACCAAATAGGATTCGCCGATGGTGATCCCAATGGCACGCCGGGTGCGAATGAGAGACCGACAGCAGGGCGCTTTACCATAGGTGGCTTCCCAGCAGTCGAGAAAAGTGAGGATAAAACGAATGAATTTGATCAAACGTTCCCGGCCCATTACCTGGCTGACCTGCTTGTCGCTCGGGATCTCCCTTTCCATGGGAATCCTAATCGGTGAGCGGGCTTCCGCAGCGCCCAAGGGCGGCGGGAAAAAAGCCAGCAAGGTATCTTCGGATCTGAGCGGCCGAAAAGGCGGCGAAACCGTCAAGGTCATTTTGCAGCTCGGTGGGAAGATGAGCGGCCAGCTGAATGCTCTGCTCAGTCGCAATGACGTGCACGTCAAGGCGAGCTTTAAGAACTTCAACTCGCAGGCGATCGAGATGCCGGCCAGCATTGTTGACCAGGTAGCCGCCTTCGACGAGGTGTCTTATATCTCGGTTGACAGAGAAACAATGGCAACCGGCCACGTCTCTCTTACTACAGGTGCGGACGCCGCGCATCAGCTGACAAACGCTTCAGAGGTCGGAATTTATTCGACCACTACAGATACTTCGACCGCCACAAATACTTCCACAATTGACGGATCCGGTATCGGCATTGCTGTTCTCGATTCCGGCATGTATGCCAGCCACAAATCGTTTCAGGACAAGAACTACATGACACGGGTCGTTTTCAGCAAAGACTTCACCGGCCTGGTTTCGACCAATGATGATTACGGTCACGGCTCGCACGTCGCCTCAATCGCTGCGGGTAACGGAATGGTCTCAACCGGCGCGTATCTCGGCATCGCTCCTAATGCCAGGATCATCAATCTTCGTGTGCTGGACGGTAATGGCGTAGGTTCCGTATCAGTGTTGCTCAGCGGCCTCGATTGGATCATGAGCAATCATGCTGCTTATAACATTCGCGTTGTAAACATAAGCTTGGGTACGCCGGCCGTTGATTCTTACAAGGATGACCCGGTGTGCAAAGCTGTACGTCGCCTGGTAGATGCTGGTGTTGTCGTGGTTGCTGCTGCCGGCAACAACGGCAAAAACAGCTCCGGCCAGAAGCTTTACGGCGGGATACATTCGCCCGGCAATGAACCCTCAGCGATCACGGTGGGCGCTTCTAACTCATACGGTACAAACGGCCGCAGTGATGACACGGTTACTACCTATAGCTCGCGAGGGCCCACGCGCAGTGGTTGGACAGACACTGCTGGGACCAAGCATTACGATCACTTGATCAAACCGGATATCGTCGCACCGGGCAACAGGATCATCGCGGCTGAATCGAAGGACAATTTTCTCGTCACCCACAATCCTTCGCTGGACGCCGGCGTGAGCTCGCAGAATACCCACAAGATGATGTATCTGAGCGGTACGTCAATGTCGGTCCCGGTTGCCACAGGCGCAGCAGCACTCATGCTACAAGCCAATTCTACGCTGACGCCAAACATGGTTAAGGCTCTGCTAATGTATTCGGCCCAACCACTGGCCGGCTTCAATATGTTTGAGCAAGGCGCAGGCGAGATCAACATAGAGGGCGCGGTACAGCTGGCTTTTGCGGTGCGCACGGATTTCGGGAACAGCAAACCTATCGGGGGGCCTTTATTGAATACACTCTTCCCACCAACCCCTCAAACCACTATTGCCGGACAGACATTTAACTGGTCCCAGGGCATCATTCTGGGTCAGCATTTCGCCACCGGCACTGGTCTTATAAAAAAATACCAACCCGTCTATGTTCTGGGCGTGGTCGTCAGTGACGGCGTGGTCGTCAGTGACGGTGTGATCTTCGGCGACGACGGCGTGGTGGTCAGTGACGGCGTAGTTGTCAGTGATGGCGTGGTGGTCAGTGATGGCGTAGTTGTCAGTGATGGTGTGACAGTCGGACCCGACGGCGTGGTGGTCAGTGACGGCGATGGCGTGGTGGTCAGTGATGGTGTAGTCGTCAGCGACGGCTTGGGGCTGGGAACCGGCGCCTTCTTTATCAGCATGGGTGTGGTAGTAAGTGACGGCGTAGTCGTTAGTGATGGTAGTTCTCTCGGGGATGGAGTGGTGGTGAGCGACGGCGTCGTTGTTAGCGAAGGCGTGGTCGTTAGCGAAGGCGTGGTTGTTAGCGAAGGCGTGGTCGTCAGCGATGCAATTCTGTTCGCAGATTCTATACAACTTAATGGCGATCTCACGACCTGTGGCGAAGTAGTCGTGGACACTGGCGTGGACTACCTTGACTACTGAGGCTCGAGTTTTAATAGGGAACCTCGAAACAACGAGCCAGGGAAATCATTGCAGCCCACACAATGTTACAGATAATTAAAAAGAACTCCCCGCTACCGTGGACACTGTTTGCCACTAAGCCTGTCGAACCACTACAGGCCGAGCATCAGTCTGAGGTACTCAGTTTCCTCGCCGCTCGTCCCCAGCATACGTTCGTCATGAGCGGCTGGATAGGAGATAACGGCCTGGTGAGTCCCCTGAACCGTGGCACCTTCTATGGCCATCGGAACGCGCAAGGACAGCTTGATGGCGTCGCCCTTATCGGACACGTCACCTTGTTCGAAACGAGGAAGGAAGATGCCTTAGCCGCCTTCGCTCGCCTGGCCCAGGACTGTTCTTCGGCTTATGCGGTGATGGGTGAGGCGGATAAGGTTGAGCGCTTCCTGAGCTATTACAAGCGCAATGGGCAAGAGCCACGGCTAATGTACCGCGAGCAGTTGTTCGAGCAGCGGGAGCAGCAAGACATAGAAGAAGCCGTGCGGGGATTGCGCCTGGCCACCGCAGCCGAACTGGAGCTGGTGGTGCCGGTGCATGCGCAAATGGCCTTTGAGGAGAGTGGGGTCAATCCGCTCTTCATCGATCCCGAAGGATTCTATCGGCGTTGCGCCCGTCGCTTTGAGCAAGAGCGGGTCTGGGTGAATGTCGAGAATAATGAACTGATCTTCAAGGCCGACATCATCAGTGATTCGCCGGAAATGATTTATCTTGAAGGCGTCTACGTCAACCCGAATAAACGCGGCCTGGGACTTGGGGCTCGTTGTATGAAGCAGCTAACCAACGAGTTGTTGGGACGCACCAAGTCAGTTTGCCTGCTGGTTAACCAACAAAACTTCGCGGCACACGCCTGTTATCAAAAAGCCGGCTATCAGTTGCGCGACCTCTACGACACTCTTTACCTCGGCCAGGATCAGGACCGTCTCCTTCACTGAGCCTTCCAACAATTCTTAATGTGACTGCCGCCGCGCTGGACGCGCGCCGGCGTGTCTAAATCGTCGAGATTCCTCATCCTTGAGCAATAGCCCCTCTTGCCGCAGTTCGACGCGAAAGTCGTGGCCTGGATCTCTTACTTTAGATACTTATGCAGAAACTGGGTGGCACGGGTCCATGCCAGCCTGGCAGCGTCGGGCTTGTAGAACGGACGCGTGTAGGCCAGGAACCCGTGATCCGCACCTTCGTACAAATAAACTTCGACGGGTGTCGCTTGCGCTCGCAACATTTTCTCCAGCTCCCGGATGTCGGCAACAGGCACGTTGTGATCGGCGGTTCCACAATGCACCTGCACGGGAGACTTTAGCCGCGCGATCTCTGCTGCCGTGACCTTACCGGGATGAAACGGCACAACTACATCCACTTCGCGGGAGCGAGCACCATAGAGCATTGCCATCCGCCCGCCGTAACAGAAACCGAGTACACCGATCCCGCCTGCTTTGACGTACGGTTGTCCTCGCAGGTAATCAGCACCTACCTCTATGTCCTCGAGCACGTCCAGGTCGGTGTGATCTGCCAGGGCTTTGCGACTCTCTTCCGGTGTTCTCGCTGCTTCAGGCAGGGTGTGAAAGATGTTGGGAGCTAAGCCGACAAAGCCGGCAAGCGAAAGGGCGGCGCAAGTATTCGGAATGTACTCCTCCGTAATCCGGTTGCCGGCGATCACCAGCACGGCTGGATAAACGCCCTCCGCCTTTGGGCGGCCCAGATAGCCATCAATCGTTTGCACGCCATTGTGTTTGAAGACCACCCGCCCATGCTGGACCCTGGGGTCATCCAATACCCGCGTCTCCGGTTGTTTGGTTTGCTCGCTTAGGCCCCTCGCCGGCAAGATCGAGACGCCGGCAATGGTGGCTGTCGCGCCCACCAGGAACGACCTTCTATCTGTGCCTTCATTGCCACAATCATCGCCGATGCACATGATCCGTATCTCCTGAAGTTTCTGCTCTGCGTCTTACCCTGAAGTAATAGCACATACGTTCACCGGCTATGGTTTTTGCGCGGCGACTCTGAATAGTGTTTGAGCACAAAGAAATCGCCCATCATGGTCCCGCCGTCTCAAATCATCGAACCATTGGGTAACCTCTTCTTCTGACACGGCGCCGGCCGATTGCGCTCGTTCCACGAAGTCTCGGAGGCAAAGATCATACAGGACATTGAAATCAGTGTTGATGAGAATAATGGGTACAAGCTGGATGTTTTTCAGGCCCATTTCCTGACACCAACCGGACAGTTGCCGGCCGACCCAGCCGTTGGTTTCATGGTCGCAAACATAATGCAAAATCTTCCGCGTCACTTCGCGGTTAGACGCGTCGATAGCCCACAAGTCCATGTCAGGGCCGTTTACCAGGATTCGGCCTCCAGAACGTGTTACCCGCACCATCTCAGCCAGTGCATCCCGGGGCATATCGATGATCTCGAAGACTCGCAGGGCGTAACTTCTGTCAAAGACGTTATCAGCAAAGGGCAGGTGATGGGCATCGGCGGTGTGGAATTGAACCGGCAACTCCAACCCATTCGCACGCTTCGTGGCCTCAGCGATCATCGTGGCACTAAGATCCACGCCAACGATGTGACCGGCGCTTCCTACGTGGGGCGCCAATGCTCGTACGGCGCCACCGGTTCCGCAGCCGACATCCAGGAGGTGTTCCCCGTCCTGAACATCAAGCAAGTCGAAGACAGCGCGATACTGGACTGGATCATCGTCTTTCCCGCCACGCATCAGGTCCATCAGACGGACAAAGTAATCGGGATCACTT
Organism: Pyrinomonadaceae bacterium; assembly: GCA_036506395.1. GTDB lineage: Bacteria > Acidobacteriota > Blastocatellia > Pyrinomonadales > Pyrinomonadaceae > DASXRU01. The sequence continues at coordinate 10,952 of DASXRU010000104.1, read as the reverse complement.
GATTGATCTATGGTCAGCCATCCAGCCTTGAAGGTTTCCTTGACCAAGAGATTATTCCTTTCTTCTCTCGAACCGGTGTTGTGGTTTAGCGGCGAGCTATCAACTGGTGTTTAAGGGGCCACTCATCAGGACGCTCCCGCGCGTCGGAGGGTGCCATTGGGATTACGATGCAGGCAGTTGCTATAGGGTGGGCTGCGGTACGGCCTGGCGCACTCATTCGACCAGAGAGTGTTGAGCGTGCGGTTGCCGCGTATTGAATCCAAACCCGGAGCGGCTCAAGCAGTGACACCAGCTGACAGCTTGGCCTGAGGGACTGGTCGCTTCGACAACGCCATTAGAGAGGTCAGGTGATTTGGGCTGGGGAAGGCCTGGCGAATCAAGCTGCTGGGAACAGGTAAATTCGGCTCTCGTCCGGCTGAATAACCATCGTTCCAGTTTTGGGACACTGAAACGGTTGGTCCTTCGCTTCCGCAACTTCATCCGGAAGTCGTTTGCCAACGAAAGCGTCTCGAAGCGTTCGCACGCTGAAACAATCCGGCAGGTTTACCGGGATAGGCAGCCTATGGAGTTCGCCGCACTCGCGGCAGAACGCTGAAACCGCGTACTGGGGCATGGGGAAGACGCCCCCTTAATACACCTTGCGTGCCTAGAGGCGCAAGAGGGAAATGCAAGGTTCTTTGTATCAGGCTCACTAAGGTGTTGGGCTTCCGCACTTAATAGGAGTAAGATGCAGCTTCCTCGCTGCGAATCCTCATGACACTCGAACTCCTCAGATTAGAAGCACAGCTGACGCTTGACGATCTTCTCAAGGACCAGTTGATCCCTTTTGAGTTGACGGCTCAGAAGATAGAGTCCGACGACAGTGGCGAATACGTCGTCCGATTTTATGATAGTCGATTGTTTTCGATTACAGTTGCCTGGGAGGAAGGGCAGTCGTTCAGGGACATCTTTCGCGCTGCTGTCATGGAGCGGGTGAAGGGAATGAGAGGCCCATTAACTGAACCGGTAACCATCGAGGACCGTCAGAACTGAGCCGCAAGTTTCGATCAGCCTGCATGCCCGTTTGTTACCCGCAAGAATTAAATCTATTGGTCTTGAGATTATCAAGCCGCTGAGAAGAATGCTATCGAGGCGTCGGGGCTCCGGATCAAGTCCTTTGCCGAAGTTTGACGATGTATCTGACCATGTGGACCCAATCTTTATCATTCATCTGCGTGATGCGCACACCAATCATATAACCTTTCTCGCTCTCTTCCGCCGCGAGCGGCTGGGCCCGTACCACAGTGGCGCGGAGATGTGTCAGTCCGGCCGGCAGGTCGAGCACGATTCGCAGTTCGCGCCCAATGATTTCGTCACGTTGGCTGCCGGGTGAGTCTGATGTCACCACGATCGCCAGGCCGGTCTCGCTAATATCGCGCGTGTGTCCCACCATCGGCAGCAGGGGCCGCGCTGCGGGCCCGGCGGCGTCAGGTGCCTGGGCGTCGAACATTCGAACTGATCGCCGGGCCTCGTATCTGGGCAGCCGTCGGCGGTCAGCGACGATTGGGCGCAGACGTGCTGTGGCCGCCTTGAAGATCCTCGATAAATGACTATATATCGCGTTCAAGAGAAGAGTCAGTATGGAAATTATGGCTTGAAAGTGAAAGAGGCTTATCGCTTAAACGTGAGGTTTATGCTGAGGTGATTTACGACCCTGGCACAGAGCCACAACTAAGTTAGACAGCCCCCGGCGAAAGTCTATCATGTACGTTGGATTGGATGTCCAAAAAGAATCGATTACAGCGCATAGGCCTGTCCAGGGCGTCCTCGAACGCTGATTGGGAGCTCTGATCAGAATGGAGTCCATTAGCCGGCGAAGGCAGCGGTTTTCTGGATCGCGTATTCCAACGAGACGATCCCTGTCTGGTAAACCTTGTGGCTGGTCAGCGCTAGTTTCGTTTGCCTGGCCGGAGTCGGAAGCAGAGGAATACCTCCGCCGAGAAGAACGGGAATGACAGCGACCTCAAGCGTATCGACAAGCCCCAGGTCGAGCAAACTGCGAAACAGTGAACCGCCGCCGAACAACCATATGTCCTTGCCGGCCTCCGCCTGAAGCGCAGCTAGGGCTTTCTCTGACGCCTCGTTGACGATGGTTACGTTTGGATAATCGCTTTGGGGCAGCGTCCGGGAAAAGACGTATGTCTTCATGCCGGGCGTCTCGCCATTACCACTGCTTGCCATAGCCTCGAACGTCCGGCGTCCGAGCAATACCGTGTCGAACTGTTCAAAGAACGAGTTGAAATCGATGGCTGGGTCCATGATGATCCAGTCCGCTTCGCCGTTCGGCCCAGCGATGTACCCATCCAAACTAACTGCTACCGCATAACGAACACGTCGCATAGAGACTCCTGACATTGCCAATTGTCGATTTCCGATTGTCAATTGGCTTTTGACGAAACAGCCAATCGGCACTTGGAAATTGGCAATCGGCAATGTGAACCTACCTTTGACTCAACTCGACTTTGGCCATCTCCGCCTCGAAGTAGAAATGATCAGAGGGGCGACCTTCAGGCAAAGCCTCCGCTGCAGACACTGGATAATGAGCGAATCGCAACATACCGGTGACGCGCACTTCTTTCCCTTCCATGCTCGCGTAAGGCTCGCCCCAGGAGAACTGCCCCTTTGACACAAGGTAAATCGGACGGCCTGCGACGAGGATGAACGGACCAACCTTCCCGCGCAACGAGAACTGACCTCGCATGCTGACGCGCTCGCCGAGGTGCTGCTGCAACTCGCTGTCGGGTGCGCTGGTCAAATCAACCGGTGTCAGAGCAGGCTGCACGGCGCGCGGTACCGAAGCACGATGCGCGCAACCTGCTGCCGCGAAAAGTATTGCTAATGAAATTGCGAGACGTGTATTCATGCCTAATGCCGCGCTTGAGGCGGCGATTACTCTTTGGCCCGCCACTCGCATAGCTGCGGCCAGAGCAAGAGTCACTCGGGATGTTTTATTTCAGCCTACCCCGTTGCGGGAATCTCAGGGCCAGCCTAGAATGCTACGCATAGATTCGACTGTTCGCGTGGGTACCAACGTGAGACATCGGGTTAAAACGACGGCCCAATGCGATCGGGTGATCCCCTTTTGCATTGGGCCGCTCGTTTCTGGATGGTGGATTCAACTTTGAAGTGCAACATGTCGTCATCAGAATATGAAGAGTCTTCTCGTCTCCTTCTCATTCACACCTGGCTTGAGCCAGGTGTTTCGGTATGGGCAATGAACAGGGAAACCGTTCAAACGGTTTCCAATCAAACTCGCGGACTAGCCACCTGGCTGAAGAAGACAGGGCTGAATGAGACTGTTGGGCCTAATGGCGATTCGTGCATCCGTATGCGCGTCAAAAGTGATTCCCTTTATTCTGAATCATCCTTCTTAGGATTACCCTCGAGCGGTGGTTCCAGGTCTAAGACTATCTCAGCCAGGCCGACTTCTCGTTGTTGTTCAATCGCCGGCACTTCATTCAGATGGATGAAACCAGCGTCGTCTTCAAATTGTCTTTCCCGGTAAACATCATGCCCGTGCAGCACCTTCCAGCGGTCGACCAATGATCCGACAGTACGGACTAAAACATATCCGATGGCGGCGGGTATGAGCGCTATGAGAGCAACAACATATAACGGGCCACGTTTCAAAGTAACGCCACTAAGTCCGGCGATGGCAGCGGTCAATAAGATTATTGCCACCCAGATGCTCAGGAAAATTAAGTATTGTGTTCGGGATGTCATGACCGCAGTAAATCGCTGGCCAGAATTATCATTGCGTTCATTGGTACTAATTCTCCTCTGATAAACCTTTGCTTTTAGCGTTCCGCGCAACGATCAGCAAAAAGGGATGTGGTTGAGCGTCTTCGATCGTCGCCTCCACGCGATCAAATACAAGCTCAAAACCCGCGGCTTTGAGAGCCGCTCTTTGTCCGTCTGCATCGAAGCTGCTCCAGAACAGCGGTGCCCCAAGCCAGTCTTCGACGTAGTCAACTTCGCGATTGCCGATACCGAAGTTCGCCAACAGGATTCCTCCCGGATGGAGCCATTGTCCGACTGAGCGGAACAGAGCCACGTGTTCGTCTCGCGGGATGTGAAAGAGTGAATAACAAGCTACCACAGCGTGAAAGCTTGCCGGGCTGAAGTTGAGTTTCGTCACGTCGCCGTGGATGAAGCGTGCGGTCGGGACATTAATCCGAGCGAGTTCGATCTGTCGTGCGGAAATGTCTACCCCGGTGACGTCGAAGGTTTCTGTAAGCGCGCGGGTGAGCGGTATTCCGGCGCCACAGCCAGCGTCCAGGACGTGTGCGCCCGGCTTAACGTACTCGTGGACAAGGTTAAGCCATCGCGCGAGCTCCTGTTGACGAGGCTGGTGGGCCCGCCATTCGAGATAACGCTCCCCAATCTGATCGTACGCATCGGCAACTATGCGTTTTGGGTCTTTCATAGCAAACCATTCAAGCTGCGGTTGCACGAACTATCGCACCACCGGCAGCACAACGCGCGATGGGAGCGATGCGGAACAGTAAACCCTCTGCGTGGCTTTAATGAAATCGGTCGCGCGCGCCCGGTAGATGCTCGGCACGAACCGTTGTGGATTCCGGTCGATCAGCGGAAACCAGGTTGATTGCACCTGGACCATGAGCCGGTGCCCCTTGAGAAAAACGTGATCGCGATCTCGCAAGGGAATGCTCCATTCGATGGGAATATTCGCCGCCAGCGGCCGTGCTTGTTCATAACTCCTGAGGTAACGACCGCGGCGAACCTCCATGGCAATCGGTAGTTCGTAGCCATTCAAAGATTGCGCGTACTCCCCGGCCTTGGGGCCGGCGTCAGGATCCCACACATTCTTTTCGGCATCTTCAGGATAAACGTCGATCAGCTTGATGATGAAATCAGCATCGGTGCCCGAAGTGGACGCGAAGAGCTGTGCCGCCACTTCGCCAGTGATCGTCAGGTCTTCCTTCAACACCGCGCTGACGAACGTCAGCACGTCGGGCCGGCCATCGACGAACCGCTGGTCTGCCACCTCCCAAAGCCGCCAATCGCCGCCGGGATAGGTCGGCGAGATAGGCCGCTGCCGGTAGGGCACCGGGTTTGCCGGGTCCGAGACATACTCGCGGTACGGCTGCGCTCGCGCACCGGCCCGGGGCGCGTCGAATGACAGCGTCCCGTCGGCATGAAGATAGAGATTGGTTAACTTTGCTTCCTTAGGTGGCCACGCAGCGTAGGTCTGCCAGCGGTTTGCGCCCGACTGGAAGGTGGATACTTTCCAACTCGGCTTTTTACTCTGGCCGTGGAGGTAGTAGCGGAAGAAGGGCGCTTCGATGTTCTCACGAAACTCGCGCGCCGTCTCGTGACCGCCAAAAGTGATCTGCCCGATGCTGTCCCCCTTCGCTGAATGCCATTGCCCGTGAAACCATGGACCGGCAACCATGAAGTTCGCCTGTTCCGGGTTGTGCTCCTCGGCGTGACGAAATATCTGCCACGGCCCCCATGGATCTTCCTGATCCCAGAAACCTGCGACGTTCAACAGCGGTACGGTGGTGGAATGGAGCTGCCTGACCCAGGCTTCCTTCTTCCAGAACTCGTCGTAGTCCGGGTGGGCCACGATGTCGTTCCAGTTAGGAATGGAGCCATGCAGGTACCTGGCGTTGATGTTCGTGAGCGGCCCCAACGCCAGATACCACGAATACGCGTCATAGATGTCGAAGACGAAGTGCGTGTTCTTGTTTTTGTCAGCCTGCTCGAGCACGGCGTACTCGAAAGCGTAGCTCTCGCGCAACGCGCCGTAGCGATGGTCGTCGTCGTTCATCCACTGATCGACCGGGGAAGCTTGCTCGCTGATCGCTTTGAGCGCCGGGTGCGGCTGCAGCAGCGCCAGCGCGCTCGTAAGACCGTCATAGGAAACGCCGTACATGCCCACCCGGCCGTTGTTGTTGGGCACATGTTTGACGAGCCATTCGATGCTGTCGTAGGCGTCGGTCGTTTCGTTCGTCGAAGTCGGGTCGGCCAGGTCCACTTGCGATGTCAGCTTGAACACGCCCTCCGACTTGAAGCGACCGCGCAGGTTCTGGATCACGAAGATGTAGCCGTCCTGCGCCAGTTCCTTGATGCTCAGCGGCACTTGCGGAAGCGGTCCGCCGGGCACGCCATATGGCGTGCGACGAAACAGGATCGGCAGCGGTTTCTGCTGATTACTCGGCGCCAGGATAACGGTTTGCAGGTGCACGCCGTCGCGCATCGGGATCATCACTTCTTCGAAGGTGAACGCCGGCTTCGCCGCCGCCGCTGGTTGGGCCTGAACGCCGCCAGCCAACAGCAGTATTGTAATGCCGGCGTATAGCAGAATGAACGCCGTAACCTTTCTCATCACCGTTGTCCCTTTACTTTCTTAATGCCATGTATCCTTTCAGAGTTGTTCTATGAGGCAGGACTGCCAGTATCCATTCCATAAATAACGACCGACTCTGCGTTGTCTTGAGCGGACTTACTCATTCCGTAGCGCGATCATCGGATCAACTTTCAGGGCCCTGCGTGCCGGGAAATAGCTGGCAAGCATCGCAATGACAACCAACAGCAGAGGGACCACGACAAAAATCAGAGGATCGGTGGCGGTCACACCGAACAAGAGGTTCGAGATTACGCGAGTCACGGCGAAAGCCGTCGTCACCCCGATGCCAACGCCAACAAGCACTAATTTCAATTCCTGCCCGACAATCATTCTAAGCACATGCCGCCGTTGCGCGCCCAAGGCCATTCGAACGCCGATTTCATGCGTGCGTAGCATTACCGAATAGGACATGACGCTGTAAACCCCTAAGGCCGCCAAGATCAGAGCAACGGCGGCGAAGGTCGCCAGCAGCGAAGTAATCACCTGCGGCTCGGCAATCGATTGGCTGAACACATTTTCCATCGTCCTGACGTTATAGACCGGCTGATCGCCGTCCACTGCCAGGATTTGACGGCCCACGCTGGGAGCCAAACGCATGGGATCAGATGTTGAGCGCACCAGGAGGTTCATCAACGACGAGGGATTTTGAAGATACGGCACGTAAATTTCCACCGCTGTCAGGTCAGTTATCCCGTCATCTTTAACATCTCCCACCACGCCTACTACGGTAAGCCAGGTATTAGTTGACTCCGGTTGCCAGGGAACTTTCGCGGCCGGGAATTGCGGCTGCAAACGCCTCCCAACGGGATCTTCATTGGGCCAATAGCGCCGGGCCATCGATTGATTAATCATCACAACACCGTGTGACTCATCATTGTCCAGCTCCGTAAAATAGCGCCCTCGCAACAGCTGGATTCCCATCGTACGAAAGTAGTTTTGATCGATCACACGATAAGAGACGGTGATTTTTTGTCCCGGAGAAGGAGGGTTACGACCTTCGATATTCAGAGTTGTGGAGTCTCCCACATTGGTTAGTGGGAGGAAGTTGATAGCGCTGGCCGACTCCACTCCGGGTTCAGTTTGAATTCGCTGCATTGCCTGATGGTAAAACGCAGCCACCTGCTGGGCTGTACTGTATTTCGCCTTGGGCAATGATGTCTGCATGGTCAGTACATTCTTCAAATTGATGCCTCGATCAATATTTTCAAGAAGCAGAGAACTCCTCAGCATCAACCCAGCGCTGATCAGTAGTGGAACTGTCAAAGTCACCTCAAGAATGACAAATAGATTACGCAGTCGCCGACTGCTCGGAGCTTCCGACAAAGCCCGGCCACTTTCTTTAAGGGTCTCAGTCAAATTCAGTCGAGAAGCTCGCAGACCGGGAATTAAGCCGACGACAACGCCCACGAGTAGTGAAACTACCAGCGTGAAACTCAGCACTCGCAGATCGAGACTGAACTTTTCCAGATGAGGGACTCTATTCCTGGGCAGGATAGCGTTAAGAACATCTATTCCCCAGTAAGCCAGCAGCAGTCCTGCCGCTCCGCCGAGAAGCCCCAGCAGCGAACCGTCTATGAGTAATTGCCGGAGTAAACGGAGCTGGCTGGAGCCCAGCGCCAGGCGAATCGCAACATCCTTTTGCCGTGCTGTGGCCCTGGTCAGCAGTAAATTGGCTACATTGGCGCAGGCAATCAGCAGGACAAAGCCGACCACCACCATCAGAATGAGCAGCGTAGGACGGATGGGCTGAATAGCCTGATCGTGTAGGTTGTTGACTTGCGCGGCCCAGCCGGCGTTTGTTCCTGGATACTGTTGCTCCAGGCGATGCGTAATACCATCCATCTCTGCCTGAGCCTGAGACAACGGCACACCTTGCTTCAAACGGCCGTAGACAATAATGGAGTGATCCTCGCGCGTCAGTTGTTGTGGCGTAAAAGCGATCGGCATCCACAGCTCCAAATCGGCGTTGAGGACCTGGGTGAAACGGAAACTGGCGGGAAGAATACCGATGATAGCGAAGGGCTCGCCATCTATTGTCAGGAATTGTCCGATGATATTCGGGTCGCCGCCAAAGCGGCGCTGCCAGAGGGCATGGCTGAGAATCACAACATGATCCCGGCCCACCTGTTCTTCTTCTATTCTAAAGTTGCGCCCAAACTCAGGCTTGACGCCTAAGAGTGGGAAAAAGCCGGTCGAAACGCGCGCGCCCTGATACCTCGCAGGATCGCCGGACCCCGTCACCGTGTAGTACCAAAAACGAAAAGCGGCCAGGTGGTCAAAGACATGGTTCTGTTCTCTCCAATCGAGAAAATTGGCGGGCGAAACAATTGACCTCTGCAGAGCTTTGCTTTGATTGGTTTCCCAGATCATGACGATCCGATCCGGCGCTTCATAAGGTAAAGGTCGCATGAGGACAGCATTCACCACACTAAAGATCGCAGTGTTTGCACCAATCGCGAGGGCCAGAATCAAAGTGATAGTGATTACGAACCCAGGATGCTTAAGGAGCGTTCGCGTGCTATACCGCAGGTCATGTAACAGGCTCATTGCTCCTCCTAACTGAAAGCACTTTCCTTATTTTTCGGCACAGGTTCCGGTAAATCCGCTTGCCACCGTGCCAGGGCCGGTGCTGCGATTCGCAACCGTTCCGCAGCGGCGCCGATTGAGGCTGCTTGTTAGGCTGCTTGTTAGCCGGCGACAAGGTACTCGCTCTGAACCAGGCCGCTCGGATAGTGCCGCGTCGCTACGTGACGAAGCCGAACGTCGCGCGGTAGGGCGCCGAAGAGCGGAATCCCGTCTCCAATGAGCACAGGCACGCGAGTTATGATGAGACGTTGAATCAGCCCTGCGCGCAGGAACCTTTGAATCGTGATCCCACCATCGACGTAGAGGTGGTGGGCGCCACTGGCAGCAAGTTGCGAAACGATCTCAGCCGGAGCGCCGGCCATCTGTTCGACAACGCCTCCGGCGACCGCGGACAAGTCGAGAGGGCGACTACTCAGGACCACTACGCGCTTGTCACCATACGGCCAGGCGTCAAAGGTGATAACTTTCTCGAAGGTCTTGCGACCTATCACCAGCGCATCGACGCTTGCCATAAACTCGTTGTAGCCGTGGGGTTCGCCGCCGCCCTCCGGCAGCCAGTCGAGATCACCGTTCGGTCGCGCAATAAATCCATCGACGCTGGCGCCGACAAAAACAGATACGGTCATCATGGGCTCCTGACCGGGCCGTCGAATGTCAGTGAAACGAACGGCCGACTGGTCGAGCTAATGAAGAATAACTATGGGCGATCCCATTCGCGCCCGCAGGGTTCCCCTACTTCAGATGCTTCGATACGAGCTTGGTCATCTCAAACATGTTAACTGCTGCTTTGCCGCCGAAGACACCCTTCAGTGCCGTATCAGCTTTGATCATCTTTTTGTCCTTCGGGTCCTGCAGCTTGTTCTTCTTGATGTAGGCCCATAGCCGCTTGGTGACCTCAGTTCGAGGGATCGGTTTCGCGCCAACGACCTCCGCCAGTGCTGGACTGGGCGTCATTGGTTTCATGAAAGCTGCACTGGGTTTGCGGACGGGTTTCTTCTTCTTCGCACTTGTAGCCATTTAGTCTCCTTTGAAGATGTTGTGTGAACCTAATACTGTTGGGCATCCCACGTCAACGCGCCAACCTTCTCATAATTCAGGCTCAATTATCTTTTTGTAACCTGCGGGGACGCGGAAGAGTGCCTCGTCAACGTTCAGTGAAATGTCCTCAAGAATCATCAGAGTTTTGTGCCGCTCCCCGTAAGACCATTCAGATTTGACGATGAGCCCTTTCAGCTCCGGCGCAACCCAAAACAGATACTTCATATCCTTCAGATATTCAGACTGATACGAAACCTCGATCTTGATACAGATATAGTTCCCGACTTTCTCTCTGCCCAAAGACTTAAAGATTAGACCACTTGGCGCGGCAATGTCCTCCGGTGCATGGGTAAACTCTAAATTATCCTGAAACGGCACTTCGGCATATTCTTTACGTTTAGGAAATATTTTAATGGTCGGCTTGTCACGTTCTTTGATGACAATAGCGTCCTCTGTCACCTCTGCCAGACGATTTCCCATTTTGGCCATTCTGCGTTTTCTGCCCTCAGTGCCCTCCGAGAACAACGATTTTTCCGTGGCTATGTAGTTTGGCTGATGAGCAAGAATCTGCCGCAGGGATTCAGGGTCTTCGGACACCTTCACAGTTTGGGCGTTCGCAAAGACAGACAGGCAAAGTGAAATGAAAATCGAGATCATTCTAAGGCGCTTCATATTACTACCCACTTTCAGGCGAACGGGGATGGAATTAAAAATGACACGAAATCTCGGCGCACCTGCAACATTGTGTTGGCCGCTGAGTTCACAGTGTAACTTGCTCATGTTCGGGCCGGCGGAGGGCCGATGCTGGCAGAGCGCAGAACCGAAAGGACGAGAGCAGAAGTCAGCACGGTCAGCATCACGACCTGCTCCGCGACGCTTGAGCCTGTGACGCGTCCAGCGATGCCGGCGAAACAGA
>DASXRU010000103.1:0-42390 GCA_036506395.1 Pyrinomonadaceae bacterium | reverse complement strand
GGCTACTCCCATGCCGAAGGTGCCACCGGCCACGCCTGCTTTGTCGGTGACATCCGTGAAAGTGCCATCATGATTATTGTGGTACAGAGCGTTCTTGAGAGGTGCTGAAGGGGTAAAGAAATCGGATGGCCCGCTGTTGACCAGATAAATATCCATCCAGCCATCGTTGTCGTAATCCAGGAATGCGCAACCGCCTCCCACCGTCTCCGGTAAGTGGCGATCGGATGAATGGGCGTTGCTGTGAACCCAGGTGATGCCGCTCTGTTTGATCGGCACTTCCGCAAACGTGACGACAGACTTTGGCGGTGCGGAACTTCGTTGAGGGCGGGCAATGAAAGAGAAATTAAAAGTGAGTGCGATAAGCAAGAGAAAGGCAACGGTGCCGTGTCTGACTGTGATTGTCATTCGAAATGTCCGCATTGTTCACGTTATCTCGTGCGATTTACCGGATCGTACTACCTGTGCGACCTAGGGCCTTTCTCCAGGCGTGTCGCCTGCCTTTGACTGCTTTTTGCTCTTCAGCTTTTCAACGATTTGCATCTCTTCCTGGGCGCGTTGCTGATCTTTAAGCCGGGCATAGAGGACGGCGAGGTTGTAATGCGCCGTGGAGTCTTCGGGGTTTAGTTTCACTCCAGTTGTCAATTCCTCTAAGGCTGCAGAGTAGTTCTTCAATTTCAGATAGGTCGAGCCCAGGGCAACATGCGCATGGCCGAATGAGGGCACGAGTTCCAGCGCTTTCTTAAAATGCTGGACGGCTCGCTCGTCCTCGTTCTGCTCCTGGGCAATCAGACCCAGATAATAAAAAGTCTCAGCCGTGCCGGGATCCAGCTGAACGCTCTTTTCCAACCAAAGTTTCGCCTCGGGATACTGCTTCTGCATCAACAAGGTATAGCCCAACGACATCTGCGCCTGAGGATTCCGGGGATACAGTTCCAGGCTGCGACGGAAAGCCTTCTCGGCCTCGAGAAGGTCGGGTTTCTGGAGCCAGGTGGTGCCCAACAAAAGAAAAAAAGCGGGGTTGTTGGGCTGCAATTTTACAGCCTGCATCATTGCGGCGTTGGCTTCCTCGGAATCCCCGGCCTTCAGAGTCACCAACGCAAATCGATAGAGAGTTGCGGGCGAGTCGGCCGCCAATTTCCTTGACCTGGCTATGTACGACGCAGCCGTTTCCGTCTGGCCTCTAAGCAGCGCGACCTGGGCCAAACCAAGAACTGCATCAGTGTTATCACTCTGGCCTGTGATTGCCTGCTGATAATTTTCTTCGGCCCTGTCTGCGTTACTCTTTTTCAGGTACGCGTCGCCAAGCAAAATCAGGAGCGCCGGCGATAGTGGTTGCGATTGCTTCGCGCGCTCAACAAAACTGATGCACTCTTCAATCTCTCCTTCTGAGAGCAAAAGAGCAGCGAGCCTATCGAACGCTTCAGAATTCGCCGGGTCTAAGCGCAGCACCTCTCTTAATTCAGCAACTGTTTTCCGCGGCTCGCTTTTGAGCAGATAGAGGCGGGCCAGATTCATATGCACCGCAGGCAGTTCTGAATTAAGGCGCACCGCACGCAGAAAAAGTATCTCAGCTTCGTTCAGCTTTCCCTGTTGAGCGCGGATGGCGCCTCGGAGGTTGAGAGCATTTGCGTCGTTCGGCTTCATTTTGAGGGCCTTGTCCAGTTCCCGGTCCGCCTCCGGAAGACGATTATCCCGGATGAGCGCAGCTGCATGTTCGACTGAAGCCTGCGGCAGATTGTTCTGCGCGAAGGCAGTCACACTCGCAAGCACAATCATCATCAGAGCAAAGGGCAGCCGCCGGCCGGTTAAGCAAGCAGCTGCTTTCAGCCGGCGGTCACTGTGGTGCTCGTGGCCAGGAAGGCTGGCAGAGGTCTGTCGGGAACAGGGCAGTTTCATCAAAAGCCACATAACTCGTCTTTGTAGCGCAGGCCGTTACCTTGCGCGCGCAAACCAGAAGTTTGCGTTACATCAGTGATGCCAGATCCCGGTTATCGCCGCAATGAGCTCTTGAAGGCTTTCTGATCAACTAAACCCTGGCCTTCTTTAACTGTCAGGATCTTATTCATATTGGCGTTGCTAATCTTGTCAACTGTACCACTGGGCCAACGAACTTCCAGCAGGTCGATCTTCGTTCTTTTCTCGAAGCCAAAATGCAGCCGCAGATCATTTTGCGAAAGATAGCTGCCGCCGCTTCGCACCTCATCGATCTGGATTAGATCTCCGGAAACAATCCTTACCCTGGCTCCGATCCCGTCACGATTACTCTTTACTCCGATAGTTTTTATTAAAACGGAGTTGTTCACATTCCCCCCGTCGTTACGCAAAACCTGTGGCGGTCCATCCAGATCGCCAACCACGATGTCAACGTCACCGTCGTTGTCGATATCGCCAATAGCCACGCCCCGGCCCACACGCTTTTCCAGGAAGGGTGCGCCCAGTTGCGCCGCTACGTCGGTGAAGGTGCCATCGTGGTTGTTCTTCAGGAATAGCTTGCGCTGGCGATAGTTTTCCAATTGGGGATAGACATGGCCGTTGGCCATAAACAGATCGACCCAACCGTCGTTATCGTAATCAAGGAACTTGGTCCCCCAACCCACGTAAGAGAGACTGGCCTGCGCTACCCTGGCGGTGTATGAGACATCCGTGAAGGAATTATTACCGTCGTTATGGTAAAGCGTATCGTACTCATCGGCGAAATTTGTTTTGAGTATTCCGAACCTGCCTGAGTGATCGTAGTCGCCTACCGTGACTCCCATGCTGCCCTGCTCACTGCCATCGCCGTTGACGGCCGACCCTGAAGTGAAGCCGATCTCTTTGAACGTACCGTCGCCATTGTTGTGGTACAGGAAGCAGGGAGTCGAGTCATTCGCCACATAGATATCGACGAATCCATCTCCGTCAAAGTCACTGGCAATCACTCCGAGCCCATAATAACCATCGGGGTCCGACACGCCCGCCTTCACCGAAACGTCGGTGAACGTGCCGTCGCCACGGTTGTGAAAAAGTCGATCACCGGCGCCCGGCAACCCTCTTGGACCACACTGAACCGGCACGCCTTTGTATTGGCAGGTTCTTCCCTTCCCGAATTCCGGCAGATGATTAATGTCGAAATCGACGTAGCCGGAAACGAATAGATCCAGCTTGCCGTCGTTGTCGTAATCGAGGAAGGCTGCGCCGGTTGACCATTTTGACGCGCCCACACCTGCCTGTTTCGTAACATCGCTGAACGTACCATTGCCGTTGTTTTTGTAGAGGTGGTTTTGGCCCAGGCAAGTGACGAACAGGTCGTCAAAACCATCATTATTGTAATCGCCGACGGCGACTCCCATTCCCCAGCCCACGTCGGCGAGACCGGCCTTGTCGGTCACGTCGGTAAAAGTCCCGTCACCGTTGTTGTGATAAAGCGCGCTGCGAGTCTTACCCCCGGACTTCACCAGATTCACTGTCAAAGAGTTAACGAAAAAGATATCCGGATAGCCGTCGTTATCGTAGTCAAAAAGCGCAACTCCGCCGCTCATCGACTCAACGATGTACTTCTTATCGGGAGAGGCCACGTGTTTGAAAGTAATATGGGCCGGCGCTGTGATATCGGTAAAAACTATCGTGCTGCTCTGGCTACCAGCCAATGGGGAGGAACTGACAAAAAGCAGGGATAGCAAGACCGGCAGGGGCCAAATTCTTCTGAACTGCAAACTGATTACTCCCTGGCCTATGGGGTGGTCTGACTTCGCTCTTTCTCTTTGAGTTGCCTGGAGATTTCCAGTTGGTCTTCACCCTCAGCCTTGCGGCCGGCTGCCAGATACGCGCGGCCCAGTTGATAATGCACGTAGGACTCGACCGGTTTAAGCCGGGCCGCAATCTCCAGATTCTCGACTGCGGACTTGATGTCGCCTTGTTGTAGCAGGACCTTTCCCAACTCATAATGCGCTTCGGCATAATCGGGTTTGAGTTGGATGACTTCTTTCATCAGCTTAATGCCGCGTTCGGTTTTTTGAGCAGCAAGCAGGACGAACGCCAGGTGATATTTGGCGCGCACATCATTCGGATTCAAGGCTAATTCATTTTCAAATTCCTGCGCGGCCTCTTCAAATCTGCCCAGCTTCAATAGAATCTGCCCGGAATAATAGTGCGCCAAAGGAATTTTGCTATCCAGCGCCGAGGCCGCCTTTAATTCTTCGAGCGCCTTAATCGTGTCGCCCTGTTCGTAGTAAGCCTCCCCCACTACGATGTGGACCTGCGGGCTGTTCCCGCCGACGGCGATCATTTGTTGAACAATGCGCTCGGCTTCATCTTTCTTTCCCTGCTTCACAAGGGAGATCGCCAACGGGTAATAAAGACTGGCTTCGTTCGGCCGAGTAGCAATCACCGCTGCCAGTAAGTCAGATGCGCCGCGATAGTTCTCGACTATGAAGTAACTAAGACCAAGCAATTGCTTAGCTGCAGCCTGATCCGGCCTGGCCTTTAGAACGCCTTCCAGCGGCGCAATGGCCTCACTGTAGAGTTCGGCTTTGAAGCAGGCCAGGCCCCAGTTGAAATTGATATCTTCAAGCTGCGGATTCCACTTTGCGGCCAGCGCAAACTGCGCCGCAGCGGCGCGGAAATCTTTTTGCTCTGCTCGCAGAAGACCAATATTGTTGTGAGCGCTGGCTATTACCTTCGCATAATAGGCTTCGCTTTTTTGCAGCTCTAGTCTTTCTTTTTCACCCAGTGGGTTAGGGTCGGCGATCACGCCTTCGACCAAAAGCAGCTCGGGAAATTTGTCATTTTGTTCATGCGGGTTGGCTTCGCCGAGAAACACTTTAGTCTTTTCTTCGTCTCTCTTTTTAGCTTTCGATTTGAGTTCCGAGGCCGTCTGTAATTCTTCCTGTCCTTCCCTGGTGCGACCAACTTTCATCAGGGATTGTCCCAGACGGTAGTGCGCAGTGGTTACCTGATAATCGTTGTGGCTAAGGAATGGATTGAGGGCGATGGCTTTCGTGAGCGCCTCGATAGCTTTGTCGTGTTGCCCCAATTCCTGATATGCCTGACCGACGTGAAAGTAAGGATCAGGATTGTCAGGTTGGGCCCTGGAAGCTTTCTCCAGAAGCCCAGTAGCCAGCTCAAGTTTCTTCTGAATTAGGTAAACGATACCCAGATAATAATTAGCGAAAAATTCGTCCGGATGTCGCGCCAATTCAATTTTGAACTCTTCGGCCGCATCGTTAAGTCGTGACGCTCCGTCCTTCAACAGATAGGTAAGGCCAAGATAATAGTGGGCGCGTGGAAAACTTGGATCAAGCGCGACAGCCTTCTTAAATTCTTCTAAAGCTTCGGGTAGAAAATCCGTCTCGCGATAGGCGCGCCCGAACACAATGTGAAGCTGCGGACGGTCGCCGAGTTGTTCGAGCATTCGATCGTAGATCAGTTTTGCAGGCTTGAATTGATGCTGTTTCAGGTAAGCGAGACCCAACGTATAAGCAACGTCGTAATCATCAGGGGCCAGCTTCAACGCAGTTTCAAGTTCGCTGACAGATCGGGGAAATTCTCCGAGCATGAAATAGGTTTTGCCGGCCATATGATGCGCAGCAATCCCCTGAGGATTTTCCGCTAGAACTTTGCTTAACGGCTCGAGTGCCTTTTCGAACTGATTAGCGTCGAAGTAAGCAATAGACAGGTCCACCAACGTGCTTTCAGAGTTTGGTGCTGAAGCAGCGGCGGCTTCGAGAGTGCTAATCGCGTTTGGATAATCTTTCTGAGCGAGATGGATCTTCCCGAGCTTGCTGTATGCCTCGCTTAGGATCGCGGAATACTCGGCCTGGGCGGCGTTGAGATTACCGGCGCGGTGGTGCGCTTCTGCTGCTTCATAATGTTGGCGGATTGTGTCAGGAGGTGACTGAACGGGAAGAAGCAGGAATAAGAAGGGAACAACAACCAAACGCAGATGTGTCATTGCCTAACTTCTTACTCCAGATAAAAATCCGACGGAGGGCTCGTCTCTGGTAGCCCTCCGTCTCTCTATTCAGCCATGATGAACTATATCAGAAAGTGAACTTAAACCCGAGTTGGATCTCACGCGGTAGTCGCGCATGAGTCAGTTGTCCGAAACTCGACGATCCGAGATCGGCGTTGATGCCGTCGAAGTTCACGTGGTTGAAAGCATTGAAGAGCTCGGTGCGGAACTGGAAGCCGTAGCGTTCGCTAAATCTCCAGTTCTTAGCCAGGGCGAAATCGATGTTCTTTGTGGAGGGCATCCTGACCACTCCCGAACCTAAGGTGCCGAACGTCGACTGTGTCGATGGGGGTGTCTGAAATGCAGCCCGATTGAGCCATTGCGTCCCGTTGCCCAGGTAGAGAGAGACACCCGGCACAAGGTTGGGACGGAATCCTGCCGCCGGTCCCCCGGACAATCCGAATTGATGAGCATCGACACCGCCGGTCGTTACGTTGATTGGATTTCCCCCAATCAACGAAATGATGCCGCTCAATTGCCAATCCCCAAGAATTTGACGCATTGCTGCATTGCGACCTTTGAAAGTCGGCAAAGCGTATACGGCATTGCCTACAAACATCTGCCTGCGGTCCAGATCCGCGTCACCCTTATCGAGATCGTAATTGAAGGGATCCGTGGTGCCGCTGGTGAAAGAGGTAATGGGCACATTAGAGATCGCATGACCCCACGTGTAGGCACCCCCGAGAGCCAATCGGTTAACGAAGCGGCGCGTTACCTGGAGCTGGAAAGCATTGTAGTGAGAGTCGCCAGTGGACTCACTCATTGTGATTGGCCCAACGCCCTTCAGCCTGCGATTAGCGTTGGTGATCGCTGTCAAAGCATCGCCGCTCACGCCGCCCCGGAAAGCGTTTATGACGGCAGCTCGCGCGCTCGGCGGGACTTCATTGAAGTTGACGCCGCGTCTCCAGATGTGCTGGCCATGGTTGCCAATATAAGACGCTTCAACCACCGTATTCTTCAGGACCTCGCGAGTGACCGTCACATTCCACTGCCAGCTATCAGGCGGCCGGAAATTTTCATTGACAGCGGCGAAGCCAGTACTCGATCCCACGCCCGCCGTTGCATCCTTTAGCCCTGGGTTAATAGTATCCAGGCTGCGGCAGGTCGGGCAACCCACTAAAGAGTTAGTGCCGCTTTGCCATCCGCTGTCGACTGTTACGCTCCAGGGAGGATTACCGGACATGCGGAGCAAGTCTTCGATGACATTTGAGCGGCCCATGTATCGTCCGACACCCAGACGCAACGCGGTCTTGCCATCGCCGAAGATATCCCAGGCTAAACCGAGACGTGGCTGGAATCCCTTATTGTACGGATGGACCAGATTGTGCGGCAATCCGGACGAACCGAGTTGATTAGCTTGCACTAACGCGCTCAGTGGATGACTACCGTCATAGAGTCGCGGAATCCAATTACTCACCCGGTCGTTTTCTGAGAAGGGTGGAGCGTATCTGGACCAGCGCATACCAAGGTTCAAAGTAATTCCCTTACGCAGTCTCCAGGTATCGTTTCCGTAGAACTCCTGATCCTTCCAGCGGCCAAGGACAAACTCCTGATGGTCCACCTCGGTGTAATCCGTGATCGGAATGTCCTTGAGCAGCACATCGGCGATAGTGTTACCCGTGTGACAATTGCACGCAGCTATCGTATAGAGTTGGTTACTGCCGATGTTGGTCTCATTCTTCCTGTTACTGCTGTAGACTCCACCAATCTTGAAGTCGTGGGAACCAATCACCTTTGAGAAGTCGTCCTTCCAGATGAAGAGGTCTTCACCATTCTTCCAGGGCGCTTCGTGCCAAAGCGTTTCATATCCACCGGGGCCCCAGACCAGGCTGGGATAAGCAGACCCTTTCGGATGCGGAAAAACCGTTGGGAACGCGCCGGAGATCTGATCGTTGAGCGCCTGCGTTTCAGGGTTGGTAGTGATGAAGATATCGTTACCGGCTACCGAGAATTGAAACTCATTGACGGCGGATGAACTCAAAGTATTGGTCAGTTTAACGGCAAAACTGCGGCTTGGCTGATCCCAATCGGAACTAACGGTCGGGAAAGGTGTGTCGCCCCAGAAGTTGCCAGCCGCCTGTCCGTGAGTCCACTTCTCATTAATCCAGCGAACCACAAGGTTCATCCTGCTGGTGATGTTTATGTCACCGCGAATACTGTCCTGCCTCGTCTTAACAGGCTCCAGTGGCGCACCGACCCACTGGCCGATGCCGAGATTGGGATTAGGATAGACTTTGAGTAACAAGAGACCCACGGGGCTAAGACGAGCGGTAGGGATCTTATTACCTGGAAACGGCAACCCAGTGGCAGGATCAATTGGAAGTGGTCCAGTCAGCGGTCCGCTGAAATCCCCAACCTTCTCCGCCGCGGTCGGAACATTATGCGTTCCCAGCGCTGTTCCGCGATTCTCGCGACGCCATTCCTCTGAGAAGAAGAAGAAGATTCTGTTCTTCTTTATTGGTCCGCCAAGATTGCCCCCAAAGTTGTTGTACTTCAACTTACCTTTCGGTTGTCCCGACGCTGCGAGAAAAGGATCGTTGGCATTCAGTGAATCGCCGCGGAGGAATTCATATAGTGCGCCATGAAACTGATTCTCGCCGCTTTTGGTAATCAGGTTAATAACGGCACCCTGCGCCTGTCCATACTCAGCGCTAAAGCTATTGCGCTCGACCCGGAACTCCTTGATGGAGTCGATCGAAGGGAACACCAGCAGGGTCGCGTTGGAACCGACATCCATGTTATTCACACCATCCACAGTCCACATGTTTGCGTTCGATTGATTGCCGTTAACCGACATGTCCACGTGGGAATCAAGGCCGGTGCCCCCAGTCTTGAAAGCACCACCGGCTCCATTTTGCGTCACCGGCGAAATACCGGGCACCATCAGAGCCAACTGCGCATAGTTGCGCCCGTCGAGCGGTAATTCCGTCACCTGCTTCTCGGTAATGAGTGTGTTCAGATCACCGCTGCGCGTCTCAACCTGTGAAACATCTGCAGAGACAGTCACGGTTTCACTTAGCTGGCCAACCTGAACATCCAGATTAACTACCTTGTTTTCCGTAACGTGAAGATCGACTCCTGAGGCCACAGTTTTCTTGAAACCCTGAGGAGCGGTGCTGATGGTATATCGTCCCGGACGCAAACTGGTCGCGAGGTAAAATCCATTGTCGTCAGCGGAGACGGTACGCACCAACTCAGTGCCCTGTTCCTGAATAGAAACTTCGGCTTTGGGAACAACTGCTCCCTTCTCATCTCTAATGGTGCCGCTGATTGATCCTACCGTGGTCGTTTGCGCGTGGGCGATCAAAAAGAGCGCACCAGTCAAGACCATCACCACTTGCAAGCAAAGCTTCTTCAGCATACGAACCTCCTGAGGTTTCGCGCGTGGACCGCGCTGTCAGAGACAATCACGTGCGAGCGAACGTTGCGGAAAGCCAAAGCGTCGAGTTCAAACTAGTTCTTTACGACGCCCCAGAAGCAGTCAAGGGTTATTCGTTGACCTCTAACTACTCTTCCGATCACTGCTCATTAGAAAGCAGCCTTTTCCGACTAAGCGTTGGAGCAATCTGCTCGCTTCTTTATTAGGGCGCCGCAGGTAATCAGTGCGCTGCGAGGAATTAACTTACTTAAAAACCGTCACCAAATTTGCTTTTTGGACTTTGTTGCACCGCCGTGCAAAACCATTTACTCCTAATGAGAAAACTTGTCAAGAACTTTTTGGGAAAGGAATGAAAACTTTTTGGGGAAGGAATGAAAAATGGAGAACAGACGTGATCATGCGAGCCAAACAAAGGCCCTGGTCCCGATCTTTGTTGTTTAGACGAACGAAGATTTGCAGATTGAGCGCTTATCTACGCAACTGACGCGGACGCAAACTTACTGGCCAGCACCAGGCTCAGGGCGCCCATCAAAGTAGGTTGAGGTCCCAGGGTCGAATCCATGATTGGTGTCGAGGGAAAACCGCGGCAGATGCTGGCGTCCACCGATGCTTTAACATCAGCAACAATCACCGGCCACGCGCGAGCAATTGGACCACCTACTATCACTGCTTCGGGAGCCAGGCCCTGAATCAAGTTCGCGATGCCAACTCCGAGGTAACGCGCTGTTTCTTTCAGCGCCGTCCTCGCATTTCGTTCGCCCTTCAGAGCCAGATCCACGAGGTGTCCGAAGTTGAGATCGTCGCCGCCGTTGGAACGTGAGAGTTTTTGATAACGCGCGAGTGCTGCCCTTTCCGAGGCAAATGCTTCCCAGCATTCCCTGCTGCCGACTGCACATTCCACAGGTGCTCCCGTCCCAATTGTCATGTGACCGAACTCACCTGCGGTTCCGCCTTCTCCGCGGTAGACTTGCCCATCGAAAACGATACCCGTACCCACTCCTTCTTCCACCAGAACCAGAATAAAATCGCGCACTTCGCGGATTTCAGGGCGACCAAACCACAACTCGGCAAGAGCCGCGGCATTCGCGTCGTTGTCAATGCTGACAGGGAGCGAAGTGGCACGCGTCAGCGTTTGGGCTATAGGCGCATTGCGCCAGTTAAAATGAGGCACATACAGGTTACCAGTTTCCTGATCAACAACTCCGGGCAGGCTGATGCCGATGCCTTCAATTGTGCCGTTGGTCTTTCTAATCAGTCGTTGCGCGCATTGAACAATCTTCCCCAGGGTCTTCTTCACATCTTTGTCGGTGGGAAACTCTTCCTGGTCCAGCACTCTCCCGGCCAGGTCGCCCCTGGCCATAACGGTCTTCACCGTTCCCAGATCAACCCCGATTGCAACGGCGTTGACGGCCCGCAACGAAAGCAAGTTGGGCGGACGTCCTCCGGTGGATTCGCCGCTCACTTCCTCTATCAAGCCATCAACTCGAAGCTCGTCGACAATGAGCGAAATAGTCGAGCGTTGTAATGCAGTTTCGCGGGCGATGTCGGCGCGGGAAATGGGGCCCAATTCGCGAACGTAGTTCAAAACAATCTGACGGTTAATGTCGCGTATTGTGTTCGAGCGCGCAGCGTTAGCTTTCTTTAGATCTATTCGTCGCACCAGGCTCCCGTCTATGGACCCTACGGATGGTAAGTCGATCTCTCTATGCGGATTTAGACATGACTTTTGTCGCCAAGTGCTATTAAGTAGTATAACTGTCCCTCGCAGTCAACTCTTTTTGCTCCATATACCGATAAAACGTTCTTAGCGACGCGGAACCGTGCCAGTTAACCAGCGGAAAGCAAAGCGGGAAGCGACATCCTTGCATCCAGTATAAACGGCAAACCATCACAATCTCCGCTGACGGTCGGCTGTTCATTTGTCTTGTCGGCGCGAACGCTTGAACTCGCCGCTAAGTCGCTTTGTGCTGAATCCTGCAGGGGCTTATACTATCGCTCAGTCAAGCAAATTCTGGAGGCCGTGGATGCAAGTGCATAGTGTCAAAGTGAAAGCTCGCCGCTCGAATATGCTCATGGTTTCAATTGGCTGGGCGATTGTTTTTTCGGCCTCAGTCGCAGCTCAGACTGGTGGCGATCCGGCGAAGGCTCGGATGCAGGAGATGGATCGGCGGGCGTTGCAATTGAACAAGCTCGGTGAAGACAATGTGCACGTCAACGATCCCAAACGCTCTCGAGCGATGATGGAACAGGTGAGCGAGGACTTTCAGCGAATCCTAACCCTTCACAACGAAATAGTTCGCTCCATTGCCGCAAACCGATCTCTCAGTCCTCAATTCGTCTCCGATGCGGCTGGTGAGATTAGAAGGCGGTCCGCCAGGTTGCAAACTTCTTTAAAGTTACCTAAGCCGGAGGCCACAACGGAAAATCGAGGAACGGGAAAGAATCTCCAGGTGATGGAGACTAAAGATGAATTGATCCTGTTATGCAAGCAGATCGAGAGCTTTGTAAGAAACCCAATTATCGACCAACCGGGCACGATCGATGCTCAACAATTAGAAAAGGCGCGCAAGGATCTTCAGAGTGTCGTGGAACTCAGCGACGCGATAAAAAAGCAGGTGAATAAACAGAAACCCTAGTCAGACGGCTCTTCGGGCTGGCGGACCGACTGAGGCTGCCACCTATGCGTTGACCAGTGGCAATGACAGTTCAAGCTACTCATGGGTGCCGCTCAAGCGGCAACCGCTCCCGCAAATTTGCTGGCCAGCACCAGGCTCAAAGCTCCCATTAGCGTCGGGTCTCCATTCAAGGTAGAGCGCAGAATTCGCGCCGACGGCACTCCGCGACGAATACTTCGCTCGATTTTCTCCGTGAGAGCTTTTTCGATCAATGACCAGGCTCGAGTTATGGCACCCCCCACTATCACAGCCTCGGGGCTGAAGCCGACGACCAGGTTAGAGATACCGATGGCAAGATAACGAGCCGTCTCGGTTAGAGCGGTCTTTGCTTCCTGTTCTCCCGCCAGGGCTCGCGCAATCAGGGTTTCAAAATCCGGCGCCCTGCTCGCTCCGCTTAACCTCCGGTAGCGCGCGACGGCGGCGCGCTCAGAAGCGAAGGCCTCCCAGCAATCGTCGTTTCCGCATGAGCAAAGGACCGGTGCATTGCTGCCTACCGTCATGTGACCAAATTCGCCTGCCGCTCCGCGTACTCCGCGATACACCTGCCCGTCGAAAATGATCCCGGTACCTACGCCATCGGCAACCAACACGAAAATGAAGTCACGCGCATCCCTGACTTCCGGTCGTCCGAACCACAACTCGGCGAGAGCGACTGCGTTGGCATCATTGTCGATGGTAACCGGCAGCCCGGTTGCCTGCGAGATCATTTCGCCGATCGGCAAATCACGCCACTTAAAATACGGCACAAAAATCACATTACCCGTTGCCGGAGTAACCAATCCAGGAATACTGACACCGATTCCCTCGATCGAACTCTGGTCGGAAAACTTGCGAATGATCTCTATGATGCGGTTGACCGTGCGTTCGGGAGCGGGGTCGGTTGGCAAGGCTTCTTGTTGCAGCACCACTCCAGCCAGATCACTACTCGCGATAGTCGTGTAGGTGGGGGTAATATTCACGCCAATGGCAATAGCGCCAACCGTGCGCAATCGTAACAACGTCGGTCGCCGACCGCCGGTTGATTTACCTTCGCCGACCTCCTCAACCAAACCCTCCCCCGTCAGCGCCTCAACGATCTCGGAGATAGTAGATCTTTGTAAAGCCGTCTCGCGGGCGATTGTGGCTCGGGAAATCGGCTCCCTTTCGCGAACATAGTTCAACACTATCTGGCGATTGATATCGCGAATGGTGTGCAGGTTGGCGCCCTGAACTTTTCTCAGATCGATTCGTCGCACTAGTTGACCTCAGTCCTCATTGTGCCTGATGCCCTATGCCCTATGCTAAGAAGCCGCTCTAATTGCTCCCAAGGTGGCGCGCGCACGGATTATTATTACAAAGGCTATGTTTAAGTCAACGACTTTGCTCTGAAGACCAGATATCGTCAACTCAACTTCGAGGGAACTAAAATTTGTCAGCTCAGGTTAGACAAATACACTTCTTGTAATTTCGGAGTGCCCAGGTAACCGCCCCGTCCGGGAGAATTAAGCGTAAAAGTCAACACCAGCGGGCATGAGGCCTGGTTCTCACATACCAATATTCTTGAGATGGTAGCGGTTGATATCGTAATCGCGATCGACGTCTACGAGACTAATTGTTCCCAGGGCCATCGAGATGTCAACCAGAGCGAATTCACAGGCTGGCGCAATTCCCCGCGCTGAGACCATTTTGCCAAACTCGTTCTCAGCCACGGCTTTGGCGGCACGGGCTCCGAACATCAACCCCATGATGCGATCAATTGCGCTTGGTGCCCCGCCGCGCTGCGGATGGCCCAATATTACAGCGCGTGATTCGTATGGAGTCTCGCTGGCAATTCTTTGCGCCAGCACGTCTCCAATCCCTCCCAACCGCACATGCCCGAAGGTGTCATGACGATCGTCAATAGTAATCATCTCGCCGTCCTCGGCACGCGCTCCCTCGGCGACGACGATCACTGCGTAACGTGGACGTTGTGACGACCCTCTGGTAAGTCCCGGCTTGCCAAGTCGATCTTTCAGAAGATGAAAAACCCGCTCGTATCGGAAAGGGTGTTCCGGTATTAGAATAATGTTCGCCTGGCCGGCAACGCGCATCACCGCCCCCTGTAAGTACGCCAACTCTCATCGCCGCAATTTCAGATCAACTGCTTGTGAATTAGGTAAACCGTTTTGCCTTACATATTCTCATTGCAGGAGCGTACTGTCCATAAATGAATGTGGCCGTTCAAGAGAGCGTGGCCCGGTTGGTATACCTTCTGTGACGCTTGTTGATCAGCTGACTTTGAAATGAAATTGCGCCGGCAATCGATCTGGACAATAATTTGGTGCGCATGCTTATGCGAACCAGGTTTATTACCGTCACGGGCCTCTTAATCGCGCAGTGCTGCGCGCCAATCCGGGCCGGAGCTCAACAATCCACGCGGGAAACCCGCGACATACCTTCTTCCTCCTCGATATTCAAAGAGGTTGCTGAACAGGTCGGACTCAGGTTTCAACACTACAACGGCATGACTGGAAAGTTGTTCTTGCCTGAGATCATGGGAAGTGGGGCAGCCCTCTTCGATTTTGACAACGATGGTGACCTGGATGTTTTCCTCGTGCAAGGAAATGTTCTTGAACCCGCCAGTAACCCTGGCGACACGTTGTTCCCCTGGCGTGGATCAGAGTCACCGCGGGGCAGGCTCTTCCGAAATGACCTGGTGGTTGCCAAAGACGGCAGCCGGACCCTCAAGTTCACCGACGTGACTGATAAGAGCGGTATCGTAGCCACCGGTTACGGAATGGGTGCGGCAGCCGGCGACCTGAACAATGACGGCCGGCCCGATCTGTACATTACCAACCTCGGTCATAACCAGATGTATCTGAACAAAGGAGACGGGACGTTTGTTGATGTCACAAAGAAGACGCGGACAGACGATGAGCGCTGGAGCACGAGCGCTTCCTTCTTTGACTATGACCAGGATGGCTGGCTTGACTTGATGGTACTGAACTACGCCGATTTCTCTGTTACCAATAGCCCCGTCTGCTACGCCGGTACCACCGCGAGAGACTATTGCACGCCCCGAGTTTTTCGCGCGCCGGGCAACCGACTGTTTCACAATAAAGGGAACGGGGCGTTCGAAGACATGACGGTTGCCGCCGGTATCAACAAAGAGTTCGGCCACGGCCTGGGTGTGGTCACAGCGGATTTTGATGGTGATGGCTGGGTAGACATCTACGTCGCTAACGATGGCGATCCCAACCAACTCTGGATTAACCAGAAGAACGGCACCTTTAAAAACGAAGCGCTTTTGGCCGGCGCCGCCGTCGACAGGGACGGCAAGGCACAGGCTGGCATGGGTGTCGATGCCGGAGATCTTGACGCTAACGGAACCGAAGACATCTTTATTACCCACCTGATGGACGAGACCAATACGCTCTTCACGAATTTGGGAAAGGGCTTGTTTGAGGATCGCACCCGCGAGGCGGGGCTGGGAATGCCCGGACATCGCTTCACCGGCTTCGGCACATTATTCTTCGATTATGACAACGACGGCTGGCTCGACTTGCTGGTCGCGAATGGCGCAGTCCAATTGTTGCCTGAGCTGATGCGGAGAGGTGATCCTTTCCCTCTGGGTCAGCCGAATCAGCTTTTTCACAATAGCGGTAAGAGCACATTCGTTGAAGTGTCTCTCCAGGCAGGCGAGGCGTTCCAACTTCTCGAAGTCAGCCGCGGCGCAGCCTTCGGCGATGTCGACAACGACGGGGACATTGACGCGCTCATTACGAACAACAACGGGCCGGCAAGGCTACTTCTGAATCAAGTCGGCAATCGAAACCATTGGCTGGGACTGCGATTGATAGGCAAGGACATTCAACGGGACATGTTGGGGGCGCATGTGGAGATTGTCATTTCGAAAAACAAGACCCTGTGGCGGCGAGTGAGAACTGACGGCAGCTATCTTTCGGCGAATGATCCCCGCGTGGTCGCCGGACTGGGCGGCGCGGGCCAACTGGAAGCTGTACGCGTGCGCTGGCCCGACGGTGCCATCGATGAATGGAAGGATCTGCGGGTTGATCGATACGCTACGTTGAAGGAAGGTGCCAGCCCACAGAGGAAATGAACGCTCTGGTCGAGAGAAGCAGGACTCGCGTTCAACGACGATGGGTCCTTTATTTGTTACTGGTGAGTGTCTTTTCGCCGGCGGCGGGAGTTCGCCCGCAAGGCACTGTCCAGACTAATGATTTTCTGCCGCCGCCGAGGGCCAACCTTTTTCCCTTGCACTGGCCGGACCTTACGAAGTTGGAACCTGGGGTGCGCGAACAACTGGCATCGTTGCAAGCCACGCTCGCTGCGACCGCAAAGAATACCAAAACCACAGGGGCAGCGCTCAGTGAGGCTTATGGCACGATGGGAGAAAACTATCAAGCATATTCGCTGAACTCTGCGGCACGGGAGTGTTATCTCAATGCCAGTAGCCTGGCGCCGCAAGACTTCCGCTGGGTCTATCTACTCGCCCATATGGACCAGCAGGAGGATCTGACCGACGACGCCATCCGCCGCTACCGCACCGCTCGGGCGTTGCAGCCTGATTACGTAGCCGTGCCGGTGAATCTGGGGAACATCTATCTGCAACTTAACCGGCTGGAAGAGGCAAAAGAGAATTTCAAAACAGCGCTGGTGATCGATAAGAGCAGTGCGGCAGCGCTCTACGGGCTTGGCCAGGTCGCTCTGTCGCAACGAAGCTACCCTGAAGCGGTCAAGTATTTTGAGGCAGCGGTGGCGCTGGCACCCGGCGCGAATAGGATCCATTATTCCCTGGCCATGGCCTATCGTAATCTCGGTGATGCGGAGAAAGCGGCGGCTCATCTGGCGCAAAAGGGTACGGTAGGCGTGCGAGTGAACGATCCTCTGGTGGACGGATTGGGCGAGTTGATCAGGGGAGAACGTATCCACCTGATTCGTGGCAAGCTGGCCCTGGAGTCGCGAAGGTATACAGAAGCTATCGATGAATTTCGCCAGGCAATCAAGGTAAACCGCGACAGCCTTCCAGCTCACGTCAACCTGGGAGCAGCGCTTAGCCTGGCTGGAGATCTAAAAGGCGCTGCTGAGCATTTTGCCGAAGCTCTTCGTATCGATCCCCAAAACACCAACGCCCATTACAATCTGGCCATTCTGTTAGCAAAGGAAAACAAACACGCACCAGCGATCCCCCATTTGCAGTACATTCTCAGCGTTAATCCGAATGATGTCAGGGCACGATTTTTCCTTGCCGGCGAACTGTTGAGGTCCGAACGACTGGAAGAGGCGCTGGTAGAGTTTTCTCGGGTGGCCGAAGCAGATCCCAATAACGAGGATGCGCTCCTGGAACAGGTGAAACTTCTGCAGCAGAAGCGGCAGTCCAAACAAGCGCTGGACAGATTGAAAAAAGCGCACGCGCAATATCCCCAAAAGGAACGGACGACGGTGATGCTGGCTTATCTGCTCGCGGCTTCACCGCAGTATGATTTGCGTGATGGCGCTCGCGCGCTGGAACTCGCCCAAATGATTTATGAGGTCAGTGATTCATCGGCGCATGGTGCGCTTGTGGCGATGGCTCTGGCTGAACTCGGCCGATGTGGGGAAGCGGCCGAGTGGCAGCGGCGGATGATCGCTGTGGCAGAGCAGGAGCACAAGACAGAGCTGCTGGCGCAACTGAATGCAGACCTCAAGCGATACGAACAAGGGCAACCATGCCGGCCGGCAGGTGAAACTGTTGGCAAGACAAATCCAAACTAGCCAAAATGCGCCACCTGGGAAATGTGTGGGGCTTCAAAAATGGAAAACGTCTTAAGGAAAACCACCCCTGAGATTGCGAGCAGTGTTTCCGTGGGCAATAGATCTTAAGAAGCGCTCAGCCGGAGAGATAACACGACCGCCCGGAAAGACAATCAAAGACGATCCACGGATCCTCGAAATCACGAAGTCCGTCGGATGCCTTCTTCTCAACTCGCTCTTCATTCAACGAAATCGGACTCCTTTAGTAGCTGCTTGGCCTCATCGATCAATCGATTGTTGCGATCATAGGAAGGCTGCGCGTTCTCGTCCCCAGTCTTCGGCGGATACTGGGGCCGCTGATAAACCGGATACGCTTCCGTGCGCAGATGCGACAACATGTGATGTCCGCGACGTGAGGCGCGTTCGTGCCGTAGCGCAGAAACATCGATCGGCGCAACGACGATTCGTTCGCCGGGGCCCGGCGATGCTTCAGCCAGGAGTCGGCCGTCGTAATCCACTACCTGACTGCCGCCCGGCCATGAATACGGTGGATAGTGTTTCAGGCTTGCGCCCTGATTCGCGGCAACAGCATAGGCAATGTTCTCAATTGCGCGAGCGCGGTTGATTACCGTCCACCAGGCCATTGGCTCGGTCGCGCCCCACGGATCCATGTACGCGGAAACGCGAACTAGAACTTCCGCGCCATTCGCGGCGAGCTGGCGCATCGCTTCCGGAAACAACCAGTCGTAACAGATGGCACAACCGATGCGGCCGATTGGCGTATCAGCAACCGGAAAAAGCGGCTCATCATATCCTTCCAGATCGTGCGGGCTGGTATGTACTTCGTAGGGAATCCACGTGTTCACTTTTCGATACTTGTAAAGAATTCCTTCGCGACCGATCAGACATGTTGTATTGAAAATATGCCCGGGCCACCTGGGATCGAGCTCGAGCATTGAGCCGCTTTGAATGTAGATGTCGTGCTCACGGGCTTTTAGTTCCAAACGTTCGGTGTGCTCGTTTGGAATCTGAATTGCGAGTTTCTCGAGCAGCTCTTTGGCCGTTTCGAAGACCGGCGCTGAATGAGCGAACTCGGGAAAGACTAGCAGCCGCACTGGCAGGAACGGCGCCGCTCCCGCGACTGCCGAATCGATCATCGAGAGCATGCGGTCGGTATTTGCGCGCATCGCCTTTCGCTCAATCGGATTCGGCATGTCTGTTTGGCAACACGCCACGGAATATCTAATGTGTTCCATAAACAACTCTCGGCTATCCACAGATTACACAGATAGCAAAATCAGGGATGCTTAGATCAACGATGCGCTGATCTTTTTCTCCTTCTGCCTAATCGGCGTAATCTGTGGATAAATCACCGAACCAAAAACGCCCCAATCGATGGCACCGGCGAAGTCACTATCCGGGTGTTGTATTTCTCAATATATTTTCGACGCTCGTCGGTCAGCGGATAATGCTCGATCCGTGGATAGGGATAACGGCTCATCCCATGAAACGGCAAAGGCGCAAGCTGATCGGGACTCGCGGAGTTGATGTCCATCTCTTTGCTGAAACCGTCAGCGTAGAGCAGGAATGTGCGCTTCCAACCCGCAGGCAGGGCCGGAAGGGCTGTCACTTCGAACGAAAGACTAATCTCATCTCCTGGCCGGCTGACTACGAACAGGTCATCGCTTCTCAAAAGCAGTTCGCGCACGTCACCTTCGCGTGTGTATCGCCCGGTCATTACTTTCCAGGGAGAAGTGAATGATACCCGGCTATAATCGTAGCCAAATGGTTCGCGGTCGTCGGGTGTCACCTCTGCCGAGAAACCTCGCCAATGCAAATTAGCGCGAACTGGATCGAGCCGTGTGGTTTGCACCGGTGACTTTAGATCCGACGTGTCGACTAGAATCTGGTCCCAATAAATACGCATGTTTGTAACGATGCGCACTTCGCGATCCGGGCTGAAAAACTTTCCGGTGAGATCGATAGTCACAGTCTGCGGCCGTCCGACAGGAATTCCGATGTCTTCGATTACCGTGCGCCAAATTCCCTTTTTATCCTTAACCTGAATGGCCGGTGGCTTCATTGCCTTTGCAGCCTGCGAAGCGGCAAGGTTATCGCTGGACCATGCATAGTCGGTCCAGCCGGTTAGCAACAAGACTACTCGTTCGGGTTTGTTGTTTTTCGCCCTCACGTCGGTGCGGTCACTGATTTTCGCGGCGTTAGCGCCCTGATGTGCGGCAAGACTTCGCTTTTCCGTTCGCCATTTTCTTTTTTCAGCGAGGCCGCGCCGGGCAGTTGCAGACGAGAGGTCCGCGCTCCCGGCGGAAAACTTCATCGTCAAGGTGTGTTCTTCCGCATAACCACGAATCCGATCGAGTTTGAAATCATCGGGCCAGCGCCGATCCATGTGCGAAATCAGATCCAAAACATTGTGACCATGATCATCGACTGCACTCAACGGCGGCCGCGCGTTGTGTGTTACGAAAAGCTTGAACGGCTTCGGCGGGTCGCTCATTCCTTCGTTTGGATACACCTCCGTGCCATTAGGATGGGCCACGGCGATTAGTTGAAGCCGATCGACGAACATCGCTTCTTCAAGCTCGTTGGTAACCCGCAATTCATAACGTCCGTCTTTTTCTTTCAGTTGATCGCCGCGGATACGCACGTATTCTTCAGGGTCGGGCTTGTTATAGCGGCCGGGTTCTTCGAGATAACCCATCTCGCCGCCGCCCATGAAATCAGTAACGAACTCAAAGCGCCGGCCATTCCACGTATACAAATAGGGACACGAGGAAGGCTTGCGATCGAGTTCGGTGATGTCGAGTCTAAGACCCGCGACAGATTTTGCGGGAAACTCCGTTTCAGCCTGAACAATCCCCGCCGGCCAGATCACCCGCACGGCATCAGGCCTTTCGCGCTTGCCCAGGCCGAAGATCAGATCAGCAGGCGCCGGCGCTGGTGAGGCTGAATAAGTTTCCAGCTTTTGCCATAAACTGCCGGCGCGCATTTCGATCTTTGATTCAACGGCGCTCTTGTTGCTGATGCGGCCATGAAGATTCACGGCCACGGAATGATTACGACTGCCACCCTGGTTACGCAAGATCTTCAACTGGCCGCCCGAGCCACGCAAAACCAAATCGGTGTCCCCGTCACGATCCAGATCACCTGACGCCATTGCGGTTTGACCTGAAAACATTCCGCGATAGCCGAAGGTTGCATCCAGGTTTCGAACAACAGCAGGCAAAGCTCGCTCGCTGACATCAACAAAATCGTTACCAACGTGGCGCCACAAACGCAGGCCCTTAGTCGTAACCGCGACAAGATCCAGCAGGCCATCATTATCGTAGTCCAGAAACTGGGCCGCCATCGTTTCTTTGGTTTCTGACGGCGCCGGCGTTAGTTTGAAGTGCCCGTGCCCGTCGCTCGTCGCAAAGACTCCTCGTCTGTCCGCGCCCAAAAAGAAATCCGTAAATCCGTCTTTATTGACGTCGCCCGCCGCGGCACACCAGAACGCGCCCTGGCGGTCGAGCCCGACTTCTTTGGCCACATCGCGAAATGTTCCATCGCGCAAATTGCGGAACAGCCTTGGCGGATCAGCCTTCGGAAGCAAGAAGAGATCGATGTCGCGGCGATTGTCGAAATCGGTAGGTATGATTGCGGACGAAGATGAAAATGAATTCCGCGCAGTTACTTTTGCAGCTTCGGTAATATCGGTGAAAGCTCCATTGCCATTGTTGCGAAACAAAGCGTTCGTTGGTCCGGCAATAAAGAGATCCAAGTCACCATCGTGGTCGACATCCACAAAAGCCGCTGAAAGATACGGCGACCCTTCCAGCATTGGTACCTCAATGCCAGCTTCTTTGGTCCTATCTGAAAAATGGCCGTTACCATCGTTTCGATAAAGCACGAAACGTTTCTCAGCGAAGCGGGCGACAAACAGGTCAGGCCTTCCATCATTGTCGTAATCACCGGCAACTGCCGCGAAGCAATACTGACTTCCGCTTATGGACAAACCAGAGCCAGTAGTCACGTCAGTAAACTTGCCGCCATCGTTCCTCAACAAACGCTGCGAAGACGATGCGTCGAAGATGTCCAGGTCACCATCCCCGTCATAATCAAATAACACAATCGCCTGCGCTCGATCGTTACCCTCGAGCACCGCAGAATAGAAACGCTCGCGGCCTGGCCGCTTGCCGGCTGCTCTTCCAACATCCCCTGGAAGAAGCTGTTCACTCGCATCTGCGAAGAAAACGGCAGGAGTATTCCGATTGACAAGTTCGGCTTCGATGCCGGTGGAAACTACAGCCTCGGCGAAATGTCCGCCTTCGAGATAGTTGGTTCCGATCGTGGTTCCCGCACCGCTCTGCTTCAGTTCCTGAAACTTCTGCAATAGGCGCTGCCCTTCTGCCTTATTACCCGTACGGGTCAGCAGAATCCCGAGGTTGTAGAGCGCGCTTTCGTTGTAGGGTTCAGCTGCAATCGCCCTGCGAAAGGCGGCAGTTGCTTCGGCGTAATTTTTCTGTTGGGCAAATATTTGCCCGACGTTGATGTTTGAACCGACGTCATCGGAATCCGTCTTTAGAACTTTTTGGAACTCCGCGATTGCTTCTTCGAATCGATTTTGCGCACGGGCAATAAGGCCCAGAATGTAATGCGGCTGCGGACTAGTCGGATCCTGAGTCAGCGATTTCTCAGCTTCGCGTTTCGCCCCCTCCGCGTCCGGCAAGTAATAAAGCGCAATACTGAGATTCATCCGGGCGATTAGGAGATCCGGTTTGATTTCCAACGCGCGGGTGAAGGATTCCACCGCATCCTTAGCTTTGTACTGTTCGAGTAAGGCGACGCCAATGTTGTTAGCGCGGTAAGCGGCTTCCCTTTTTTCAAATGCTGACTGCTCAACTATGTCACTACGCCGCGGTGAAGACATCCCAGCCGAAGATTTAATCACTGTCGCGCCAGCAATGGCGAAGGAGAGAAATAGGCCAAGCAGAATCACAAAGGCGAGCAGCGACTTCATATTCGCGTTAGGATGACACGAACCAGTGAAAACAATCTAACAAACTTCCGTAGAGACGCAATGTTTATGGCGCCGAGACCTTCTGTGAATCATGAACCTGGTTGCGGCGCCGGAACATCGCTCCCGGAGCGACTGCCTCTTCAAAGCTGAAAGCCAGTTTTGCTAGATGAGTCCCTGGAAGCGCGGTAAAGTGCGATAAATGCTTCCCGAGGTTCATTGAGTTACAGCCAATCGTGCCTCTTTCAGGGCGGCGACACGGTTCGACGCCGTATCGGGACGCTATGAGCTCACCACTTTCCCGGCCTCTGCCACATATACTGCCTGCACAATCCGGCGAGAATTCCTTCCTACAGTTCAAATCGACTAAAAACCTAAATCAGATTGAATAACCTCGGTCAGATTGCAGCACGCGCTGGTCTGTTTAACGGTGTAGCGCCTTTTTCTTTTGTGCCGAGTTTTATTTAGGTTTTGTTTAGATTCACGCCGTCAGAATCCGCCTAAAAGGTTTGGCACATCGCTCGCTAATCTGCCTGTCACTCGATAAGTGTCGAGACTGTTCTTTCAATCATCATGTTAGCGATAAGAGCCGACCTTATGCGAAAGCGAGACTCGGCACGCACTTACCAGCCTAAGTTCCCGAGGGGAATATGGTAGTGGGAGTTCCCGAAGGTGGGCAGAACTCAATAGCCCGCACAAACAATGATGAGAAGGGCCGCCCCGCTCGTTTAAGGACTACGAAAATGAAGAAGACAAAACATTCCACTACGGCCGCGATAATCGCGACTCTCTCCCTAGTGGTATCCATTTGCGTGAGCAGCACTGGCAAAATCGTCAGCGCCGATTCCGAAAAAGGATCGACGCGACAGAACGCGACCAACGGCGTCAAGCGATATCCACTCCTGTCGCGCTACGCAACTGATTTAACGAGATTGGCTCGCCAGGGAAAGCTCGAACCCATCAGTGGGCATCGCGCTGAGATTCGCGAGCTTCTCAACGCACTTTCCGCGGGCCCGAATCGAAACCCGGTGCTAATCAACGACGGGATCAATCTCGATACCTCGGAGATCATCAGCGGTCTGGCGCAGAGGATTGTTGCCGGGAAAGCCCCGGAAAACCTTAGAGACAAGCGCATTTTCTCGCTAAGTCTCGATAAGCTCTCAGCCGGCGTCAACGATAGTGAGGAATTTGTGGCGCGCTTTTCCGCGACCTTAAACGAGGCGGCTGCCGCCAAGGGACAGATCATCCTTTTTGTCGAGCAGCTCCATCAGTATGTAGGCTCTTACGCCAATCAAGTCGCTTCAGCAGCCATACAATCTGCGCTAAGCCAGGGTCAATTCCGGCTAATCGGCGCGGCCACGTCTGACCAGTACACAGCCTATATCTCTGGTGACGAGTCGCTGACAGCGCTCTTCCAGACGATTCGTATCGGCGATGCAACCGCTAAGGAATCAGAATCCGGCAAGGCAGAAAGCGACAGCTCCGACAGCTCCGTACAGTTCGTGGGTGAAAAGGTATCCGCCGATCTGCGCGAACTGGCGCGAAACGTGAACTCTGAAAATGATCGCGTTGGGGTCATTCTGCAGGCCGATGACGTGCGAAACCCTGAACTTACCAATTTACTTAAACGCAATGGCGTCCTTATCACCCACCGAATGGCCCAGGTCGGCGCCATGAAGATCCAGGTTCCAGTCAGAGCGATTGAAGAACTGGCAGCGAACCATCTAACCAACTACATTTCCCCAGACGTAAAACTCGAAACGCTGGGCCATGTTACCGCCACGACGGGTACGGACCTGATTCGAACTCAAACATCCGGAACCGTCAGCACCACTTTCGACGGTGCTGGCATCGGCATCGCCGTACTTGACTCCGGTATTGACGGGGCCCACAGAGCATTCAAACAAGGTGTCAGGTTCAGTAAGGACTTCACGACCGAGAACACGCCCAACATTGATCCTTTTGGTCATGGAACTCACGTCGCATCAACTGCCGGCGGAACCAGCACGAAGAGCGGCAACATTTTTCAAGGGATCGCGCCAGCTGTCAGCATAATCAACTTGCGTGTCCTGGATAAGCGCGGGGTCGGCAGCAGCTCGGTCTTGCTGAACGCGCTTAACTGGATTCTTAGCCCGGCGGATCCAAACAAAGCGGTTAGCGCGACCAATCCGCTGAATAAGGACAAGTACAACATTCGAATCGTGAACATGAGTCTCGGTGCGCCAGCAGTCAGTTCCTACAAGAACGACCCAGTCTGTCGCGCCGCGCGAGCGCTGGTCGACGCGGGAATCGTCGTCGTCGCTGCCGCCGGCAATAATGGCAAGGACGCTAATGGAACCAAAATCTATGGGCACATTCATTCCCCAGGAAATGAGCCTTCAGTAATTACGGTCGGCGCTGCCAATACCTTCGGCACGGATGAGCGCAACGATGACGGCGTGGCGACCTACAGCTCGCGTGGTCCCACCCGCAGTTTCTACACTGACGACAGTGGCATCCAACACTATGACAACATCGTAAAGCCGGATTTGATCGCGCCGGGAAACAAACTGATCTACGCCGAATCCGACCTTGGTGCTGATAAATTAAATCTTCTGGTCACGCTGCATCCGGAACTGGACGCCAACATAACGGACGATGATAACAAGAAGATGATGTTTCTTAGCGGAACCTCAATGGCTACCCCTGTGGTCGCGGGTACCGCCGCTCTCTTGCTCCAAGCCAACCCCAAGCTGACGCCGAACATGATCAAGGCTCTTCTGATGTACACCGCACAGCCGCTGAAGGGCTACAACATGCTTGAGCAGGGTGCAGGTGAGGTCAACGTGGAAGGCGCAATGCGAATGGCGAAACTTGTGCGTACAGACCTTTCGTCTTCGACTGTCACTGGCTCGCCATTTCTAACGACGAACACACCACCGACACCGGAAACGACGATTGCCAATCAGACCTTCACATGGGCCCAGGGACTGATCATGAAATACAGTTATGTCACCGGCTCGAATCTCATCATGCAGTACCAACCGATTTACGCTCTGGGTGTGGTCATGGGCGACGGTGATGTGGCCGGCGACGGAATTCTGGTCAGCGACGGTGTAGTCATGGGTGACGGCGTTGTCATGGGCGATAATCTCATGATCAGCGACGGCGTGGTGATGGGTGATGGAACTGTGTTCCTACCCATCGATCAACTGATGGGCGACGGCGTCGTCATGGGCGACGGCGTGGTTATGGGCGATGGTGTGGTCATGGGCGATGGCGTCGTCATGGGCGACGGCGTGGTCATGGGCGACGCTGCCGTTCAAGCGTGTTCATCTGAAGCCATGCTCCATGGCGATTAGTTACTTAGGCCCCGACTGAGGGGGGAGGTTGCACTCCCTCTTCAGTCTTTACCTCGCAAAACGCAAACTACCGGCTCTGCCAAAAACATGTCATCCGCAGTTACAGCCACCGAGGCGGAAGCGACCATTCGGCAGACGCTTGTCCTCGAGCGCGCCTCCGGGGAGTCCCGAAGAGTTGAAGCGCTCCTGAATGAGCATAAGCAAGAGATCCTGGAGTTTCTATCACTGCGTCCCATTCATACGGTCTGCATGGCTGGCTACATCCGCGACCACGGTGTAGTGAGTGCGCAGAACCGGGGCATTTTCTATGGCTGTCGCGGCGCGAAAGGAAAACTTGAAGGCGTGGCTCTGATTGGCCATGCGACGCTGATCGAAACCCAGAGCGATGATGCGCTCAGAGCGTTCGCACAGCTCAAACATCAGTACGCCGATTCGCACCTTGTCAGAGGTGAACATGAAATGATTCAGCGTTTCTGGGGCTACTACTCTGAACTCGGTCATGAGCCGCTCAGAGCTTGCCGCGAGCTCTTGTTCGAGCAACAAGCCGTCCCGGAAATCCAGGGTCCTGTCCCCGATCTACGACCGGCAACCCTCAACGATCTCGAGGAAGTGCTAAAGATCAACGCCGAAATGATCGTCTCGGAATGCGGCATCGATCCTTTCAAGAAGGATCCTGCGGGCTTTCGCGAACGTTTGGTGCGCCGAATTGAACAAAAGCGTGTCTGGGTATGGAGCGATGGAGACCGGTTGATTTTTAAGGCCGACATCTTTGCCGAAACGCCGCAAATGATTTACCTCGAAGGCATCAATGTCCACGGAACGCGACGCGGCAGCGGTCATGGCACGCGTTGCCTGTCTCAACTTGGGCGAATCCTTCTTAAGCGTTCCCAATCAATTTGCTTGCTGATGAATGAACGTCGAGAACATCTCGCAGATTTCTACAAGAAGGCGGGATATCAGTTCCGGGGAATCTACGACACGATTTACCTGCATCCGCAGGAACGGTAAGACCCACGTCATCATGAAATCATTGAGACAAAAACTTGCCGACTGTTACATGTGGCTCATTGTTTTGGCTGGTGTCGTAGCGTGCACTTATTCTGCCTATAATCTCTCTGCCGCCATAATCGATCCTTATTTTCTTTTGTTGGTTCTGTTAACCATCGTCGTCGGATCGCGCGTTGGCATTAGAATTCCGCAGATAAACACCAACATCACAGTCGATGATACTTTCGTCTTCATTGCGCTGCTTATCTATGGCCGCGAAGGGGCTACGCTCATCGGCGCAGTTGCGGGCTTTTGCTCTGTGCTTCGGATCAGCAAGAAGCTGCGGAACGTCCTCTTTGCCCCTGCATCCCTAGGCTGCGCTGTCTTTTTTACCTCAACTGTTTTGCAGCTTATCTTTGGATCGACCTCCAGTGTCTTTCAGCGCGGGGCATCGGTGGCCGTGATTGCGCTGTGCGTGATGGGACTGGTGCAATACCTTTCACATACCACCCTGGTCGCGATTGCGAATGCCTTCAAGGACAATCAATCGATCTGGCATATGTGGAGCCAGAATTTTCTCTGGATATCGATCACCTACTTCGCCGGCGCCGCGGCCGCTGGCTTGGTTGTCAGCAGCATTGGCACGGCACGTCTCTACGCCTTGCTGGTTACCGTGCCGGTGATCGCCATGGTCTACTTCAGCTATGATCGCTACATGCGGGAAGTGAAGGCATCGGCCCGGCAAGCCGAACTCGCGGAACGCTCCCGCGCGGAACTCGAGCGCGAGCGTGCCGAACAAGCCGAGCGGCATGTTCAGGAACTTAATAGTTACATCAAGGAACAAGAGCGAATCAGCCGGACGCTGGAGGATACCAAAGAGCACTTCCGTCATGCGGCCTTTCACGACTCTTTGACGGGACTGCCTAATCGTCTGATGTTTTCGGAACTTCTGAAGGTTGAAATCGAAAGTGCCAGGCACCGAACCGATTACTTGTTTACGGTATTGTTTCTCGATCTCGACCGTTTCAAGAACATCAACGACAGTCTGGGCCATACTCATGGAGACCTCTTACTGGTTGCTTTTGCTCAGCGCCTGGAAGGCTGTCTGCGCCCGACCGATACCCTGGCCCGGTTCGGCGGCGACGAATTCGCGATCCTGCTTAGCAGCATCGATGACCCCAGCGATGCAATACGTGTCGCGGAGAGGATACAACAGGAACTGACTGCTCCTTTTGAACTGGATAAGAACTCAGCCTTCACTACTGCAAGCATCGGCATCGCACTCAGCAGCTCTGGTTACGATCGGCCTGAAGACATTCTGCGTGACGCCGACACTGCGATGTACCGAGCCAAGGAGAATGGCAAGGCTCGTTACGAAATGTTCGACACCGGCATGCATGCCAGCGCCGTGTCCCGATTGCGCCTTGAGAGCGACCTGCGACAGGCAATCGAGCAACAGGAGTTCTGCGTTCATTATCAGCCGATCATAGTTATGGAAACGGGCAAGCTCGCCGGCTTCGAAGCGCTGGTGCGCTGGAATCATCCCGAACGCGGTTTGGTTTCGCCGGAGGACTTCATTCCCGCCGCGGAGGAGACCGGT
Organism: Pyrinomonadaceae bacterium; assembly: GCA_036506395.1. GTDB lineage: Bacteria > Acidobacteriota > Blastocatellia > Pyrinomonadales > Pyrinomonadaceae > DASXRU01. The sequence goes on along the minus strand of DASXRU010000103.1, from coordinate 13,693 downwards.
CTAATTGTGGCGATCGGACAGTGGGTCCTGGAACACGCATGCATGAGCATTACGGAGTGGCAACGACAATCACCCTGCTTCCGAACGCTCAGTCTCAGTGTTAACTTATCGGCAAGACAAATCGCCCAGTCCGACATGGTCGAGCAGGTGAAACGAGCCCTCGAGCGGAGTGGCCTTAATCCCCATTGCCTGAAACTGGAGATTACGGAGAGCGTGGTCATGGAGAATGCGGAAGCTGCCGCCGCTATGTTCAAGCAATTGCGCGCTCTGGGTGTGCAACTCAGCATTGACGACTTTGGCACCGGCTATTCCTCCCTTAGCTATTTGCACCGCTTCCCGGTTAACTACCTAAAGATTGATCGCTCTTTTGTCAGCCGGATGACCGAAGCCAACGACAACGCGGAGATCGTGCGCACGATTGCTACGCTCGCACGCAACCTGGGGTTGGAAGTCATCGCGGAGGGAGTTGAAACGCAGGAACAGTACCGCCAACTCAAAGCGCTCGGATGTGAATACGGTCAGGGGTACCTTTTCTCTTACCCTGTGGGCGCTGCTTTCATCCCCAGCCTCTTGGCGAAGGACCTTGAAAGCGCCGACAGCGCTATCCTGCCCGCAAGTCCTACCCTCGAACAGCCAATCGTGGCTACCGTATACTCAATGTAATCGATTGTGATCGAGGCAACGTCTCGAGGTTCGCAATCCGCTCGCCGGAGAGTGATGGTCCTTTCGTGTCTGAACCTCCTTCGCTCCATCTCCGCCACAAATAAGAGGTATGATGTCTTTTGCGCACAATGTTTCAGGCGTTGCGGCCGGTAGCTTCATTCTCGAAGTCGTAGTCACGCCACCATGTTTGCAGAGTCCAGACGGCATTCGATTGAACTGAGGCTAACCGATACTGGAGCTGCGGACTTCGGCTTGCCCGGAAAGAGCGGGAAACTGCGCATTCGACCCGGGCAGTCAACTGCTTCATTGGTTCCCTGCCTCGTGGTCTTCTTCGCCGCCTCGCTCTTCTTCATACTTCCAGCACGGGCTCAAGACACGCCCTGCCCTTTCGATCAATCGTCGCTTAGCTTTGCCGGCACGCCTCTCGAACAAGCGACGTGTTTGCTGCGGCCAGTCAGGCAGGGTGGACATCTCGATGCGCCATTGAAGAAGCTTCCCGCCCCGCTCAGCGGGATCATCGGCACTCGAATGACAATGGAGAAGGCAGTGCTGCGGCGGTATCTTGTGGCACATGAAATTGCGGAGACGGATATTGGCGGATCGCTCGATGAATCGCTTTCGGCGGCAACATTGCCAAATGGTTCCATGGTCCCGGCGCGCTACTTTGTTATCCATGATGTCAGCACTCCGAATTATCTCGACAAGCCTTTTCCTCCGGACATCGACGACGCCAGCTGGGAATGGAATGATCTGCAGAAACGATGGGCCAATTCAAAGGTGGCACACGTATTTGTCAGTCGACTTGGCAAATCCATAACGGTGGTTGCGTTTGGCTCTGCGCTGCCGGAGAGACGTTACGGAACGAAGTTCGCGCGCGACCGTTTGAAGGAGTCCGCCAAAGGTCTTCAAATTCACGTGGAGCTGGTTCAGCCTCGGCGCAGTGATCCTGACGCGAAGCCAGGAAACGATGCGACCGCGCCTTCACCCGGTTTCACGGAAGCGCAAATGGATCGGCTGGCTTTGCTTTATATTGCCGCCAGCATTAGGCGCGGCGAATGGCTAATTCCCGCTTATCACGCTGCTGTCGACGCCGGCATTCCAGACGCGCACGACGATCCGCAGAATTTTGATTTGAATCTCTGGTCCAAGAGTTTGGATACCGTGTTGCACCAATTGAAGAAGGCTCGCTAATTAAGCCCGACTGAGAACTCTTTCCAGCGGATGCGTCGGTGACCAACCGCTGCTATGATAGACGCATCCAATTTCGGCCCCAGAAAAGGACATGGTGAAGGAAATCGTTTGATGGTTGGAAATAAGCTCAAAAGTATTGTCCTGGCGTTGGCGTTTGTTTTCTCGAATTGTTTATTGACTTCAGACGCCGCCGCGCAGGCCGCTCCCGCGAGCGACCTGGTCCTCGTTCTTCCTTTTGAAAACACTTCGAACTTCCCCGAGTACAACTGGGTGGGCGAAAGCTTTGCCGACTCGCTTTCGGCATTACTGAACAAGCCTGGTCTGCACGTAATTTCAAGTGATGAGCGCGCTCTGGCCTACCAGAGACTTCGCTTGCCGCTTACCGTGCTGCCATCGCGCGCTACTGCAATCAAGCTCGCTCGCGAAGCTAAAGCGACTATGATTGTAGTCGGCACGTACAGCGTCACGCCACCTGAGGAACAGGACCAATCAGCAAACAAACAAACCAAGAATAGTAACGACAAGACCATAAGACCCGCTTCCGTAATCGGTGAAGCCCGCGTGGTCAAAGTCAATGAAGGGCGTATGGTCGGCGATGTATTCGAGGGCAATTGGGCGCCGCGCGTTTACGACTTTGGCGGAGCAATCGCCACCCTGCAAACCATGCAGGGCCGACTCGCATATCAAATCCTCTCGCAACGCGATAAGGCGCTCCCTTTTTCACAGAACAGTCTTATCGAGGAAGCTACGAAGATTCCGCCGTTGGCCTTTGAGGCTTACGTGAAAGGTGTGCAGACAAATAGGCGAGATCCAAAGCGGGCGGTTTACTTAAAGAATGCAATGCATCTTTACGCCAGGGAAAACGAGGACGCAGTTTATAGTCAGGCGGCTTTCGAGCTGGGGACGTTCTATCTGGCGGACAACAAGTGGAAAGAGGCTGCCGAATACTTCACCATGCTTCAGAAGAAGGATCCGCACTATGGTGAAGCACAGTTTTATGCCGGCCTGGCTTATTGGAGGTTAGGCGACCTGAGCCGCGCCTTGGCGGCGCTGGTACCTCTATCTTTAGAAATGCCCCTGGTCGGTGTTTACAACAACGCTGGGGCGGTCGCGGTGCAAGCGTCCCGTGGTGAGAAAAAGGCCGAGGACCATTTAAAGCTTCTGACCCAGGGGGTCAGCATACTTGCCCGGGCCGCGGAATCTTCTCCGGACGATCCCATGGTTCAGTTCAATTACGCTTATGGTCTGTTTCTCTCCGGGAAGTATGCAGAAGCGGCCGAACAATTACAGAAACTAATCGCCATGGATCCGAGGGATGGCCAGGCGTACTTTCTTCTAGCCAAAGCGCTGGAGCGCACTAATCGTGCTGAGGCAGCGACGGCCGCCGACAATCAGGCTCGGCGTTATCTCCAGGCCTATGCCAAGTGGCAAACGGAATGGCAGAAATCACAGACCACAGCGGCAGTTTCTTTGCGGGTGCGTGAAGTGCTCAATCAAGATGACATTTCGGATCTACAGCGAAGAATGGCGGCAAGCGCTGAGGCGGCAAGAGCCGCGAGCACCCAGGACATGCTCGCGAAAGCTCGCGAGCTTTATCAGGCCGGACGAGATGACGAAGCATTGCCGGAGATTGCGCGCGTATTGATGTTTGAGCCGACGAATGCCGAAGCCTTCCTTTTGAGTGGACGAATCAATCAGCGACGTGGGGAACAGGAAGCGGCTATCGCTGCCTTGAGAGCAGCAATCTTTTGGGATCCTAACTTAATCGACGCCCACATACTTCTCGGCCGAATTTTTCTGGAGCGTGGCGATCGCGGCGAGGCCGTGAAGTACGCTGCCAGCGCCATTAACATCGACCCAAACAACCAGGAAGCAATCGCGCTGCAACGGCAGGTCACCATGGGCCGGTAGTGAGCGTCCAGGGTTGCGAAGACCTTCTATACTTCGCTTTGCACCAGACGATTTCCCGTGTTGATTCGCGTTCGTCTAAGTCTTCCAGGCACGTCCCGTCTTTCCCTCATTCCAGGAAATCCTTCCTAACGTCTAATACCTTCAAGGTTCCAGAAGAATTTTGCTGAGTGGCACACGATGTGCTCTAACTCCAGTCGGCTAGCACGAAATGAAACGTGCCCCCGCCGCCATCACATCTCTGAGCGCCGCCTGCCGCTGCGCCAGCCACCCGCCGAGCATCCCTTCAGTCTTCCCCCCGAAACACGGAACCCAGTCAGAAATGGCTGGGTTCTCCTGCATTTTAGCGTCCCTGTTTTCCTTAATGTACCCGGATCGAGGCCGGTCTCCTAAGTCACCAACGCGTTTTCTTATCGAGTTTTGTTGTCGCCCAGTAGCGACAGAGAACAGAGCTAAGTCGCCGAAATTTGTCACTTTCATGGTGACGATTTCTGTCGTTCCAGCCCTTCATACCGACCATTTCAGGAGTAATCTGGCGGATCCCGAGGCGCGACAGAAATAAGTTATAGGGGCAGGCGGAACAACCTCGGTCGCTGCAACTTGGTTCATAGCGGTCCGGCGTTCGATGACCAGCTAATTAGTTTGTTACACTCCGCGACATGCACGACGCGGCCCCGTCTGGCCTCTCTGTTATCAGGACACGCGCTGCGTTCAAACACGCGCGCGCTAAAACCTGGCATCCGAGCATTGCCGAAACTCTCCTCACTTTGTGCTCCGCAGTTCTTCTGATTCTCTCGTTTCCAAATTTTGACCTCTGGTTCCTTGCCTGGGTCAGTCTCGTTCCGCTACTCGTCATTCTGGCGCGCAGGCCGACAGACACGTCCGCATTTATCCTGGGTTGGTTGTGGGGCGCGCTGTTCTTCTACGGTACCTGTTACTGGTTGACCTATTCGATGATTCGCTATGGGCATATTCCCACCTGGCTCGCCTACGCGCTGTTGCTAATCCCAGTCTTGCTGGTGGCACTCTTCCCCGCGCTCTCCTGCCTCGTGCTCGCGCGGTTGCTCGCGCGCTGGGGGGCCATCGCGCTCCTGGCTGCGCCTTTTGTGTGGGCTTCGTTTGAATGGGCCAGGCTCGCCATTACTGGTCAGTTATGGAATGCGGCCGGTTATTCGCAAACTTTTTTTCCTGTCCTGATTCAAACTGCGCAGTGGGGCGGCGTCTATGCCGTTGGGTTCTTGATCGTGCTGAGCAATTCGGTTCTGGCTTACCTGTTTGTGGAAAGAAACAAACTCGCCTTGATTGTTTCGGCAACCATTCTGCTGGCGATAGTCACTGTGGTTTTTGTTTCGGCGAGATCCACAGGTAAGCCGGAGTTCCCTGCCCTCTCGTTGCCGCAAGCAGTCGTCGTCGCAGTGCAGCCTAACGTTCCAATGGAACCCGTAACGGAACGGGCAGCCATGGAGGCCTTCGTAAAGCGGCACATTTCGCTAAGCACAACTGCATTGCAGAATTGGGAACGCAACGGTCAGATCGACAATGCCGGGTCAGTTGACAGCGACTTAGCCAGGCATGATTCCCTGGCAGAACGTCGTGTACTTCCCCGCCTGGTCATCTGGCCCGAATCGCCAATGAACTTCGCTTACGGAAGCGACCCGCAGCTTCGCGATCTGCTAACGGGCTTCGTAAAAGAGAATCGCACCTCGCTACTCTTCAACTCGCTTGAGTCGGCAACCGGGGGCGGTGACTACAATTCTGCTTTGATGGTAAATGAAGAGGGTCGGCTCGTCGCTCAGTATGATAAAATTCGTCTGATGCCGTTTGGCGAGTATGTGCCATTGCCGGATTGGGCGCCCGGATCGAATGCGATTGCCCCGCTAGTAGGCGGCTTCACAGCGGGTACGAAGTATTCGCTAATGCCTTTGGGCCAGACCCGCGCTGGAGTTTTTATTTGTTTTGAATCGGCATTCCCGTCCATTGCCCGCACATTCACGAATGAAGGGGCAGGCGTGCTGATTAATATCTCGAATGACGGTTACCTGGGTCCAACCCCTGTAATGCGACAACACCTGGCAAACGCCATCTTTCGAGCAGTGGAGAACGACCGGCCGCTTTTGCGCGTAACCAATACCGGCCTGACCGCCTACGTTTCCGGCAATGGGGAAGTAAAGGATCTAACCAGCGGATTTCAACCGGCGGTTCGGATCTGGGCCGTCAACGACAAGACGGGAAAGACTTTTTATACAAAGCACGGCGACTTGTTCGTCGGAATTTGCGCTTTCATTACTTTGGTTACACTAGCAGCCTCTGTCGCATCGGGCAGACTATTCGCGAAAGCGCGTTAATTGAATCTTAACTCGGGAGACCCTGGTCGCCAGACAGGAACTATTCCCAAACAATGATAGAAACATTATCTACTCAAGAATTAAGAGCTTCGTACGACGACTTGCTCGCGCGTATCGAACAGCTCGGGAGGTTTCTTTGATGTGCCCGCCGGCCGTGAAGAGTTGATGCGTATCGAGAATCAAGCTTCCGCACCGGAGTTCTGGAATGATCAGGAGGCGGCGCAGAAACTGTTGCAAAAGCGCAGCGTGTTGGAAAGAAAGATTCAACGACAGGAGCAATTCGAATCTCAGATAGCCGACGCCGGTGTCCTTTTTGAATTTGCCGAGCAGGACGAGGAATCTTTGAAAGAACTTCAAACGCTTCTCGAGCGGCTGGGTCACGAAATGGACCTGGCAGAAACTGAAATGCTGCTGGCCGGCGAAAACGACGAACGCAATGCCATTTGCACCATCCATCCCGGCGCAGGCGGCACTGAATCGCAGGATTGGGCCGAGATGCTCTTGCGCATGTATTTGAAGTGGGCGGAGCAGCGGGGCTTCAAAACAGAGATCATTGACTACCAACCCGGGGATGAAGCCGGGCTTAAGGGAGTGACGTTCACGGTGACAGGGGAATACGCATACGGCCTGCTCTCCGCGGAAGCCGGAGTTCACCGGCTGGTGCGCATTTCTCCCTTCGACCAGGCCTCGCGACGCCATACTTCATTTGCTTCACTTTTCGTATATCCGGAAATCGACGCGGACATTGAGGTTGAAATCAACGACAAGGACCTTCGGGTGGACACGTACCGCGCCACAGGGGCCGGTGGCCAGCACATCAACACGACGGATTCCGCCGTGCGGATCACGCATCTGCCCACGGGCATAGTGGTGCAGTGCCAGAACCAGCGTTCCCAGCATCAGAATCGCGCTGTCGCCATGCAGGTCTTGCGATCGCGTCTCCACGAACTTGAATTGGAAAAGCGTAAAGCTGAAACCGCTGAACTCGAAGCCAACAAGGCAGACATTTCTTTTGGATCGCAGATTCGCAGTTACGTGCTGGCACCTTACCAACTGGTTAAGGACACGCGCACAAAACTGGAGCGCGGCAACGTAGACGCTGTGCTGGCGGGCGATATCGACGACTTTATCAAGGCTTATTTGCTGGCGCGCCGCGCGGCTTAGCAGCATGGAGTTACGAGTCGAGATCAGGCGTACAAAGACTCTTCGTCTGGATCTCGACTTCAGACTCTAGACCCCAGACTCCCGGAGAGCCTATGGCAACACTACCAGACGTGCAATCAGCGGAGGCGCCCAGAAACACACGCCGTAACGAGATCATAGCGATTGCCCTGTTGGCGCTGGGCCTGCTGCTCGCTCTCTGCCTCGTTTCGTACAATCCCAACGATCCTTCATGGAATGCGGCCGGACAAAACGAGGCCCGCAACCTCATTGGCGTGGTCGGCGCGAATGTGGCCGCGGCTGTGTTTCAGAGCGTAGGCCTGGCTGCCGCCTTGTTGCCATTGCTGTTGCTGGCAGCCGCGTGGCGTCGCTTTCGCACCCGTCGCATTCATGCTCCTCTCTCCCGCATGGTCGGCCTGGTAACGCTGGTGCTTGCATCGTCGGCATTGTTGACACTTTCAAATATTCATCCGCTGTCTGATTCAAGTTTCCACCCGGGCGGTTTGGCGGGAACAGTAATCGCTAAGGCACTGGCCAGCGGGCTGAACACGGTCGGGGCGACTATTCTCCTAATAGCGATAGCTGCAACCGGATTGCTGCTGGCTACCAATTTCTCGTTTGCACGGTTCTACGAGCGCATCGTCGCGGCATTCGGGAACCGCTTTTCTTACTTCCGTTCACTTTCCCAGAAACTCAGAGCGTGGCGCGAGCGGCGACAGGAAAAAGCGAATTTGCGTGCGGAGATGCGCCTGGCCGCCAAAGCTGAACGGGAAGTTGCGCGCGAGGATTTGAAATCGCGCAATCTCACCGCGGCTGAGCGCGTAGCCGCATTCATGAAAGGCGGTGCCGAAGAATTCGGCGGAGAGTTGGCGACCAGGACCCTGTCGTCAAGGGCGACTGGCCCGACGCTCGACGAAGAAGGCGAGCTAGCCGCGGCGCTCGAAACCTTCGCTTCCACCACCACGATTGGACAGAAAGCGGCCGGCGCAGCCGCCGGCGTTGGAGTAAAGCCTGCTTCCGGTAAACGCTCTTTCTGGTCGGTCTCGCGTCCGAGCAAGCTGCCGGCTGCCGAAGCGGCAGTGGTTGAAGAAATGGTGAAGGATGCGGCGGTAAAACGGATCAAAGCCGATGAAGCGGAAGCTGCCAAGTTGCCGTTCGAGAACGAACGCGCCCGCAGTTCCCTCATCAAGCCGCCAGTCACTGACTATAAACTCCCTTATGTCGAATTTCTGAATCCACCACCGCCGCACCGCGAGCAGGCCGACGAAGAGTTGCTGAACCTGGCGACGCGGCTGGCGGAAAAATGTCGCGAGTTTAACGTGACCGGGCAAATCAAGCACATCTGTCCCGGGCCGGTCGTGACCACCTACGAATTCAAGCCCGACCCTGGCGTGAAATACGCGCGCGTAACCGGGCTTGTAGATGACCTCTGCCTGGCTTTGAAAGCGGAATCAATTCGCATCGATCGCATGCCCGGCAAGCCTCACGTGGGCATCGAGGTGCCCAACCCGCGCCGCGAAACGATTCATCTACGGGAAGTGCTCGAATCTCGTGCGTTTCGCGAGTCAACTTCCAAACTTACGATCGCTTTAGGCAAGACAATTGACGGATTGAATTACGTTACCGACCTCGCGAAGATGCCGCATTTGCTGATTGCCGGAACTACCGGCGCCGGCAAGTCAGTCGGCGTCAATGCGCTGCTGCTTTCGATTTTGTATAACGCGCGGCCGGACGAAGTGAAGTTTATCCTAATCGATCCGAAGCGACTCGAGCTGGGCCTCTACGAAGATATTCCGCATCTGGCTGCGCGGATCATCACCGATCCGAAGCCGGCGGCCCGGTCACTGCGCTGGGCGGTGGGCGAAATGGAGCGGCGTTACAAACAACTTGCCGGATGGGGCGTACGTAACATCGATGGATTCAATCTCGAGATTCTAAGACGCAACACCGTAAAGGACTACGACGAAAACGGCGAGCCGTGGAAGCCGTTGCCTTTCATCGTCATTATTATCGACGAACTGGCTGATCTGATGATGGCTTCCGGCCACGAGGTTGAAGACTCGATCACCCGGCTGGCGCAAATGGCGCGCGCCGTCGGCATTCATCTGGTGCTGGCCACACAGCGTCCTTCGGTGGACGTAATTACCGGGCTCATCAAGGCAAACTTTCCTTCGCGTATCTCCTACCGCGTATCTTCTAAAGTAGATTCCCGCACAATCCTCGACACCAACGGCGCCGAACAACTTTTGGGACGCGGCGATATGCTGTTTTTGCCGCCGGGCACTTCTCGCCTGCTGCGCGTTCACGGTGCTTATGTGGACGAAGCCGAAATCGGCCGGGTCGTGACCCATATCAAATCGCAGTGGCAACCGGAGTACGACGACACCATTACAGAGTCCAACGAGGAAGCAATGGGGTTGGACGATTCAGAGGGCGAGCGCGACGAGTTATTCGAAGAGGCGTTGCGCATCTGCGCCGAAATGAAGCGCGCGTCAACGTCTGTACTGCAAAGACGCCTGCGCATCGGTTATGGTCGCGCCGCCGCAATTCTCGACGTGATGGAGCGCGAAGGGTTCATTGGCCAGGCCGATGGCGCTCGCCCGCGTCCCGTGCTGGGCCGCGCCTACGAAATGATTGCCGACTGGGACGAAGCTCCAGTTGCCGTTGAGTAACTCCGTTGGCCTCTATCTGCCGCGGAAGTTTTGTTTCAAAAGCAAAGAATCGGCGAAAAAGTTTGGTCTTTTGGTGCGCGGCACCCTTTTCCACAGCATCTGTGGAAAAAGCTTGTGGAAATGACAACTTCACGACGGACAAGTTTTTGAACCTCCTGGACTTCTAGCAAAATGCACACGCCAGCGGCACGTCCTCATTCTCTTTTCGATCAGTAGTTTGCATTCATGAAACGCAATCTTGGCGAGAACACGAGGACAGCTCGAGCGCTGATAGTTGTTGCAACCCTCGCTGTACTTTCCAGTTGCGTAGAACCTACTCGGATCCCTAGCAACTCCAATGCAACGTCGTCAACTGGGCCTGCCTCCATCATCAGGAAAATAAACATCAACACGGCTTCAGTTGAAGAGTTGGAAAAGCTTCCCGGCATTGGGAAGGCTCTCGCCGCTCGAATTGTCGAGCACCGCGAGAACTACGGACCTTTTCGTAAGCCGGAGCACTTGATGGTTGTACCCGGCATCAGCGATCGGAAATTTCGAAGGATGCGGGACCTGATAGTAGCGGAATAAAATGGCCGGATCCGACTTCATGCAGCGCGCCGCGCAAGAGATATTCGAGAGCGCCCTGGCGGCGGTCGATGCGCGCGAGGCAACGAATCGGGCAGTGCGGGTGGAGGGCTCAACTCTGACCATTGCGGAATCAAAGTTCCCTCTTCCCTCGATATTCGAATGTGACGTCATCTCCATCGGCAAGGCGGCATGGCCTATGGCCGAAGGAATGAAGCTGGGGCTGCAAAGCCAGTTGGCGGCAGGTAGGGTTGTTGCGAACGGTGTAATCACGGCTCCACAGGTTGCTATTGAGAATCGAACGCTTTCCACTGGCTGGCAACATTTTGTGGGAGGACATCCATTACCGAACGAGGAAAGCCTCAGCGCGGCACAGGCTGCCTTTGCTTTGCTGGAACGAGTAAATGCGACTGGCGGCCTGCTCGTGTTTCTGATCTCCGGTGGGGGCTCGGCAATGATTGAGTGGCCATCCGATGAAACGATCCCGCTCCCGGATCTGAGAGTTGCCCACCAGGCCTTGATTACGTGCGGAGCACCGATTCGCGAGATCAACGCCGTGCGCCGCTCTTTCTCCGCGGTCAAAGGCGGTCAGTTGGCGGCGCGGGCGCCGTTAGCGAAGAAGATCACACTGCTTGTTTGCGACACGAACCCGGGCGACGAGAGGGATGTATCGTCGGGTCCAAGCCTGACGCCATTAAGCGACGCGCCTGATCCGCAGGAGGTTATTGGGCGCTATGGGCTCGAATCGCGTTTACCGATTTCTATTCTGGAAGCAATTCGTGCTGGAGGCGAAAGGCCTCAATCCGGGGAAAATACCGAGCATCCTTTCTACGTGCTACTGGATAATCAAACCGCTGTGCAGGCCGCAGCAAGGAAAGCGGAACAGGTGGGCTTCAAGGTCGAAGTAGTAACGGACGTTTGCGAACAACCAATCGCTGAGGGATGCGAACAATTGATGGCGCGGCTCAACTCTCTCCGGGAGAGCTCTCGCGGTGGCGATGGCCCGGTGTGTTTGATTTCCGGCGGAGAGTTTTCCTGTCCCGTGATGGGGAATGGGGTGGGCGGTCGAAACTCCGAAACTGTCCTACGCTGCGCAATTGAGCTCCATAAGCGCCGCCTGGAAGCAATTGACAATGAAAAGGCCGAGCACGTCGTCGTTTTCAGCGCGGGCACCGACGGCATTGATGGTAACAGTCCGGCGGCGGGCGCTGTCGCGGATGATACGACAATCGCTCGCGGTCACTCTCTGGGGCTGGACGCTGACGCCTATTTGCAGCGCAGTGATTCGTTTAGTTACTTCCAGGCTCTGGGCGACGCGATCATTATGGGACCGACCGGAACTAATGTTCGTGACCTTCGCATCATACTTGCCGGAAACTAATACAAGGTGGATGAGGAGTAAATGATCTTGACTCCAATGCCTGAGGCACTATAAGTTTCAGCCGAAGTACGCGCGGATATTTAACGCAGACCTATTCGGAGGCTTTAGATTTGTCAGGAAACCTTATTGTAACGGCAGGCCAGCCTGTCGATAACGAAATGGCTGCGCCGGGTGGGTCACTCCAGGCATTGGTTAACCAGCTCAGCGCTTTAAGCGGGGCCCCAACGCTCGAACGGCTCGACACTCTGCTGGAGGATGTCCAACTTAGCGCCAAAGAACTGCGCCCCTATCGCAGTTTTAAGATCGGCAACTATGCGCGGCATCGCGTGTTTCGCAACCCACATGTGGAATTGTTGGTGCTGTGCTGGCGGCCCGGGCAACGCACTCCGATTCACGATCACAACGGGTCACACGGCGCTGTGCGCGTGTGCGAGGGCGTAATGTGGGAAACAATGTTCGAGCTGGATGCCGACAGAAAGCTGCGCTACAAATCCGGACGCCAATGGCTGGCCGGAGACGTTACCGGCGCGGCTGTTCCCGACATCCACCAGCTTGGCAATCCGGAGGTCAGCGGCCAGGACATGGTGACTCTTCATTTGTACGCGCCACCGTTGGGTGTGCTGAACACCTATAAGGTTGGCAGCGCGGAAGTTGGCCGCTACTCACCAGATCAATTCATAGACGGCGCTGGAATATAAACAGCGAGCATACCGACCCTGCATCATTCCTTAATAAACGTTTCGACTCTCAAATCCTGTCCGTCCGTGCTGATCGTAATTGTCCCGCGTTGTCCGGTGGTCAAAACCTTCGCGCCGCCGGCCCGCCATCGGTCAACAACTTCTTTGTGTGGATGGCCAAACACTGAAGTGCGGCCCACGGAGATGATTGCGAGCGAAGGATGCGTCGCGGTCACAAAGCGCCCGGTCGAAGAGGTCCTGCTACCGTGATGGGCAACTTTGACTACGTCGCTCCGGAGATTGACTCCTTCATTCAGCAACGCCACCTCTGTTTCCTTCTCGATATCCCCGGTCAGAATAAAAGTCTTTGCCCCATAGCGGACGAGCAGCACTACCGAATCGTTGTTACGAGAAGGTGCGTTCGTGTTTGCAACTGGACCCGGCGATAAAGCCTCGGCGGTTACCTCGCCGAAGCGCAGCACATCGCCGGCGCCTATGACCTGCAAAGGCACACCGGCAGACGCAGTAGTTTGCACGAATCGCCGAAACTCCGGATCGTTCGCCGGCGCGCGCGCGACAATAGCGCCGCGCACCCGAAAGTTCTGTGCAACATCGTTCAGCCCATCAATGTGATCTGCATCAGCGTGTGTGGCCAGTATGTAGTCGACCCGATCCAAGCCTCGCCACCAAAGATATTCCGAGACGACGGCTTCGCCGATACTGCGCGTGTCGCGAACGAAGAGCTCCTCTTCGTCTTCGTCTGTTGCCGCACGATTGAAACTGGCTCGTCCGCCGCCATCAATCAATAACGTCGTTCCGTCGGGCATGGTAATGAGGGCTGAATCACCCTGCCCCACGTCGAGGAAATCGAGATGCAGCCGGCCATCGATCACACCTGAGCTGAACGGATGAAAAACGATCACGGATAGAATCAGCGCTAGAGATCCTGCCGCAAACCATTTGAAGCGCGTGACGCCCAAGGTACTTAGTTTTTTCGAAGATGGTTGCAGTGGGTTCCAGCGCCATAGCGCCAGGATCAAAACAGCCAGCGGAAGGTAGTAGAGGCCGTAAATCGCGGAGGCCCAGCCTGTATATTCGGGCAGACGCACGGATGCGATTGAAAACCGGGCG
>DASXRU010000102.1:0-8500 GCA_036506395.1 Pyrinomonadaceae bacterium | reverse complement strand
GAGTACCGACTTTAGTCGGGCTTTTCTCTATTACTAACAGCCCGACTAAAGTCGGTACTCTAAGCGCCGCGCTCCCAATCTTGGATGTTTCGATCTAGATAGAATCAAATCGACTCTTCTAATGGCTACTTACGAATTCGTCACCGTCTGGCGCGTGAAGGCTCCCCTTAAGCAGGTTTGGGATTTGATCTTTCACTCGGAGAACTGGCCCGAATGGTGGCGCGGCGTGGAGAAGGTCGAGAAGCTAAAGGATGGCGACACAAATCACGTCGGCGCCATCCACCGCTACACCTGGAAAAGTAAACTACCTTACCGGCTCATTTTCGAGATGGAATCGACGCGCGTCGTGCCAATGTCGCTAATCGAAGGCCAGGCTATCGGCGAACTCCAGGGCACGGGACGCTGGCAGCTTTCCAGCGATGGTGAGATGACCACGATTCGCTATGATTGGAAAGTAGAAACAACGAAGGCCTGGATGAATCTGCTGTCACCCCTCGCCCGCCCGTTGTTCAAATGGAATCACGACGTGGTAATGGGCTGGGGTGGACACGGACTGGCGCGACGACTGGGCGTGCCGCTGCTTGAGACGCCCTGGTCTTAGCCCACTTCAACCGCCAGTGGTTCCTGACAGAAACCAGTGACCACCTGGACAAACTGCTGGGGAAATTCTTCCTGGGGCAAGTGGCCACAATTTCGAAAAACAATCAAACGCGCGTTAGGCATTGAATCTCGCAGCCGCTCGCCGTCGCTAAGTGGTATCTCGGGATCATTTTCCCCCCACAGCAGCAAAGTCGGCTGTTGAATCAGGTGCGCCTCTCTTTCGATGTAGCCGGCATGCCAGCGTCGCAGCGTGCTTAGTACTGCCCGGTGCGTGTTCGCCGAGGCTAACGTGTGATGGCGGGACGCAAGTTTCTTCTCATCAAATGCTCGCGCATTCCGGTGGTAACTTTTTTTCATACGGAGGCGGAGCACCGCGCGCGAGCCCAGCAGCAATGGACCGAGCACGTCACCAAGTACTCGCGATCTAGTTGCCCGCAACAGCAAAAACTTTTTCGGGTTGTCGTTCGTAACCGCGCCGATCAAGACCAATCGCTCGACGCGCTCTGCATGGTCCAGGGCGATGGTTGCGGCCACGGCGCCACCGTAGGAACTGCCAACCAAAATCGCGGATTCGATTTCCAGTCGCTTCATGAGCCCGACGATCACTCGCGCCTGCGCTTCGATAGTGTAATCCCCGTGACGTGGCTTTCCTGAATAGCCGTAGCCCAGCAAATCCGGCGCAATGACGCGAAAGCCGGCGCTGGCCAGCGGCAGAAAGACTTCGCTCCAAACCAGGGTGGAAGAGACAAAGCCGTGAATCAGAATCACCGGCTGCGCCTTTGGCTCGCCGGCTTCCTGGTAATGAATCGTCACACCCTCGACTTCCGCGAAGCGCGAATGATCGCGGTGGTAAACCAGATCGGCGCTTTCATTCCAGTCAATATCAACCGGCCGGGTTAGAAGCCTGGCGGCCACTGCTGCCCCCGCGAGTCCCGAAGCGCCTGCGATCCAGTAACGTTTCTTCATCTCAGTAGGACAGGCATTCCGGCCTGTCAATTCTTTGACAGTCGCAAGTTACGCTTCCGCATCGCTGACAGGCAGGAATGCCTGTCCTACTGTGGCGCAATCACGACGCGCGGATGCAGAAGTTGTCTTACTTCATCATAAAACCCGACCCCAAGTAAATCGTCGCTTTCGTTTCGCATTCTTACCTGCTGGCCGTTCTGCCATTTAGTTTCGGCCGCCGACATCACCGGTACGCCAATTCCATTACGGGCCTGACGAGACTCCTCAGCGCTCAAACGCACAAACGGTAAATGCGAAAGCGCCGCATCCGGCGAGACCAGAAGTCGAGAACCTTTACCGGCTTCGGCCTCATGTTCCAATTCCGAAAGAGAGATCGCATCTTCGATTTTGAACTGGCCGGCGCGCGTACGCCGTAGGGCCGACAGGTGCGCTCCTACGCCAAGAAACTGACCGACGGATTCGGCCAGAGTGCGAACGTATGTGCCGGCGGAGCAAACAACTCGCACCGCGAGATCACAGGTACCATCTTCATTGTGATGGAGCAGCTGATCATTATGGGACATGGCTTCGAAGCGATGCACCTGGATGGGTACCGCCGAGCGCTGAATTTCTTCGCCGCGCCGCGCCATTTCGTACAGCTTCCGGCCCTGAACTTTCTTCGCGGAATACATTGGCGGCGTTTGCTCGATTTCACCTCGCATTGATGCCAGCGCTGCTTCGATCGAGCCGGCGTCAAAGCTGAGACAGGCTTGCACGGCTGACAAAGGCTTGCCGGTAATGTCACCGGTGTCTGTAGCGTAACCCAAACGAATCGTCGCTGCATATTCTTTGTCGTCGCCACTGAGGAATTGGGCCAAACGCGTTGCCCGGCCCACAAGCACCACCAAAACTCCGGTGGCAAACGGATCGAGCGTGCCCGTGTGCCCGGCACGGCGCAGACCCATGATCCGGCGCACGCGCGAAATTACGTCATGGGAGGTCAAACCCTCCGGCTTATCGATAATCAAAACGCCATCCATCGCGAGCATTGTAGATGGTTGCTTTGTGATTGGCGATTTCTGACTCTACGCTTCTAGCTACTTGTGTTTGGCGGCTTGGCAGTTTCCCCTCTCCCGGCTGGGAGAGGGGTCAGGGGAGAGGGACTGATGCGTACAAGCCCCCACCCCAACCCTCCCCCAGCGGGGGAGGGAAATTGCAGAACGAAAAAACGACAAATTAAGTTTGTCGAACATTTCGTGGTTAAATAGTCCTTCATGCGAAGACGTCTTGCGAAGAAAAAGGAGGAACAGTCGCCGCGGGCTCGTCTCGATCCCCAAAAAGAGAGAGAGCGCACGTTTCAGCGAGCTGTGAAACTGTTGGCCGCGAAATCGCGTTCAGTCGCCGAGCTGCGTGAGCGCCTGTTGAGCGGGGCGGGAACCAACAAAGCAATCGTCGAATCGGTAGTCGCCCGGCTTCGCGAATACGGCTATCTCGACGATGCGAGCTTCGCCGAAGGCTATGCTTCACTGCGCCTGCGGGGAACACCAATCGGCCGTAGAAGGCTGCAGCGAGATTTGTGGCTGAAGAAGGTCGATAAAGCTGTTGCGGATAAAGCACTCGACATCGTGTTTGCTGAAACACCGGAAGAGGACCTGATCGATCGCGCTATTGAAAAACGCATGCGTCTGCGCGGCCGGCCGAAGACACGCGCTGAAGCCAAGAGCCTTTTCGATCATCTGCTGCGGCAGGGATTTGCTTTTGAGTTGGTGGGCGAGAAAGTGCGGGCGGTTTCAAAGAGCGATCTTGACGACGAAGCCTAGTGGTCTAGCGGGAGGGCGCTGGTTCAGTTTGAGATGGGACGTTTTCTCATTCACACCTGGCTTCAGCCAGATGATACGAACCACCACCCCTAATCCCATAACGGTTTCCCAACGGTTTAGATCGCAAGCCGTTGAAACGGCTCCGAGGTTCTAACTGCTGGCCGAGTCACCTGGCTGAAGCCAGGTGTGAATGAGAACTTCAAGGTGAATCAATATTCGCGGGAGAGTCAACTTCGCCGGCGCAGTTCACGCATGATAGACTCAGGAATAGCATGACTGGCAACGAAATTCGCGAAAAGTTTCTGGAGTATTTCGAGCGGCGCGGGCATACGCGGGTGCGCTCGTCGCCCTTGTTGCCTGCCAACGATCCGACCCTGCTGTTCACCAACGCCGGCATGAATCAGTTCAAGGATGTGTTCCTGGGGTTGGAAAAGCGCGACTACGTGCGCGCCTGTTCTTCACAGAAGTGCTTGCGCGCCGGCGGCAAGCACAACGATCTGGACGAAGTGGGGAAAACAGCACGGCATCAAACGTTCTTCGAGATGCTGGGGAGCTTTTCGTTCGGCGACTACTTCAAAGAAGACGCTATCAAGTTCGCCTGGGACTTGCTGGTTAACGAGTTCAAGCTCGACCCAGCGCGCATGTGGTTCACAGTGTTCGAAGGTGATGACGAAGTTGGGCCGGATGAGGACGCAGAAAAGTTCTGGGAACAGGTCGGGGCGCCGCGCGAAAGAATCCTGCGCTTTGGCCGCAAAGACAATTTCTGGCAGATGGGCGATACGGGTCCGTGCGGACCGTGCAGCGAAATTCATTACTACATGGGCTCCGACGCTAACGATCCGGAAAACTGCGTGGCGAACGTGAACGGTCCGGGCGACACGATCACAGAGCTTTGGAACCTCGTATTTATGCAGTACAGCCGCGTTTGTGCCAAGGAAGAAAAAGATGAGACTGGGAACACGATAGGATGTCTTGAGTACAAGCTCGATCCATTGCCTGCACCTTCCGTCGACACGGGCATGGGATTGGAGCGCCTCACCGTCGTGCTGCAAGACGTAAAATCGAACTACGAGACGGATCTTTTGAAGGACATCGTCGAGTTCATCGCTGAAACGGTCGCTGACCAAGTTTACGAGCCTCATACGCAGCAAGGTTTCGCTATGCGTGTTATTGCCGATCATGCTCGCGCGACAGCTTTCTCGATCGCCGATGGAATCCTGCCCGGCAACGAGGGTCGCAACTATGTATTGCGAAAGATCATGCGCCGAGCAATCTTTTATGGCCGCCGGGCTTTCTTCTTAGAAGAGCCCTTCTTCTACAAGGTGACTAATAAAGTTGTCGACTTGATGCACAACGCTTATCCCGAGCTCGAGGCTTCTAGGGCCTTCATAGAAAAGATGGTAAAACTGGAGGAGCAGCGATTTGGCACGACGCTTAGCGTTGGACTTCAAAAACTGGAAGAGGTAATCGACCGATGTGATTTGATTGGCGTCTTATCGGATCTAAAGCAATCTGCGCGAATCTACGATACGTACGGCGTACCTCGCGATCTCATACGGCAAACTCTTGAAGATTGGCTACGCCGCAGTTTCGGCCTCAGCAACCTACCGTCTTATGTGGTAATGGGATCCGATGGGAGATTCCGAATTGAAGAAAGTCGGTTCAATGAATCGTTTGAAGCGGCTTTGCAGGAGCTTCAGCAGTCAAGTGTCACGGAGAAGACAGGAGCCAAAGCAAAATCGAACCCGCTTTATGCGCAGCTTGCCAATCGTGTGTCCCAGTCCCAGTTTAAGGGTTATGCGACAACGCGAACGGATGACTCAAAGGTGATAGCGCTTATCAAAGGTAGCGAAGTTCAATCATTGAGCGATGGCGATCAAGGGGAAGTCGTCCTGGATCGAACGCCTTTCTACGCCGAATCCGGAGGACAGGTCGGCGACACGGGAACAATCGCTGCCGGCAACGCGCACGTAACCGTTACGGACACGTTTTCTCCGGTCAGTGGATTGATCGTGCACAAAGTGAAAGTGGATCAAGGAACACTGAAGGTTGGCGATGAAGTTGTCGCCCAAGTCAATGTTGAGAAGCGCGACGCTACCCGGCGCAATCACACCGCGACGCACTTGGTACACGCGGCATTACGTGAAGTGCTGGGCGGTCACGTGAAGCAGGCGGGTTCGGTTGTGGCGCCGAATTATTTGCGATTCGACTTTACTCACTATCAACCGATGACCGGGGACGAGATGAAAGAAGTAGAACGTCTGGTCAACGAACAGATCCTGCGCAACGTGAAAGTCGAAACCGACATAATGCCCATTGAGGAAGCAATTCGTGGCGGCGCGATGGCCCTGTTCGGCGAAAAGTATTCCGGCATGATGCGCGTGTTGACCGTGCCTGGATTTTCCAAAGAATTGTGCGGCGGCACACACGTGCGCGCTACCGGCGACATTGGCGTCTTCAAGATCACCAGCGACGAATCAATTGCCTCCGGCGTGCGACGCATTCGCGCTGTCACCGGCGTGGACGCATACGAACGCTTTCGCGAGGACGAAGTGATTATTGACCAGGTAGCCAGTGGCCTGCGAACCTCGCGCGCGGAATTGCCCGCAGTGGTGGAAAAGCTTCAGGATGAACTCAAGAAGGCACGTCGGGAAGCAGATCAGCTTCGTTTGAAACTTGCCAGCGGCGCGATTGGCACAGCGTCTTCCAACGGTGACGAATCACGCGAAATCGCCGGAGTGCGCGTGCTGGCGCGCGATGCCAGCGGGCTTGACGCCGCCGGCATGCGCCAACTTTCGGACACGCTACTCGCGCGGATCAAATCAGGCGTCGTCATCCTCGGCCGCAGCAGCGAGGGCAAGGTTTCGCTGATTGTTCGCACGTCACCTGACCTGACGAGTCGTGTCCCGGCAGGTCAGGTGATTAAGGAGATCGCGCCGATAGTTGGAGGTCGCGGGGGCGGCAAAACCGATATGGCTGAAGGCGGCGGAACCCAACCTGACAAGCTGGCAGAAGCTCTCGAGGCCAGCTATGCGGTAATCGAAAAGCTGTTGAGTTAGCCGCGCTCAGGAATCCTATCGGTTCTACATCGTCCTCTGTTTGTCTGTCAGAGCGATGTTCATCTTTTCAAGCGTGGTGCGATTCAGAGTTCCCGTTACCCTGATCTTCTCTCCGGCCTGATACTTCTTCAGACCTGCCCGAGTATCCGCGTCGAGCTTCCCTGTTTGCTCTCCACTGTAAAATCCGCGGCCCTTAAGGATTGCCTGGGCTTGCTTGACCTGATCCTTGCTGGCACGAAAAACCGGCCCGCGCTTCTTCTTTGCGGTGGTACCACTGTTAGTCGTGGTGGAGGAGTTTGTGTTCTGTGTAGCGAGTGCCAGTGAAGAAACGAATAGAATCGTCAGTAGCACTGTGCAGATTTTTTTCATTGTCTTTTCCTTTGTTTGTGAGGCGCGCCGATGAGCGCGCGCAGTTAAGTTAGTCAGAATGTACTGCCAGAGCGCGCGCATCATACCTTCGCCATCGACTTCTCATAAGCGGAGGTCGCTTACCCGGACAAACCACTATCTACCAAGATTTTTGCAGCCCTCACCGTCTCGGTGAGTCGGAATGCGCGGGAAGACCAAGGTAGTCCTCGCTGTTGGGCCGGCGCACTTCTAGTTAAGGAAGCGAAATGAGCCGCGTCCCGGACCTTGGAAATTGGCCTTAAAGCTTGTGTAAATAACACAGCCCAAGCATGTTGCTAATGGTTGAACATCATGGTACTATCGCTTCGGCTCTTAATGGGCCATCAGTTAGTTCTTGCCACACTCCTCGATAACACCTTTTCACAGTCCGAGCAGCTAAGCATTCGTCAGTCTCGAACTTCTGTCCTAAGCAATCAGTAATTCTCAAACGGAAACGCTCGATGACAAAAAGCCTCTGGATAACACTTTTCATTCTGATGGCCGCCATTCCCTGCCTGGCCCAGAATCCTTATCAGTTCGATAACTTCGACACTCAGAACGGTGTGCGCGTTCTGGTCGCGCCAGAAGTAACCCGGCCGCGCACCCTCAAGGGCCGGCGGTTGGCTAAGTTGACATCCCCGCAGAACGACAACAAAGTGCGGCTCACCTCGCTCGCTTACCCGGAACCCAGCTTTGTCGCGGCAAGTGCCAGCAGCAAGTTACTGGACGGGTTCACGACCGGAGACGCCCAGGTTGATAGCTTCATCGTGGATTCCGGAAAGCGAAACGGAGTAGATCCGGTGTTGCTTTACGCCATCATGCATCAGGAGTCGACGTTCAAGCCGCGCGCCACTTCGCCGAAGGGCGCCCGAGGACTGATGCAGCTCATGCCGCCTACGGCGCGACGGTTTGGAGTTACGAACATCTACGATCCACGGCAGAACATTGAGGGCGGAGCGCGCTACATGAGTTTTCTGCTCAACTACTTTGGCGACGTGAAATTGGCATTAGCTGGATACAATGCAGGCGAGGGCGCGGTGGAGAAATATGGCCGGGAAGTACCGCCCTACCAGGAAACACAGGAGTATGTGCGCCGCATCTATCATCGATATGAATTGATGTGCGATCCGCAAGCGTTAAATGCCGCGCGAAGGCTCACCCCGAAGCAAGTGGCGTCTGTCGAATCAAAAGGGCCCGTGGCTCTCAATATCTACGAGCGTTCCGTATTTGCCGTGCGGTTGCCGGATGGCAAACTTCAGTTAGTCAGTCAATAGCCGGCTTTTCCGCGAGGATTCTTTCAGCGAGGCGGATCTTGTTATCAAGGTCCGCCTCGCTTTCTGTTTCAGCCCGAGCGCGTATTTCGGTATGATGAATCCACTTGTCTGCTTACACGCGCTTCGGCTCCCCTGGGAGTGAACTTTCAAACGATAAGATGTCAGACTCAAGAAAGAAGCTGAACGAAGCCGGTGCGCGTCGCGTGCTGATCCTTACGGACACAGCAAGAGCCGCCTTTCAAACGCAATTGGAGGCAGCTGGTTATGAAACGCTGGCCACGACGACCGGGAGGGCAATGGCTGCGATTGCTGACTTCGCTCCTGACGTTGTGATGATGGAAGTGCACACTGATGATGTAGCCGGAGAGAGCGCGCAGGTAAGCCTAACGCGGCAGCTTCGCGCTAAGGCCGCCAC
>DASXRU010000101.1:0-3508 GCA_036506395.1 Pyrinomonadaceae bacterium | reverse complement strand
GCGTACAAACTGGAGTTTCGTCGCCCGCATAAAACAGGAGCACGACCACGCGCCCGCGATTATCCGACAGCCGCCACTCTGTGTTTTGCGCATCTTTGAGTGTAAAGTCCGGCGCCACCGCTCCGATCCCATTTGTATTTGATTTGCTCAATCTCGTTTTCCTGATAGCCTGGCCGATGACGGTTGTCTATCGAACTACGCCTTACCAATACGATCAGCGAGACGCTCTGCCGCCTGCTCGCCGGTTCGCAGTGCTCCCTCGCTGGAAAGCCCATCCAGATAATCACCACAGAGATCTATCGGGTCATCCCATCGCGCGAGCTTCTTTCGAATAGCGGCCATCTCAGTTAATCGTCCGGGAGGAAAGAGAGCGATTCCAGTTTCCCAACGAATAATATGGGTAAAGATCGTTTGGTTCACGACATCAGGGAAAGTCTGCTCGACTACCTTTACCGACCGTTCCTGCAGTGCCGTGTCAGAGTGTTCCAGGCAGCGAAAAGCGGCTGTATCCGTGAAGTATACCGACACCATTCCCGTGCCCTCGGGACAGCGCCCGGGGGCGCGTAGATGTTCTAACTCAAGCACCCCGACCCCATCCATTTTCCGGCCGGCAAAGCCGTACCCGGTAAATGATGACTTTGGTGGACGCTTAAGGGCAACATGTCCGCTGGCGATTTTTGAGAAGGCAGTTCGTCCGATCGGATCCGTTATCCACGATGGCAACTGCGGACAGAGAACGGGGACCAGATGACCCGGGACAGCGAGGATGGCCCCACGGCCTTGAAAGCGCTGCCCTTTGCCCTGGACCCTGGCGGAGATTTCAACGACCCTGTCCTGGTATCTAATCTGCTCTACGTGCGCATTAGTCACGACGGGGACCTTGGAAGCAATCGCCTCCGGAATGCGGTCAACTCCATCGCTTAGATTCCAAAACCCACCATCGAGAGTGTTCCACACAGTCTGCATGAGGATGGCGCGCGAAACAGGGGCCAGTGGGCCTCCTACTGCTGCCCGCAGACCAGGCTCGAAGATCTTGGAAAAGAGTTCTTCACCTCCGCGACCAAGTCGCGATAAATATTGCCATGTGCTCTCCGTATCTATCGGGGCGGCGCGATCACTGCGGCCATGAACGAGGGCGAGCCGGTGACGCAACAGGTCTAAATAGAAACGTGAGAGTGCGACCTTTGCTGCGAGGGATATTCTTTTGTCGAGGATAATGTCGTCAGGACGGCGGGCGCGATACGAGCGGCAAACATCTGTGTCTTGCAAGCCCAGGGTGAAACCTACCCGGTGCATTAATGGGCCGAGACCGAGGCGTTTTGCCAGCCCGCGCATGCGCCTGAACCTATTGCCGATAAGCGTGACTCCACGATCGATGACGAAGCCTTCGATACGGTCGGTCGTCATTCGACCGCCGATTCGTGGTTCCGATTCCAGCACCAGAGGTTTCAGACCGCGGTCCTGAAGACGCAGGGCTGCGGCTAATCCCGCGATTCCACCACCTACCACAATGACATCTGGAGAATCGACCTTTCCAGAGTTAGGCATGAGTTCCTACGAAGAGATCCACGGCGTGCGACGTGCGGGCGTAGCGCACATCATCGAAATTCGCCTGCATTGTCCTGAGCCAATCGGCCCGCTTAGTGACGTGCTCGATTACGGGCCCGAAGATGATGAAGTTGTGTAGATCGTATCCGTGCTCGAAAAGCAAAGCCTTGCCGCCACGCCTGAGTACGCGTTTGGCCTCATTAAATAGTTTTTCGCGAGGGCCACCAACTGGAACTTCGTGAGTACCGAATCCGAAAACCACCAGGTCACAGCTTGAATCGGGCAGTGGCACCGTAAAGTCCTCGGCCCGCAAAGGGTGGATGTGCGGGTTGCTGGTAGGTGGCGGTTCCAGGTCCCTGACATCGCGAATGGCTTTTTCCGGAGGTGGCCCTTCTACGTTCCAACAATCCACGGAGTAGATCGTCGCTTCCGGCAACAATTCCGCTAGCCGATAGGAGTGGCGATAGGTACCGATATGAAGATCGGCTACGGTCAGAGGGCCTTTGGCGTCCGCCAGATCAAGCAGCTGCTGGAAATACTGGACCGAGGAGTGACCGTACTGGCGATAGAGCCCGATCAGCGAGTAGATGAGCATTGCCACACCAATGCCGGCGATGGCAAACGCAACGTAGACCATAATGGGCAGTTTAAAGAGCACGCCGATCGCTCCAATAGGAATCCCCACGGCGAGGAAAATGAAAAAGATTTTCTTGTAGTCGTAACGGCTTACATAAACCGCCCGCCCGAAATACCACCACGGCGTCGGCTCTTTTTGCGGGTTCGCTCGGGGGTATATGTGCTTGCGGCTCATAGTTGTTTCCATCTCTTGCCTCCCTGCTGAACGGGTTCTTCTTTGTCAGTCATGCCTGATTGATTAAGTCGAATTATTGCTTTGCGTATTTTCGTTCATAGGTCGAAGCTGGCTCTGGAATGAATCATAACACCGGTTGGAATAATTGCGCGCGGCACTTCGCGGTTTGTCCCTTTTTCTGCTATTTATTAACGAGCCGTAAACAAATCCCGAGCTTGCTTGTAACAACTGCCCGTAGATGACTCAGTCGAGAACAATACGCGCGCCGCGCGGCCCCAAACTCAACTGCAAGAGTTGGCATCAGGAAGCAGCGCTGCGCTGCCTGATGAACAACCTTGACCCCGACGTCGCCGAGAAGCCGGACGAGCTTGTTGTTTATGGCGGCGCCGGAAAAGCTGCGCGCAACTGGCCATCATTCGAGGCGATCGTGCGCGAGCTGCAGGAGCTGGAGAATGACGAGACGCTGCTGGTCCAATCAGGCAAGCCCGTCGGCGTCTTTCGCACCCATGAGTACGCGCCGCGAGTGCTGATTGCCAACTCGAATCTCGTCGGCGCCTGGGCCAACTGGGAACATTTTCATGAGCTCGAGCGCAAGGGTCTGATGATGTACGGTCAGATGACTGCCGGTAGCTGGATCTACATCGGCACGCAAGGCATCGTTCAGGGAACCTTCGAAACGTTCGCCGCGATGGCTGACAAACATTTCGGCGGCGACCTTCGCGGCAAATTAATCGTGTCCGGCGGCATGGGCGGCATGGGTGGCGCCCAGCCTTTGGCCGCGACGCTCAATGGCGCAGTATTTCTAGGCGTGGAAGTCGATCCGGCGCGCATCGAGCGGCGGGTGTTGACCGGGTATTGCGACCGCATGGCCATGACACTCGATGAAGCACTGGACATTTGTGACGATGCGCGCGAACAGAAGCGCGCGGTTTCCATTGGGCTGGTCGGCAACTGTGCGGAAGTCCTTCCGGAGATTGTGCGCCGGGGAATCAACGTTGATGTCGTCACCGATCAAACCAGCGCCCACGATCCGCTGAATGGTTATGTGCCCCACGGCTTGACGCTTGAAGAGGCTGCCAAGCTTCGTCAAAACGATCCTGCCAGGTACGTAGAGCGTTCAATGCAGTCGATAGCCCGGCATGTTGAAGC
>DASXRU010000100.1:0-5398 GCA_036506395.1 Pyrinomonadaceae bacterium | reverse complement strand
GTGCGGCGCGGGAACGCATCCGGGCGGCGGAGTTACTGGCGGACCGGGAGCAAATGCCGCTCGGGAAATCATCAAAGACCTCAAACGAAATAGTTGAGTGGCTTCGCCAGTACCTAGGAAACCGATTTTCCATTTGTCATTTTCCATTATTTTCCATTTCTCATTTTTCATTTATTGCATCGTTGGCGTCCGGGCTGAGACGATTCGTCCTCTCAGCATGCCAGAGGCTTTAATCCGTCACGCCTTCAATGGCAAATGACAAATGACAAACGGAAAATCCGTATTTCTGCCTTTCCATCTTCAGGATCTTGTAATCGGGCGCCAGCGTCTCTCCAGATACTCAGCCACGCGGGTCAGTGGGAACGTTAATATCAGATAGAAGATCGCGACTATCGGCCAGATTGTCAGCGGCGCTGCATAGCGGCTGGCCAGCTCCTGCCCGGTACGCGCCAACTCAGTTAACCCAATCACTGAAACCAGCGACGAATCCTTGAGCAGGGCGATGCCTTCATTAGTCAGCGGCGGGACGACGCGACGAAAAGTTTGCGGCAAAATAATTCGCCGCATCGCCTGCGTGTAGGTCATCCCCAGCGAGCGCGCCGCTTCCATCTGGCCAACATCGATTGACAGGATTCCCGCGCGGAAAATCTCCGAAATATAAGCAGCGCTGTTTATCGTCAGTGCGATGACACCGCTGGTGAATGCTGGCAGGTGTATCCCAAAGATTGGCAGAACGAAGTAAATAAAGAGTATCTGCACCAGCAGCGGCGTGCCGCGCATCACTTCGACGTAGACGGCAGCCGGGGCAGCAAGCAAACGCGACGATTGCACTCGTGCCAGGGCCAGCAGCAGGCCAATGGGCAGGCCCAGGGCCAGGCTCAGGAAGGCGAGTTTTGCAGTCAGCCAAACGCCTTTAAGAAAGAACTGCCAGGTGCGACGCGCCAGGCTTACGTCGAACGTCTTGGGTTTCGTAGCACTCGCCGCCTGGTCCGCTGCGCGCTCAGCCGCTTCGCCAAACCATTTCTCATGAATGCGGTCATACTCCCCGCTATCCTGTATGCGCCACAGGGCGGCGTTGATGGCGCGACGCAGGTCTTCACTGGACTTTGCGAGTGCCAGACCAAACTTCTCGTCGGTGAATCTGTGGCCTACGGTTTGTAACTCACGAAAGCTCTGCCGGATCATGTAACGCAGAACCGGAGCATCGCCGACAACGGCATCGATGCGGCCGTTCTTCAGATCAAGCATGGCCAGGTCTATCGTGTTGTAGACGGCGACAGTGACGCCCTGGCGCTTTTCAAGATCAATCTGCGCCGTCGTATTGATTTGCACTCCGACCTTTTTGCCAACCAGATTCTCCGGAGTTGTGATTCCCTGCGTGCCCTGGCGAACGGCAATCAACTGTCCGGAGTCGTAGTAAGGATCGGAGAAGAGCATGGTGGCGCTGCGCTCCGGCGTGATAGTGACGGAGGACAGCACCGCGTCGAACGAACCGTTTTGCAGCGCCGGAAAGATACCGTCGAAACTCGCATTGGTA
The DNA here is from genome assembly GCA_036506395.1 of Pyrinomonadaceae bacterium. Lineage (GTDB taxonomy): Bacteria > Acidobacteriota > Blastocatellia > Pyrinomonadales > Pyrinomonadaceae > DASXRU01. The sequence continues at coordinate 3,861 of DASXRU010000100.1, read as the reverse complement.
AATTCGGCACGCACTCCCAATTCGCGCGCGATGGCGTTCCCCAGGTCAATCTCGAAACCGGCGAACTGACCACCTTCTATGTATTCGAGCGGTGGGTAGGTAGCGTCCGTGCCGATGCGCAGCGTTCCGCTCTGGCGCACCCGTTGAAGCGCGGACTGGGCGAGGGCGGGGAGCTGAAAACATGCCAGCAGGAGCAAAGCCGCGACCAGCCGACACTTTCGATGAGTCATGCGATATTTCATTCTTCCTGTCCCAAATTACCTCTGGTTCCCATGGTGGTTTCGAGTTTGGGATCGCGACTGTCGCCGGACCTGGAAGAGACAGCCGCGGGTTCTTCTTCCTGAAAACTTTTCATGAAGGCGCGCGTCTCTTCCTGCTGCGGATTGTTGAAAACTTCCGCGGGCGTGCCGGCTTCGACGGCATGTCCGCCTTCGAAGTAGATCACCTGATCAGAAATCCGGCGCGCGAAGTTCATATCATGCGAAACGACGACCAGGGTCTTTCCCAGATCGTCCAGCGCGCGCAGCATTCGCGCGACTTCCTGTATGAGCTGGGGATCCAGCGCCGAAGTGGGCTCGTCGAAGAGAATCACCTGCGGCTCCATGGCCAGCGCGCGCGCGATGGCTACGCGCTGCTGCTGGCCGCCCGAAAGCTGCGCCGGATAAAAATCTTCCTTTTCACTCAAGCCCACTTTGTTCAGATAATGCCGCGCCGCCTCCACAGCCTCTTTGCGCTGCATGCCTTTTACCGTAACTGGCGCTTCAACGGCATTGCCAAGCGCCGTCAGATGTGGAAACAGATTGAAGTTTTGAAAGACGATGCCGACAAGCTGGCGCAAGCGCCGCGTGAGCTCCTTCTCTTCCGCCGCCGATAGTTTCTTATCTTCCGCGCCCAGAACTTCGACGTCGCCGATGCGCAGCTGCCCTCGATCAAAGCGTTCCAGCCGGTTCATGCAGCGCAGCAGAGTGGATTTACCACAGCCGGAAGGGCCCAGGATTGTTGTAAGTTGTCCATCCTGGATCTGGAAGGTGGCATGGTTGAGCACCGTGTTGGAACCATACCGCTTGACGATGTCGGTGACTTCGATCACTTCGCTCTTCGAAACCCCTCAATTCAGAAATGCGCGGCGATAAGGCTATTCGCGGCTTATGTGCGGCGGAGTTTCGCATGGAATGTGCGGAAAGGCAAAAGAAAACAGTTATCGATCGCAGCGCAATTCCGGCAAGCAGAAATTAAAGGTTTTGCCTTTTCAGCTACGCCTTGTTAGACTCCGCCGCGAAGCGCTTTTGTCAGCACGATAAATAAACGAGCTGTGAATTCCCGCATTCTTTACGAAAATCTCGATACCAGTTTCGTCAATCTCTGGGCCTTGCTGCGCTATCTAATACAGCGTGGAATAATCGGGCGCGTGCATGTCCAGCTGGAAGATTACACCGCTGATGTTTTCCTGACCGGCTCGAGTACGCCCATGGTGCACGAGATTGATCATGCCACCGGGCGTGAATCCCTGGAGGAGGCCGCATTGCATCGTCTGGTAGTTCGCGCTCGCGAGCCGGGTGGCGCAATTACGGTGTATGAGGGCGCCGACGAGGCTCAGACCGCCGTCTCCAACACGCCGATGACACTTACGAGCGAAGCGGCACCGCCCTCAGCGCCTCCTTACGTGCCAAATGCGCCGGTCGCGCCGATCACACCGATAAACTTGCCGGCTGAACCACCTGCTCCTGATCTGGCATCACCAGGAAGCAGAATACTTGCGGCCTTTGCGCGAGAGTCGGCTCAGAAAGGCGTGGGAGATTGGGCTGATTTGGTGGAAATCAGCGGCGAGCTAATCGCGGCCGTGGAGCGGGCCGCTACAGGTGTTGGCGCGGATTTCGCTTCGATCTTCAAGACTGTGCGGTTGGAGCTGGCGGATGATTACACATTTCTCGATCCTTCTATGAATCGCTTTGACTATGCGAACTCCAGCGTAAAGATGACTGCAAAGCCAGGCGCAGGTCCGTACGTGGCCGCCATTAGCGAGTCGCTCCGGCGTGTGGTCGACAAGATCGCCAACGGCGACCGCGCGGGGCGCATTCGCGAACGAGTGGCCCTGGACCTGGCGATGTTGGCCCGCAAGCGTCGCGAGGCGCTTACTCGGTTCAATCTGGATATGCAACTCGACCGTATCGCCGGCACCCGGGTACTCTAAAAAAACGTTAGTTGTCAGTGGTTAGTTGTCAGTTGTATCTCAGTTTTCCTTCGGTTTCATAAAGGACGAACTCGGCGTTGATAACGTACTATCAACTAACAACTGACCACTAACTACTGACCACTAACTACTGACCACCGACCGAATCATGTCTTCATTTCGAAACATTTTATTTCCCACTGACTTTACGCCTCATGCGCGCTCCGCTATGAAATACGCCGCGGCGTTTGCGCGCGCGGGAGGCGGGCGCGTAGTTCTTTTCAGCGTACAGGCCGGCAAAGTGCCGGCTAATTTGATGACGATGCCGGCGCACGTTCTCGAAGAAGAAGAGAATCAATGGCTACTGCAACTCCGCAACGAGGTCAAACGGATGCTGTCCGATCCTTTATTCAAAGGGTTGGAGGTCGAGCCGGTCATAGTCGAGGGGGAGCCGGCCCCGGAGATTGCGCGGGCGGTGCGCGACTATGACATCGACCTGGTAACCATCGTCACTCACGGACGCAAAGGCTTATCGCGCGCGCTCTGGGGATCAACCGCGGAGGAGGTTACCGCCGAGGCAGCCTCGCCCGTACTGACTCTGCGACCGCCGCAGCACGACTTCGTCGAATATAGGGACAGTCACACCGAAATACGCTTGAATCGGATTCTGCTGGCGACGAACTTCCGGCCAACATCGATCGCCGCCACGCAGGTGGCTCGCGAACTGGCCGCGAGCACGGGCGCGGAGCTACACGCCGTGTACGTTATTGGGGATTACTTTGAGCAGATCTCGGTAATGTTTCCGGAAGGCGGGCACTCAGCTCTTTCTCAGATGCGAGCGCAGGTACAGGACCGCATGGCCTCTTTCTCGCGAGAAGGCGGCAGCAATACGGTAACGCATATCACAGAGGGAAGACCGTACGCGGAAATTGTTCGTGTGGCGGCTGAGATCGAGGCTGATCTGATCGTTATCGGAACCAGCGTTCACGCCTCTGTCTTTGGCGGCGCGCCGGTGCTGGGGCCAGAGATAGAACGCGTGGTCCGTAACGCGCCCTGTCCGGTGTTGAGTGTTCCCTCGGGGAAAGTGCTTACTCCCCTCCCTGCTCTGGTCCAGCAGCCAGTGCCGCAAATGTGACGACAGTAAGCAGTGAGCGGTGAGCAGTAAGCAGCAGTAAAACAACATGGCGACCTCTGCTTACTGCTTACTGCTTACTGCTAACTGCTCACTGCTCACTGCTCACTGCTCACTGTTAAGCTACTTCCCGCTTTCCACCGGCAGCCCGGCTTTCTTCCAGGCTTCGAACCCACCCAGCAAAGCCGCGCCATTTTCAATACCTTTTGTTTTGAGAGCGAGCACCGCACCGGCACTCGAGTGTTCGGCCGGTCAAGAACAATAGGTAACGATCAACTTGTCGCGCGGTAATTCATTAGCCTTCGCGACAATTTCACCAGTGGGGATCAGCCGCGCACCTTTAATGTGACCCTCTTTGAAAGCCGCCTCGCTTCGCACGTCAATGACAATGGCTTTCCCTCGTTCAAGTTCGTCGCGAAGCTCAACCGTGGTGATGCGTCGGACTCCATCGTTGGGTGTTTGGGTCGGGGTTGCGTTTGCCCCTCCGGCGAGCCTGGTCTTTGCTTTGTTCAAATCATTTGAATTACACGCCACCAGCAGCGCAATGACGAGCGCTGTG
>DASXRU010000099.1:0-19644 GCA_036506395.1 Pyrinomonadaceae bacterium | reverse complement strand
TCGGCATGGTGGGATTAATAGATGACGTGCGCCGCGTGATTCAGCCCGGCTTCAAGACCCCCAGCGACTTCATTGCGTTGCTGGGCGCGACGCACGACGACATTTCGATCAGCGAATACGCCAGCGTGATCGGCGAGCAGTCGCTGGATGAGATGATTGGCAACGGGCGCGTACCGGTGCTGAATCTCGAAGCCGAACTCGCTGTGCAAAGTGCCTGTTTGCGCGCAGCGGAGGCGGGCCTGCTTCATTCAGCCCACGATTGTTCTGATGGCGGATTGGCAGTCGCCCTCGCGGAGTGTTGTTTCTCCTCCCTGAATCGCGTGGCGGTCGGCGCGGACATCGATCTCACCGGGGAGTATTCAATTGCCGCACGGTTGTTCGGCGAATCGCCCTCAAGGATCATCGTAAGCTTCGATGAAGCGGCGCTTGGCGATATCGAGGTAACCGTGGCGCGCGCGGCTTGTCCGATGACACTACTGGGACGTGTTGGTTCCGATCGGCTGCGTATTGAAAGCGACGGCGAGGAAGTCATCGATGTGGACATTTCGGAAATGGAAAAGGCCTGGCGTTCGTCGCTGGCCGCGCGTCTGCAGGCGGAAGTGTTGGCAGCTGGAGCGGAATGAAGAAAGGATGAGGATGAAGGATGAAGGATGAAGGATGAAGGATGAAACTCTTACTAACTGCTCCACTTTGGAAATAATCTTCAGGAACGAAATGCGCGAAAGGAAACCTAAAAGGAAACTCATGAAGCAAACATTGCTAGTGTTGGCAGCGCTCATTCTCTTTACGCCAGTCGTTTTGGCGCAAGTCGGCAATCCGGCCAAGAAACCCCCTGCCGATCCACGGGTCAAAGCGGCCCTGGAAGAAATCGGCTACAAGTTTGAGATGAACGCGGACAATGACTATAAGCTCGTTCCCATCCAGACAGAGCAGGACGGAACATCTGCAGACGGAAAACCCATCTGGAGAAGCCAGCTCGTCTACGTTAACTCCAACACGGAGAAGTACGGATCACTCGAGATTCGTGAAGTGCTCGCACCGGCGTTTCTATCTGACGGTCCACTCCCGGCGGGGGTAGCCAACCGATTGCTGCGCGAGAACAACACCGTCAAGCTCGGGTCGTGGCGCCTGGTCGCAATAAATAGCGGCGCGAATGCGGGCAAGTACCTGCTTATGTACGCGGCGCAGATAAGCGCTAACAGCGATGCGGAATCGCTGCGCCTGACAATCAAGAGCGTGATTCTGATCGCCGACCGGATGGAAAAAGAGTTAACGAACAAAGATGATTACTGAGTTTGTCGCAGGCTCCCCCGGCCCCGCTCAAAATGCACCCGGTAATCTACCTCAACAAGAACATGCTGGACGCGACGAAGGCACGCATCGCGCCTGTTTCCTCCGCCCTGCTATACGGACGCGGTGTCTTCACCACCGCGGCAATTTACGCGGACCGGCCTTTTCTCTGGCCGCAGCACTGGGCGCGCCTGATGGACCATGCCGATCGCACCGGCGTGGATCGCAGTTCCTTCGATGAAGCAGCAGTCACCACCTGTCTCAAGAAGCTAATCGGCGTCAACCGCGTGCAGGAGGGGCGCGCGCGAGTTGTGCTGCTGGCCAGCAAGGGGCGCGACGTTTGGATTGCGAAGAGCAGCAGCAGCCGCAAAACCGATCTCCTGATGATGACGGGGGAGGCGCGCCTGGTTCCGGCGGACGGCTTGACGCTGACTGTATCGCCTTACCGCGTCAACAGCGTGTCCCCGCTGGCCGGCGTCAAAAGCATAAGCTCGCTGGAACGCGTTCTGGCCTGGGAGGAAGCGCGAGCTAGAGATTTCCACGAAGCGATAACGCTTAATGAGCGCGGCGAAGTCGCCTCAACAACGAGGGCGAATATCTTCTGGGTCAAAGAAGGAACTGTGCATACGCCCTCGCCGGCTACCGGCGCGGTGGCCGGCGTAACGCGTGAACGCATTATCGCGCTGGCAGGCGAGTTAGCGATTCCGCTGGTCGAAGGAGTTTATGAGCTAAATGATTTGACGGACGCGGAAGAGGTTTTTCTAACGTCGGCTGACCTGGGCGTAGGCGTCGTCAACACTTTCGATTTTCATCGCTACGCCCTGACTGCGGGCAGCGTCACTACAATCCTGCGCGAAGCCTTCAGGCAGTTGACGCTGCGCGCAGAGTGATAACGCGTGATCGCAACCTCAGCCCGGATTACTTTTTCGCCAGCACAACCGGTGATTGCTCGGCAGCGCGGATGCGTTCAAAGAAACTGCGCACCAAGGAGTACTGCTCGACCGGGAGGGTCATGGCGCGCTGCACTAGCTTTCGCGTAAAGATCAACTGGCCGTCCTTTGTCTCATAACTGGTCGTGTAGGCGCCAAAGGCTGTGTCCAGTTTCACCGCGTCCGGCAACTCATCCACCTCAAAACCCGCCGGCAGCTTGATGTGCACGGTTTCCGAATAAGAATTGGCTTTCAGTACTACGGGATGCTTGCGCTTAGAATCGGTAAGGGAAAGCGTCTCGTGCCGGGAGACAATAGCCGGCTTAAAGACCAGCAAACGCTCCTGCATCAGTTGCCCGTAGTTTGTGGCGGTGAAATCCACATCCAGCGCAAAGCGGCCATCCGCGATCTTATCCGTTGGATCGTGAACCAGCCGCGGCATTCTACTTTAAGAAAAACAGGCGGCGCAAGAATGGTTCCCCCCATCAGCGGCCCTCGAAATGCTTTTAAAGTAGCTGTGTTATATAATTTGCTCCTTGCATTACCCATCTGCATGTCCAGCTCGTTATCAAGATCAGGAGGACGGATATGGCCACGGAATTGAAGCGCACGGAGCCTGCGCTTGCCCGCATCGAGGAGTTGCTCGGCGCCGATGCCCGCAAGCTACTCGATCACAAATCGCAAACAATCCTGAAGGATCAGCTTAACTTGCCGGGGCCGGACTTTATCGATCGTGTCTGGGCACAATCGGATCGTTCGCCGTCGGTCTTGCGCTCGCTGCAGACGCTCTTCAGTAATGGCAGGCTTGACGGGACCGGCTATCTGTCAATCCTTCCGGTCGATCAGGGCATAGAGCATTCTGCCGGAGCATCCTTCGCCCCCAATCCTGAGTATTTCGATCCGGCGAACATCGTGAAGCTGGCGATTGAAGGCGGCTGCAACGCCGTGGCGTCAACCTTCGGCGTGCTGGGTAGCGTGTCGCGCCGCTATGCCCACAGGATTCCGTTCATCGTTAAGATCAATCACAACGAACTGCTGACTCTTCCCAACAAGTTCGATCAAGTGCTATTCGGCACCGTGAAGGAAGCCCAAAACCTCGGTGCAGTCGGGGTGGGCGCCACTATCTATTTTGGCTCCGAGGAATCAACGCGCCAGATCACCGAGATTGCCAACGCCTTTGCTTATGCTCATGAACTGGGCATGGCCTGCATCCTGTGGTGTTACCTGCGCAACCCAAAATTCAAAACTCCCGAAGGTGATATGCACGCCGCGGCTGATCTTACGGGCCAGGCGAATCACCTGGGCGTCACCATTCAGGCCGACATAATCAAGCAGAAACTGCCGGAACGTAACGGTGGTTACATGGCGGTGCAGAAGGAAGCCGGTGGATCTTATGGCAAGACCAGCAAGCTGATTTATGAAAAGCTGACCAGCGACAATCCGATAGATCTCGTGCGTTACCAGGTAGCCAACTGCTACATGGGCCGTTGCGGTCTGATCAACTCGGGCGGTGAATCAAAAGGTGCAAGTGATTTGGCTGAAGCAGTGCGCACCGCAGTCATCAACAAACGCGGCGGCGGCACCGGCCTGATCTCCGGAAGGAAGGCTTTCCAGCGTCCGATGAGCGAAGGCGTTCAGCTTTTGAATGCGATTCAGGACGTTTATCTTTCGGAAGAGATAACGATCGCCTAAGTTTGCAGGCAGAAGCCCGACCGTAAGGGAGGGCTCTTTGACGCTACTCCATCAAGCCCTAGCTGACGCGCGGGCTTCTGCCTCCGCATCAGTCCCGAAACCTTAAGTAACATCTGGAGGTCTATTCCCTTGCCTAATAAGACTCTACTTCGCTCGTTTTCGGGCGTGGTCATAATCACCCTTCTGTCGTTCTTTTCGCTGACAGCAACCGCCCAGACTAACGGCAATACGCGCCTGTTGCGATTCCCGGACATTCACGCTGACAGTGTCGTCTTCACTTATGCCGGCGACCTCTGGATCGTTTCGCGCTCAGGCGGACAGGCTCGCCGGTTGACGGCGCATCCCGGCAACGAGGTGTTTGCCAAGTTTTCACCCGACGGTAAATGGATTGCCTTTACCGGAGATTACGATGGCAACACAGACGTTTTCGTTATGCCCGCGGAAGGCGGCGAACCCCGCCGTTTGACCTATCATCCCCAGCCCGATCAGGTGCTGGCGTGGACCCCGGATAGCCAGCGAGTACTCTTTCGTTCGCCGCGCACAAGTTTCTCCAACCGCTTCGACAAATTATTCACCGTTGGTGTCAACGGCGGCATGCCTGAGGAGCTGGCGCTGCCCGCTGCGGGGCTGACCTCATATTCGCCTGACGGGACGAAGATTGCCTACAACCGCGTCTCCACGGAGTTTCGCACCTGGAAGCGTTACCGTGGCGGCTGGCAGCAGTTCGTTTCGATCTACGACTTGAAGAACAACCAGTATGACGAGGTGCCGCACACCGACGCCGCGGACACATTTCCCATGTGGTATGGCGACGGTATTTACTTTGACTCCGATCGCGATGGAGTGATGAATCTCTATCGCTACGATCTCGACACGAAAAAGATCAAGCAGCTGACGCACTACAAAGAATACGACGTGAAGTGGCCCAGCCTGGGTGGCGGCAGTGATCCGGCCATCGTTTATGAGAACGGCGGTTATCTCTACACCTTCGATCTCAAAAACGAGAAGACCAGCATGGTGCCTATCACGGTCGAGAGCGACCTGACACTTACGCGGCCTGCGTACGTTAAGGCCGACCGGTTTATCAACAGTTTCAGCCTTTCGCCCTCGGGCTCGCGCGCTTTGTTCGGGGCCCGCGGCGAAGTCTTCACCGTGCCGGCGAAGAAAGGCGATGTGCGCAACCTGACAAACACACCGGGCGTGCGCGAGCTTTGGCCCACATGGTCGCCTGACGGCAAATGGATCGCCTACTTCTCGGATCGCACCGGCGAATACGAGCTCTATGTTCGTTCGCAGGATGGCACGGGCGAGGAAAGACGAATTACGCACGACGGCGCCGCGTATCGCTACGGCCCCGCGTGGTCGCCTGACTCCACCAAACTTCTCTTCGGAGAAAAGACGCTGAAGCTCTTCTATGTGAACGTGAACGACGGCAAGCCTATTTTGATCGCTCAATCCCGCAATGGCGGAATCGATGATTACGACTGGTCTCCCGACAGTAAGTGGGTTGCCTTTGCCAGGAACAACGACAACCAGATGTCTCAGATTCATCTCTATTCTCTCGACCGGAAGCAGTCTTATCCGCTCGGCGATGGCATGACGCCGGACTCCAGTCCGGTGTTCGATGCCACGGGCAAGTATCTCTACTTTTTCTCCGATCGTAATTTTGCGCCGACCTTCAGCAACTTCGAGTTGACTTTCAATTACAACAACACCAGGGGAATCTACGTGTTGACGCTGGCCGCCGATACCCCTTCGCCGTTTGCCCCTGAATCAGATGAAGAGAAAGGCGCGGCGCCCAAAGAAGGACCAAAACCGCCGCCGCCCCCGGGCGCCGGGGGCGCCGGCGAACGGGGCAAGCCGGGAACCGGCGGGGGCGATCCAACGGCGCCAAAGCCCGCGGAACCAGCCACCGGAGAAACGCCCAAGGAAGAACCGCCGAAGGACCAGCCGAAGAAAGAGGAAATCAAACCGGTAAAGATCGATATTGAAAACCTGAGCCGGCGCGTCGTAAACATTCCTATTCCTCCCGGAAGCTATATCGGCCTGCAGGCGTCCAAAGAACGCATCTTCTATGTTCAGAATCCTCCGCCGCTTCCTCCCTCGGGGGATCCCTCGGTGCCGCCGGCGCCGGCCCGGATGCTGCACACCTACGATCTGACCAAGCGCGAAGACTCAGTGCTGCTGGCGGGAATCAGCAGCTATGACATTAATCGAGCCGGTGACAAGGTTATCTATCGTGCTGGTCCGGTCTTCGGCATCATCGACAATAAGCCGGGACAGAAGGTCGGCGATGGCAAGATTGAACTCGGTGGTCTGGAGATGAAACTTGATCCGCGCGCCGAGTGGAGACAGATCTTCAATGAAGCATGGCGTATCGAGCGCGACTTCTACTACGACCCTACGATGCGGGGATTGGATTGGGCGTCGATCAAAACGAGATACGAACAGGAGCTGCCTTACGTCGCGCACCGCTCGGATCTCAATTACATCATCGGCGAAATGATTGCCGAGCTTAACACGTCGCACGCTTATGTTTCGGGCGGCGAATCTCCCGACGTCACACGCGTGGGAGTGGGACTGCTCGGCGTAGACTTTGAAGCGCGCGATGGCTATTACCGCTTCAAGAAGATCTATACCGGCGACAATTCAGCCAACGAAACGCGTTCACCGCTGACAGAGCCGGGCGTGATCGTTCATGAAGGAGACTACCTGCTGGCGGTCAATGGTCAACCACTGCGCGCCGGCGACAATCCGTTTGCGCCATTCGAGAACACTGTCGGCAAACAAGTGATTCTGAAGGTGAACGATAAGCCCGCCGAAGCCGGCGCCCGCAACGTCACCGTGCGTCCCATCGGAAACGATCGCGGCTTGCGTTACCTCGATTGGTTCGAAGGCAATCGCCGTAAAGTCAGCGCTGCCACCGGCGGTCACTGCGGCTACATGTACGTTCCCGACACCTCAATTGGGGGTATCAATTCGTTCGCCAAAGCTTTCTATGCGCAGACTGACAAGGATTGCCTGGTTGTGGACGAGCGCTGGAACAGCGGCGGCTTCATTCCCGACTTCTTCGTCGAGCGTTTGCGGCGTCAGCTCTTGAGTTACTATGCGCCGCGGGAAGGAAATGATTGGAAGACTCCCGGCGCGGCCATCTATGGACCGAAGGTCATGCTCATCAATGAATACTCCGGTTCTGGCGGCGATGCCTTTCCTTATTATTTCCGCCGGTATGGCATCGGCCCGCTCGTAGGCAAGCGCACCTGGGGTGGTCTGGTCGGCATAGCGGGGGGATTGCCGATGATTGACAACGGGTCAGTCACGGCGCCGACGTTTGCAATCTGGACCGCCGACAACGGCAAGAGCGAGTGGGTGGTAGAGAACCGCGGCGTGGAACCCGATGTGGATCTGGACGCGCGTCCCGATCTCGTCGTCGCGGGCCGCGACCCGCAGCTCGAAAAAGCAATCGAAATGCTCAACGAGGAGCTGCGCAAGAACCCGCCGAGACATCCGGCGCGCCCGCCTTACGGACCGCGCAGTGCTGTCGTTCAGAAGCGCTGATCTTACAACTTAAGCCCGGTAGCACACACTTAAAGTCCTGGATTCAATGAGGTGGCCAGCGCGTCTCATCGAACTCAAAAACCAGCGGCGTGGCAACAAGTGTCGCCACGCCGCTCGCCGGTTCAGACCTGTTTCAGGTTGGAGTTGACCGAGAGCGCTCCAGTTACGGTCTGACGCTCCATGAGCCAACCTTGTCAAAGCCGGTGCTCAGTCCAGAGTCATCGGTGATCATCAAGTACTGCTTGTAGTTATTCATCACCGCAGCGTCTTTGAAGACTACAGTCCAGGTAATCTGCACGCTGGGCCCGGTCGGCCCGGAACCGTGTGCGCTCGTCTGCGCCAGATACAATTTGGCGAAGCGGCTCTCGAGGGTAATGTTTGAACCCGGCGCGCCTTCACTCCACGTTTGCAAGTCCGGGTCGTAGAAGCGAATCAGGTTGCGGTTCTCATCAAACTGAACCCAGAGCGCAATGGGCACACCGTCCCCATTGCCGTCGCTCTTCACAACTTTGAAGTCGATGGTTGAGATGTCGTGCCAGCCGTCCGGATCAGAGCAGGTGGTGGTAAATGTTTGGCCCTGCTCGACTCGGCTCGATCCGCTGCCTGGATCATTGACGCCGCTGTTGGGCGGATTGTCAGCAGGAGGTTTGCCGTCCCAATCTCCTGCGATGGGCAGGTCGCCTGCTTGCCCAAAAGCAAACACAATATCCCCACTGTTGGCGAAATTGTTGGCCAGGAACATGGTGTTGGTAGAAGGACGAAACACACCTACTCGATCAATCCCCGCGCCTGTCCAGTCGCCGGCGAGAGGCAGGTCACCGTTAGTTCCGAAGTTAAAGAAGATATCGGCGGCGAAGTTGACGAAATTGTTTTCCAGGAAGAATGCGCCAGCCGCACTCGGGCGGAAGATTCCCGGAGTCTCAATACCGTCTCCGTTCCAATCTCCGGCCACGGGAAGATCACCAATGGTTCCGAAGTTGAAGACGATGTCTGCTGGAGCAGTAGAGTTATTGGCAATGGTGTTAGTCAGAAAGAAGGTGCCGGCCGCGGCGGGGCGAAAAACACCAGGAGTGTCTATGCCGTCGCCATTCCAGTCGCCGACCACTGCCAAATCACCTGCCTGGCCGAAGGTGATCGTCACAGTGATGAAGACGACAGTAGGAATTCCATTGACAATTCTCACGCTCGGTTTGCGCAGGAGAAACTGACCGTTGCGGAAGACGCCTACATCATCTTTGCCGTCGCCATCCCAGTCACCAGCCAGGGGTTGATCGCCCGACTGGCCGAAGGTGATGGTAATGTCCGGTGAGCCTGCCGTATTGGAGTTGCGCAGGAGGAATTGGCCTGTAGAGGGACGAAATACACCGATGGTGTCATTGAACGTTGGGTCGATCTTGACCACGAAGGCATCGTTAGTGCACGTTCCGCTAGTACACGTTCCAGGATGAAATGACTCTTGAAGTGCTCCGGGCGTGGCGAGGAGATTACCCGTTGTCTGTCCCGTCACATAGACATTTCCTTTGGAATCAATGGCAATCGATCTGCCCTCCGTGCCAAATCCTCCAAAGGTGTCAGAGTAGAGAATATTCGGAGTAGTCGTACCTGTGGCATCTGAAGCTTCAATCTTAGTGACGAAGGTGTTACCGCTGGGTATGCTCTCTGCAAAGCCATTAACCGTGGGAAAGTTGCTGGAGTTCGTCTTTCCGGTCACGTAAGCGCTGCCAGCCGAATCAATCGCAATGCCTCGAGCTTCGTCAAGCGCACTGTCGCCTAAGAAGCTCGAATAGAAGAGCGTCGTGCCATCAGCATTGAACTTCGCCACAAAGGCTTCACCGCTGCTTTGTGTCGAGTCGAAGGCATTCTTCAGTGGGAAAGTCGCCGCACTGGATTGGGTGAAACCCGTCACATAAGCTCTTTCGGAGGGATCAACCGCGACAGCCAAAGCCCGATCAGCATCATTACCACCAAAGAAGGTGGAATAAGTCAGAGACGCGCTTCCTGATAAATTAAGATTGAACTTCGCTACGAAGGCGTCAGCAACACCCCCCTGACTTCTCTGAAAGGGTGGCAGCGAGGAGGAGCTCTTGACGGGGAAGTTAAATGACCCGGTTTCTCCGACTATGAACACGATGCCATTGCTGGTGACGGCGATGCCGCGTCCGATGTCTGTGCCGGCGCCTCCCAAAAAGCTTGAGTAAAGGAGCGTTGAATCGAACAGACCGCCGCCGGCCGCCGGATCAAACTTGGCGATGAAGGCGTCATCTCCAGTCAGATCGGTTGAAGCCCTTGAATTCTGGAAAGCATTTTTTGTCGGAAAGTTGTTCGAGCTGGTGGAGCCTGTGACGTAAAGCTTATTAGAAGAGTCAACGGCAATGCCCAACCCTTCATCAGTCCCACCGTTTGCGTAGATAAATCCCTGCTGGCTTCCGCCAAGGAAGGTCGAGTAGAACAGGTTGCTGCCATCGGCAGTCAACACAGTGACAAAGGCGTCAGCCCCTTCAAGTTGGCCAAATGCTGAACCGTTGCCTTGAAACCGGTTTGATGTGGTCGGGAAATTGCTCGTGCCGTCATTGGAAACCCGTCCCGTAATACAAGCTTTACCATCGCTCATCAGCGCAATAGCGTTACTAACATCCTGCGCAACGGAGGTGCCGTGCCCATCGGTGCCGGAACTGCCAACGTAAGTCGAGTAGATGATGGTCGTGCCACTGGGATTCAGCTTCGTCACGAAAGCATCAGTTTGCAAGGGATCGGCGTTATTATCGCTATTACCGTTGTTCAATAGGGTCTGAAACGCTGATTTTATCTCGAGGTCAACGGAGCTGGTTGCTCCTGTAAAATAGACATTGCCGTTGTGATCCACTGCGATACCACGACCGATGTCATTACCGGTGCCGCCGAAAAATGTTGAGTATATGATCTGCGGATCAATCACTAGCGGCTGGCTGTGATCATAAGCGCCGATTTCAAAGCTTAATTCTCGCTCGCTTATCAGGATGTAACGTCCAACAACCCTTTGCCTGACGCCACCCACTTCCTGATAGACCACAGGGGCACGTTGAATGATGTTGCCATATCCTGTTTCCAGCACGAGGTTGCCTTCCCTGTCGAGAGAGAATTGGTCTGCTCCCTCAAAAGCAACTTTAATCACCTTCGGATCACCGCCCGGCGAGACGATGAAGTCATACTCAAGCTGTCTTTGATTTGTTCCGTAGTAGATCAGGTCAATTCCGGGGTAGACACTTGTGTATCGCACCTGGGCAAAGTTCGGAATTCCGGCGTGCCACTTCCTTTGATCATTACCGATCAGGTAATTGCTCTTGCCTTGCTGTTGACTCTCTCCTTCAATCCGTGATTGAGGGTTAGCTTCTACCAGCTTCATCCGCAACACTGCCGATTTTAGATTTTGGATTGCGGATTGCGGATTGTCCGAGGCAGGCGAAGAGTCCACAGCCTTTTCATTCCGCAATGAGAGCACGGCTTCGGTTGCGGTGAGGAAGAGCTTATAACCTGACCCGCGCGAGAGGAACTTGACTTGAGGGTCAGCCTGCCCGCGATTCGGTTCGAAGCTGAGCGGAAGCTTGCCGTAATTCTCTTTGACCTTCATTTTTGTCGCTGCCTCAGATGCAGGCGGCACCGCACTGGTTTTGCTCGAAGGTCGCGTGACCGGCGTACCAGGAGTGGCGGGAACGCGCGGAGCAAGAGAGATAAAGAAACTTGCCAGTGCGAGCATGGCTATCGTGATTCGTGTGGTCTGGGCGTGTGAACTTCTCATGGTCTTTCTCCTTCCATGTTTCCTTTGCAAAATAGCGAGTTGAAGCAAACTAGAACGGGACCGCCGGGGATCCCCACGCAGTGAAGCTGTTGAACTTCGATCATGCGGAACATCGTTAGCGGGCTAACGCCCGCCAGGGCCGCTGCTTCGTCCACAGTGAGCATCCTCACTCCGGCGGCGCATGCCGGACACCAATCCGAAAGGCCGCGACCCCGACCCGTGATTACAAGCGTGCGATCGGTCTCGATGGTGATCTCGGTTCGCTTTCTTCTCATGCCAACCTCAGTGTGCTGCCGAAGGCTTCTTTGCTGCCTACTCACCTGTTCGTTGTTGCCCTTGCGTCTGCACCGGCGATACAATTGGCGACATATTTGGCTTCGCGCAAATCGAACCGCCTGGCCATTCGTTCTAATTCGCGAGTGAAATTATTCCCGCGCGACAGGAAAGTCTTTAACGCGTTCTAAACTTTTCCTAAACGAAATCTAAGCGCAGTTATGGCTCGACAATTCAGTCAGTTATACGAGTTCGGTCCATTCACTCTGGACGTGCGCGAACGTCGTCTGCTCCAGGATGGCCAGCCGGTTCCGCTAAAGCCGAAGGTTCTGGACACATTGATTCTCCTGGTCGAAAACCGTGGGCACATGCTCGACAAAGATGAGCTGATGAAGTGGCTCTGGCCCGACAGCTTTGTCGAAGAAGCGAACCTGGCGGTGAACATCTCCCAGCTTCGGAAGGCGCTCGGGCAGAGCGATAGCGGTCCGCAATACATCGAGACAGTGCCCAAGCGCGGCTATCGCTTCGTGGCTAACGTAAAAGAGGCGGGAGGCTCTGCGGATCTGATTTTGAGAGAGCACGTCAGATCACGGATTCTCATCGAAGAGGAGGAAACGGACGAGGAAGAAGAAACCCAAAAGGTCATAGACGTTAAAGTGCCGGATGCGAATGGGAAGCCACTATCGGTGAGCGCGTCCGCACGTGCCTTACCAGCAGCAACAACTCTTCCAAGCAGAGCTAGTCAAGGAAAAAGAAGTTGGCTGGCTGTTACGTCAGGGCTAGTCGTGGCAGTGCTGGCTCTCAGCTTCGGATTGTACGAATACATCAAAGCCAGGCGTGTATCCTCCTTTCAATCAATGAAGATGAGAAAGCTCATCACGAGCGGCAAAGTTACACAGGCGGCCATTTCGCCTGACGGGAAATACGTTGCTTACGTAGAGGGCACTCAACAGCAAAGCCTCTTGGTCAGGCAAGTAGCGGCAACCAACAGCGTGCTGATTATCCCGCCCGCCGAGGTTGATTACCGCGGACTGACCTTCACGCCGGATGGCAACTTTATTTACTTCATTAGGTTTGAAAACAACGTTTCTCCCGCGCTCTATCAGGTACCCGTTCTCGGAGGCACCGCTCAGAAGGTGTTGGAATCTGTTATCACCCCGGTTACCTTTTCTCCCGACGGCAAGAGGTTTGCTTTCGTGCGCGAGTACTCGGATCGAGGGGAGGACGTGTTGACGGTTGTGAACGCGGACGGGACCGGTGAAGAGGCGCTTGCCAAGCGCAAGCTTCCTGAGTTCTTCTCCGAAAAAGGGCCATCATGGTCGCCTGATGGAAAAATTATAGCCTGCGGCGCCTTGGGTTTTGATTCTACAGGTCAATACATGTATGTGTTTGGTGTGCGGACAGGGGATAGGGGCGAAGAACGGATCGGTTCTGAGAGGTGGCGGTATGTGAGACAGCTCGCTTGGCTCCCGGACGGCAGCGGCCTATTGATACTCGGGAGGCATCCAGCTTCAGTGCTGAATTCGCCCCCACAGATATGGCAGATGTCCTATCCGAGCGGCGAATCGCAAAGAATTACTAATGACCTCAACTTTTACAGCTCCCTCAGCCTGACGGCGGGCTCCTCCGCTTTCACGGCAGTACAGCTTAACGAGCTTTCAAGTATCTATGTTGCGCCTGATGGAGATGAAAGACGTGCCGCACTTGTCTCATCGGATCAGTCTGCCGGTCACTTTGGTTGGGTGTCTTGGACGAACAATGGCAGAATAGTGTACACCTCACGTGCCAGCGGCAACACGGACATCTGGATCATGGATTCGGATGGTGGAAATAACAAACAATTGACATTTGACGCCTCTTCGGACGTGTATCCATCGGCTTCACCGGATGGCCGGTATATCGTTTTTGTTTCCTACGGCGCGAATAAGGCGTGTGGCATATGGCGGATGCATTCCGACGGGAGCAATCCCAGACAATTGGCCGATATATCTCTGCTGGATGATTTCGGCCTAGCCTGTTCTCCAGACAGCAAATGGGTCGTTTATCAGTCTAGCGCTTCAGGCACGAATACACTGTGGAAGGTACCAATTGAGGGAGGCGACCCCATACGATTGACCGACAAGTTTTCGGAGGGGCCAGCAGTCTCTCCCGACGGAAAGCTGATCGCGTGCGTTTACGCCGACGAAGTGGCGAACTCCAAAAAGCAGTTGGCAATTATTCCGTTTGAAGGCGGACCGCTAGTAAAGCTATTCGATTTTTCGCCCACCGCCGCGCCAGATCACGGCCTTAATTGGACGCCGGACGGTCGGGCAATAGCCTACAGTGACAGCCTCAGCGGCATTTGGGTTCAGCCACTTGATGGAAGCCCGCCAGTAAAGTTAACCGACTTCAAATCCGATCTCATCTGGTCTTTCGATTGGTCACCGGATGGTAAAGAACTGGCCATCGCGCGCGGAGACAAAATTAGCGACGTTGTGCTGATAACGAATTTTCGGTGATTGAGGTGCGCCGGACTACTTATCAGGTGACGACGTCTTTTGAGTAGCGCATGGCTCGCAGGCGCCGCGTTGGTGATAAGAGTTCTCTGATCTGTCGCGCTGACTTGCGCTCGAGCGGTCTAGCAGGCTGCTGAAAAGGGGGTACGATCCACGAAATCACACGAAGCAGCACGAAGCAACACGAAAAAAGAACTCGCTTCGTGTGATTTCGTGTTCCTTGGTGTCACTTCGTGGATCGTGCCACATGTTCTTGAGCGATGCTCTTCGTTTTTCAGCAGCCTGCTTCGGCATGAATGAAACGACAGGCAGGAATGCCTGTCCTACTTCGATTCTCAGAACAACTCTGACCGAACCATTCTCACTTCCTGGCAAGAGTCGCTTGACTGTGCAGCAGTCTTCTGAAATCTTAAGCGATGATCGCGTTGACGTGGCGATCCTCCGAGTAGCGCAGACCTGAGTCTGTGCCGCTTTTTCTAAGCCGCCAATGACAAACGCCTACCAGCACATCAAGTTCAGCATCGATGATCGCGTGGCCCGTATCACCTTTGATCGTCCTCCGCTGAACATCTTCAACATTGCGATGATGCGCGAGATTGGTCAGGCCCTCGACGATTGCGTCTCCCATCGCGATCTGGCGGCGGTAGTGTTCGCTGCCGCGCCCGGGACGAACGCCTTCAGTGCGGGTGTGGCGGTTGAGGAACATGTGGACGAAACCGTCTATCAGATGCTTGATTCTTTCCACGATATCTTTCGCACGCTGGAGCAGCTGGCCAAGCCCGCAATCGCCGTCGTTGATGACCTGGCACTGGGGGGCGGCTGCGAGTTGGTGGCCGCATGTGACATAGTTATTGCCACGGATCGAGCGCGCTTTGGCCAACCCGAAATAAAGCTCGGCGTATTTCCCCCGGTGGCTGCAATTCTTCTGCCGCGCATCATCGGCGAGAAACGCGCGCGGGAGTTGATTTTCACCGGCGACTTAATAGATGCGGCCACTGCCCTGCAACTCGGTCTGGTAAATTACGTTATGCCCGGCGCCGAACTTGAGGGGAAGACGCAGGAGATTCTCGATAAGCTGCGTGAACTTTCGGCTGTGGCCCTGGAGATGGCCCGAAGAGCGATGGACCTTAGCAGCGGCGCATCGTTTGACTCCACGCTGGCCCGGGTTGAGAATCTGTATCTGCACGAGTTGATGAGATCCGAAGACGCCCGCGAAGGCGTCAAGGCCTTCATGGAAAAGCGTAAAGCCGAATGGCGACACCGGTGAAAAGAATCACGAGTAGGAAAAATGGCGACGGGGAGAGACGGAGCAAAGACTCTCCGCACCCCGCCTCCCCGTCGCCCCGTCGCCTTATTATTTCTTTGCCCGTGCTTTTCGCACTGACGTTTTCTCTTTTCCTCCCTTTGGCAGAAACTTCCTCCGCTCTAGCCCAATCGAGACAGGGCCGCCGGCAGGAAGCGCATTCAAAACTTCTTGGGCCTTTCACTCCAGCCAACCACGCTCTGGTGGAGCGCGCTATCGCTGCCGCCTGCCTGGAGCGCCAGCGCGACCCTTTCGGCAGCGCCCCAATTGATGAAATGCAGGCGCGCCCTTCCCTGCCAGTGGGCCACCCCGACGCCGTCGCCGGGGCTCGCCGCGCTGAACGCCTTTTGCCGGAGGCCAAGAAGCTGGTGGTGACGTCGCTGATTCAGTTGGCGCACGAATACAGGATCTACGAAAATTCATCGAGAATCAGAACTGCTACCGCTCGGGTTCAGCAGGTTACGCGCGTGAAGCCGGACATGGAAGCGCGCGACAATGCGAGTGTTTTTCTTAGAGATCCGCACACGATCCACTTCGGAACTATTTTCCTTGCCGGACTGCGCTCGGACGAAAGCATACTGAGCGTCCTGGCGCACGAGCTGACGCATATTGCTGATGGCCAATCGGACACGCTGCACGCGCTGTTTCGCGCTATCGGTAAAAGGGCTGCCGGCCGCACCGACCTGCACATCGAAGGTCAGCGGGCCGAAGAGTTGTCCTGCGACTTGGTAGGCGCGCTGGCTACGCGCTCTTTCATTCAGCGGACGCCGAGTTGGGAACCGGTATCCCGCCGCCTGGCCCGGGCCCTCGAGCACAATTGCGTTTCAGAGGATGAGGGAGATGAGGAGCATCTCTCTCCGCGTAACACTATTCGCGCTCTGTTTACTCTCGATCTTTCTCTCGCCAACAATTTACTATCCAGCAGATTCTAATTTGAAGTGTCCGGCAAACTTCAGTTTGTCATTCTCTTATCTCCCAAGTGGGAGAGGGGAAATTGCTGGAGGCGAAGTTTGTCGACTTTGGGGCAGACCTACTATCGTTGACATCAAGCATTACCCTTCCTATGATCGGGCGCGCAGATGATCGATAGACTAAAGCTGGGACGCGTTCTGCAACGTAGCGAAAGAAAGCTGAAGCGCGGCGATGGCCAGACGGTCGCCGCGTTTTGGTTTTTGCGGCTCTTGTATCTCCCTTTACTGGCGGGTCTGTTACTGCTCATGATCGTTGCCGGCTGCCGCAGCGACAGCGAGGCGAAACGAGTCCGCCCGCGCCAGTTGCGCGACGTGCCGGCGCGGCGGCTTGCCTATCGCTTTGAAGCCGACGTGGAACCGCCGAAGGGCAGCAACGAAGATACCGTCAGTAAGCTGGCGCCGATTCAGGATGATTTCAACACGCGGCGCAAAGACGATGCGTTGCTGCGAACGGTGCCTTCACCCGACGGTCAACGCGCCCTGGCCTTGTACGGCACCGCCGACGAACCCAGCGAAACATTTCGCATAGACCTTTACACCGCTGACGGAAAATTCCTGCGGAACCTGACGCCGCCGGATCTTGCGGCCTCGTTTCCGGAAGCGGTAGTTTGGTCCTCCGACGGAAACGTTATCGCTTTCATAGGCCGCAAGAGCCTGAGGCCGCAACCGAGTCCGATACCTCCGGAAGAGGCGCCGGTAGTGCCTGGCGTTTCGCCTGTGCCCAGCGCAACGATCGCGCCGGCTTTCGCGCCAGTGGCACTCTTCAACACGGAACAGATTTACGTCTGCAATCGCGACGGCTTTGACCTGCGGCCACTGACGACGCGCGAGGGCCTGATTTATTTTTATGTCGCCTGGGCGCCTGACAATCATGCACTGGTGGCCCTGGCGTGTCGCGAAGGGGAATGGGATGCGCGCGAGCGCGAGTTCAAGCTGCCCGCCGGGCGCCCGCGGTTAATCTCTTTGGATGGAGGCGAGCGGTTGCTTGATGACGCACTGGCAGAGGCGCCGCCGGCGTGGTCGCCGGACTCATCTAAAGTCGCCACCGCATTCGACACCGACGTAGGTATCTACGATGCTGCGGGGAAGTCTCCGACACAGGCACGCATCCCGCTACGAGATCTCCTGATAAAGGCTTCCCTTGATTACGAAGCGAGGAATGCGGCGGGAAAGAAAAAACCTGAGAACGGAAACAGTAAGCCGGAGGCGCCAAGCGCCCCGCCGGCCGGCCGGGTACCCGTTTCATTCAATCCGATTGTGCGCGTGGAATGGCCCAGCGCGGACAAGCTCTATGTGCAGACTGCCTATGTGCGGATGTTTCCCAACGAGCCGGTGAACAACTTTCCGCGCTGGCACCTGGTGGTTTTAAGTCCCCAGGCTGCACTGCTGGGCAAGTAGGACAGGCATTCCTGCCTGTCTTCTATTTTCTTCGTTCACGTTCCTTCGCAGGAGGAAGTTTGTCGTCGATTTGTGCAGAGAGACGATCGACAACCTGAAGGAACCTCTCATCAAGTACCGCGAAGCGGTTATGACCTTCAGCCCAGGGTTGCCGCCGCGGCTACCCTGGGTGTCGAATTCCAATCCGGCTCAACCCCGATGGGGTTGTGTCATCTTTCGTACGCCTGTACCCAACGTAGCCGCCGAGCGGCAACGTTGGGCTGGAGGGCATAACCGCTTCGCGGTATCAAAATCCGGTATCGCTACCCTTGATGCTAATTCATTAACCGATCGGTGCTCGCAGATTATCAGACAAAGGCGCCGGCCACAGCAGCGAAAACACTTTCCCCAGCACCCATAATCCTGCCGCCACCAACACCGTCGACACCACCCAAAACTTCCAGTAGCTGGTGAACGTCCGTTCCCAACCCGCCTGTACCGTTTGCGCGAGGTTCACGTTGAACTCAACCGGCGTTAACCAGCGTGACAGTAGTTGCACGATGAAGTACCAGCCCAACGCATACATCCACGCTTTGGCGTCCACGCGCACTCTTTGCAGCGCGACCATCGCCACAATGAGGGCGCCGATGTGCGCCAGCATTGAAGTCAGGAACACTCCATAGGGCATGACGACATACAGGAACCACACCACCAAACCGGGAATCATCCAAAGGGCTGCCACCCGAATGGGAATTGGCTGTCCCAGGAGAAGACCAACCGCCAGGAGCAGATTTCCAATGTTGCACATCCAGAACATGTGACCGAGCTGGCCTATGCGCCAGTAGTGAAGGCCCTGCGCGAAAAAGAAAATCAACGGCAGGATGCCCAACAGCCGGAATCGCCATGACAGTTTCGTGTGATCCACTTGAAGAAACGGAGCAGTTCGCGTCACTACGCGGCGCTGGAGATCAATATTGAATTCCGCGAGACGGCTCGTAGTTTATCCTGAGGAACGCGTTTTTGGCACCTGCCAGGATTTTCCGTTAGAATCTCCGGGCATTCCTGAAAGTTTGTGTGCCCCTGTAGCTCAACGGTTAGAGCAGCAGACTCATAATCTGTTGGTTCGGGGTTCGAATCCCTGCGGGGGCACCAATAGAATCACTGAGTTCCAGGTGGCCGCGGCTTCAGACGAATTTGAAAGACCTTTGGCCAGAGTTTGCCGGTAACAAACAGCCTTCGGTCCGCAGCGTCGTAGGCAATCCCATTCAAGGCCGGATGCAGAGGCTCTGAGGATAGCTGCGGGATGAGCGGTTTCAGTCCTGCCAGATCGATCCAACCGGTGACTTGGCCAGAATCCGGTTGAATAATTGCGATTCGATCTTGCCGCTGAACGTTGGCGTAGATCTTGCCGTCGACGAACTCCAGCTCATTCAGATATGCGACAGGCTCGTTTCCGTCGAAAACTTCGAGGCGGCCCAGCTCCGCGAAAGTCTCAGGATCCAGAAATCGCAGTTTAGCGGAGCCGTCGCTCATGATGAGCCGGTTTTCGTCATGAGTGAGGCCCCATCCGTCACCTGGATACTCGAAAATCGACCGGGGTTCGAGGGACGCAATGTCGTACATCACGCCGATGTTGTTTCCGAAGTGTCGTTTGACGTCCTCGAAGAATTTACGCAGGTGCCATATCGGCGCATTCCCCCGCCTTCTAGGAGTCAACTGGAGCAGCCTGCCGCGCCACTCGGTCAAGCCTTCGGCGAAGTCGGCGGGATTCACTGCGCGCTGTTGAATGATCTCACCGGTCTCCAGCCGAACCTTTCGCAGTGACGATCGTCCGGTGATCCCGGTGCTTTCATAAAGGAATCCGTCAATATAGATCAGGCCCTGCGTGTAAGCCTCAGTATCGTGTGGGTACTCGCCAACGATCTCGTATCCAAAAACGCTGCCCACAGCTTGCGTTTTGCGTACGGCTACGGGCGTGGGC
>DASXRU010000098.1:0-30842 GCA_036506395.1 Pyrinomonadaceae bacterium | reverse complement strand
TGTGCAAGCCGGACATGGTTTACGTTTTAGACCGGGGACATCGTTTACACTTTTGAGCGCTCACCATACCAGCCTTTAGCTGGGGTAATGCTTTTGTTTCTTTCATCGAGTACACCGAGTAGATGAAAACTGTAGCGCAATTCCCACCTCCCCTCGTCGATCGGTTTGAGTCCGACGGGCTCTTTAGCGAGGGTTTCCGAAAGGTAAAGCAGCTCTCCTCGCCACTTGATCTCGCCGTTGTGTCGCACCTGTCTGACTGTGACTCCCGACTCATATTGCACCTCGGGGAGTTTGGCCGGATAGGGGCGTGGAGAGGTGCAATAGACGCTTCCCGGCGTGTTTCTTCCCAGCGACTCATGGCTGCGCTCCCAGTTATATTCCTCCAGAAAAGGATCGTAGTGGCGTTGCTGCTCATGGAGATCGCTTTGCGGCGCCACTGCTTCCTTCAAGGTTCGATGCATCCGCTCGTGACGCCCGTTTTGGGCCGGTTTTCCCGGCTGAATTCGCTCCGGCTTGATTCCCAGCTTGATCCACCATTTCGAGAGCTGGCTGAGGCCGCCCAATGCCAGCGAGGCGAAAGGCGCTCCATTATCGGTGCGGATCACCTCGGGCAGTCCGGCTTGCCGAAAGATCCACTCAAACCAAGGTTGCACTTCCTCCTGCCTGGGTCGCTCAAGCGCGCGGCACAAAAGCAGATACCGAGAGAAGTTGTCAGTGATGGTCAGCGGATAACAGCGGCGGCCGTTGCCCAGCAGAAAGTCGCCCTTAAAGTCTGCACTCCAACTTTGATTGGGGGCGCCACACTCTCCAAAGGGTTCGCTATACGGAGTCACCCGGCGCCGCCGCTTCCGGGGTTTAACCAAACCCGCACCCTTCAGGATTTCGCCCGCCGTAGAATCCGCCGGCCACTTAAGTTCCGGCCGTTCACGCCGCAACCAGTCCAGCACTTTTTTCGGGCCCCACTTCTGGCGCCGAAGCTTGGTCTGCACAATCAGCGCTCGCAGCTCTTCCGCGGTTTGATTGGGATGACGGTGCGGCCCGCGTCCCAGTTCCGCAAGTCCTTGCAGTCCATGCTGATCATAACGTCTGATCCACTTATCGCCCGTAGGTCGGCTAATCCCATAGATTCGGCAAAGCTCGCTCTTGCGGTAATCTCCGCTCAACCAATCAGCTATCAATTGAATTCTCTGGTCCATGGCACTGGTTTCCTTCCACGGCATCGGCATCCTCCTCCTTGCCGACGCAATGTAAACCATGTGCCCGGTTCATTCTGTAAACTATGTTACCGGTTTGTACCTCCCTACCCCTTCTCCCAACGGGAGAAGGGAAAAGAACGACCCAGCACGTTAGCCCAATCTATAGATATCATGCATCCGCCCGGCGCCCGGGCGCGCTGATACCCAGGGCCCGCATGCGACGGTAGAGGTGACTGCGATCGACGCCCATCATCTCCGCGGCGCGCGAAACGTTCCCTTCAGCCTCTGCCAGTTTTCTTTGAATAAACTCGCGATGATAAGCCTCGGTAGCATTCTTGAATGAGGGAAAACGAAAAGACGCTGCCGGCGGTTCCTCGGCGCCGAATGGCGGCAAATCGCCTATCGCCACTTTTTCCCTGGCGTTCATGATTACGACGCGCTCGACCGTGTTGCGCAGCTCCCGCACATTGCCCGGCCAGGTGTGATTTTGCAGCGCTTCCATCGCCTTTTGCTCGATACGCTTCGCCTTCTTTCCGTAAGCGGCGGAGAATCGCTGGTTGAAATGTTCCACCAGCAGCGGCACGTCTTCCAGGCGCTCGCGCAGTGGCGGAATCTCGAAAGGAATTACGTTCAAGCGAAAGAAGAGATCGCTGCGAAAACTCCCCAGTTCCATTTCCATGTCGAGCCGCCGGTTGGTGGCGGCGATAATCCTTACGTCGACGGTCACCGGAGTGTTACTTCCCACCGGCTCGAAGCGTTGCTCCTCAAGTACGCGCAGGACTTTTGACTGAACCCGCGCGCTCATATCCGCGATTTCATCGAGAAACAAAGTCGCGCCGTCAGCCAATTCAAACTTGCCTTTCTTGGCCGCGGTGGCGCCGGTGAAGGATCCCTTTACGTGTCCAAACAATTCCGATTCGACCAGTTCTTCCGGGATGGCCGCGGAGTTCACTTCGATGAACGGCGCATTGGCCCGGCGCGATTCCGCATGAATTGCGCGCGCAACCAATTCCTTTCCGGTTCCTGACTCCCCATAGATGAGCACGCGTCCGTCCGTCGGCGCCACTACCGCAATCTGTTTCCGCAGGGCCCGCATCACCACTGAGTTGCCCACCATCGAGTATTCCTGATTCAGCTGGGCCGAGAGGGCAGCGTTGATGTTTTCAAGCTGACGCTGCCGCAAAGCATTGCGAACAGTCAGCACGGTTTTCTCGATTGAAAGCGGCTTTTCGATGAAGTCGAACGCACCCAATTTGGTCGCGCGTACAGCCGTCTCGATGTTGCCGTGCCCTGAAATAATGATCACCGCCGTGTCCGAACCTGTCTCGCGCAACAGTCTTAGTGTTTCCAGCCCGTCTACTCCAGGTAGCCAAACGTCGAGGAGAATACAACCATAAGCCCGGCGCTGGACGGCCTTTATACAGTCTTCGCCATTGGCGACAGCTTCCGTCGTGAAGCCTTCGTCTTCCAACACGGCGCGCAAGGTGTCACGAATTCCGCGCTCGTCGTCAACGATTAGGATTGATTCGCCCATAGATACAGAGGTCAGAGGTCAGAAGTCAGAGGTCAGAAGTCAGAGGTTATCACTCTGGCCCGACTTCACAACCGACAACAAACAACTGAACCTCATTGACCAATGACTTCTGACTTCTGACTTCTGACAACTAACCACTAACAGCAGCGGGCAATTCGATTACAAACTTCGCGCCTTGCGGCTGATTGACCTCGGCGCGGATCCGCCCTCCGTGCTCGGTGATGATGCGGTGCACGATGGCCAGTCCCAGACCCGTTCCGCGCTCGCGAGTGGAAAAGTAGGGCTGAAACAATCGCTTCAAATCGGCGGGACGGATTCCCTCGCCGGTATCGCAAACCTCAGCCACCAGTATCTCGCGCGCTCCGTCGTGTGATGTCGTTATTGTCACCTGACGCCCGTTGCCGGCCTCGGCAAGAGCTTCCAACGAATTATCAATCAGGTTCACAAAAACCCGGCGCATCTGTTCCGCGTCAAGCACAGTTGGGGGTAGTGCTGTCGCGAGATTGAGTTCAAGCTTCGCGCCATCGGTTCGATCTTCGAAGAGAGAAGCTGACTGTCGTATGACTTCATTCAGGTCCCCGGGCTCCAGGCGCGGATGCGGCAACCGGGCAAAGCGTGAAAACTCGTCAACCATCGCCTTCAGACCGGCGACTTCGCGCGAGATGGTCGAGGTGCATTCCTCGATTACAGCGGCGACGCGCGCCTGCTCTTCCCTGTCATTCGCATGGTCATTGCCGGGCCTTTCCCCACCCGCGCCAACGCCGGGATTCATATTCTTCGCGATGCGTTCCGCCGAAAGTTGTATTGGCGTCAGCGGATTCTTGATCTCGTGAGCCATCCGGCGGGCAACCTCGCTCCATGCCGCCGCCCGTTGCGCGGCCAATAACTCAGATAAGTCTTCAATGACCAATACGACCCCGCGGCCTTTGCTCGATGAAGCACGCAGAGCCGTGACCGTTAATGCTACGGGAATCGCGCCCGCGTCCGGCGACGATCCCCGAGTTAACTCTGTCTGCTCGGCGGCCCGGCCCACCCGGCGTGCTCGCCTGAGCAGTCGTCCGAGCAAACCCTGATCTTCGGCGCTAATTACTTCGGGTAGCGTCATGCCCTGGTCAGGCAACTTCGTCACGCGAAGCATCGATGCAGCCGCGGCATTAATGGTGGTAACACGATCGTTTTCGTCCAGAGAGATAACCCCGGTTGATAATGAATCGAGCACCGTCTCGATATAATTCCTTCGCTCTTCGAGGGCGAGATTCTTTTCCCGCAACTGCGTAGCACCCGCTTCGATGTGACGGCGGTTATCATCCAGCTGCGACGTCATTTGATTGAAGGATTCAGCCAGCAAGGCCAATTCGTCGTCGGCGATTGTCGACACGCGATAAGAAAGGTTGCCCCGCGCCACTTCGTTGGCGGCTTCTGCCAGCGACTTGATCGGGGTAGCTATTCCCCGCGCCACGTGAATGGCGACCCAGGTTGAAGCGAACAGCAGCATCAGGGTCATCAGCCCGAGCGTGGAGAGTCCCAGTAGACGCACCTTTCGCTGCCGGCTGACCAGGTGTTGGTATTGGCTCTGTGATCCCGTAATAGTCTCGTTCAGTCCCATCTCGCCCCGGCGCGCCGGCACCATCAACAGGGTCTGCCTATCGTCGAGTGGAACTGAAACCAGATCAAATCCTTTGCCATCAGCAAGCTCTTCGCCAGGAGCAGTGTTTGCGCGTTGGGCTCTGTCCAGGAGAAACTCCAATTCCCCTTGCTGAGGCGTCGGCAATTGGGCCTGGGCCTTCGCCGTCGTAACCCCGTCCGCGTTTACAATCTCAATTGCCGCGACCTGTCCCGTCGCGACGAGGCGGTCCAGAGTTTGCTGGCGTTCATCCTCAGCTTGCTCGCCGATGAGCACTGCCAGCAATGACGCGGTTGAGCGAGAGTTCTCGATTTCATTTCGCACGGCCTCGGATTGAAACTCCCTGGCCTCCTTCACGACTTCGGCGGGAAAATTATTGAACCACTTCTCCAGCGAGCGATTCAGAAACAGATACGAGAACGCCGCCATGGCAGTGATGGGCAGCAGGGTCAGGGCGATGAAATACACGAGCAAACGAGTCTTGATCTTGGAACCTAGTTGCCGCTCGCGCCTTTCGTGGCGCAGTTTCAGCACGCTGCGCAACAAGATAAAGCTGAAGACAACGAAGGCGGCGAAGTTCAGGGATGACAGCGCGTAAAGGAGCAGTGTGTCTGACCCAGTGTCGGGAGGAACTACCGCCCACAAATTAAAAGCCTGCTGGGCCACTATGATGGTCAGCAGAAAAAGCACCAGACCACCTAAGAGCCACGGCGCAAACGGGCGTCGCGGACCGCTTTCCTTCCCTTCCCTGGTATGAATTGGTGTCCTGCTCATTGGCGCCACAGTCTTAGCAGATTTCAACTCCGGCTGCTTTGAAATTAATGAAGTTTACCATACGAACGACCGCTAACCCCTCTTGCGTTCCCGGCGATAGGGGCTGGCTATGGTCAGCGTGAACCACTATTCGTAAGACGGTACTGGTGCATTTTCAGCATGGGAGCGGATCTGAGATCGGCGGCAGGGTCGGACATTCTTTAGCCGCGTTCACGCGGCTTTCCCGCAGGGTTACTAGACGGGGCGTTTTACGCCCGGGTCAGGTGGCGCCAGAATTTAGAAGCCCGTTTTAACGGACTTACCTCTACCGGCTTTAGCCGGGATGCTGAAGCTGTTGATTCCAAGCACGCTGGAAGCGCGCTAATAGTCACCTTGCTCAGTAATCCCAGCGCTAAAGCGCTGGTCTAGTAACCCTTTGGGAAAGCCGTCTGAAGACGGCTGGAACCGAAACGATCAATGCATTTTCAAATTCGCCCCTACGCATGTTTCTAATGCTTGCTCGTCGCTCTGACTTAATGCACCATGACGTTTCAGCCCGCTGAATAAAAAGCTTCCCTGAAATGGAAACGTACAACTTCTTCCTGAACAAGCATGGCCGCCTGCGCAGCGGTTGGCGTGTTGGCATTTTCATCGTGGCCTTTGCCGTGGTAGCAAAGCTGATTGAAACGATCTTGGTTGCCTCAATCGCGCTTGCCTTTAAATCATCCGGAGAGGAAGTGCTCAACGGCTACGCGGGTTTTTTCGTACAGGGGTTAATTCTATTCACTGCGGCCGCGGTGGTTGGCTGGGCTTGCGGCGCGCTGCTCGAAGAACTGCCAATGCGCGCACTTGGCTGGGCAAGGCATAAAGGTTGGCTCCGAGATTTCTTCCTTGGCTCTGTCATTGGTTCCCTCTCCCTGACACTTGCCGCCCTCCTGGGAACCATTGCTCGGGGCTTTCATTTCAGTTTTGACGCTTCAACTACGGCCTCCGCGATCGCAAAAACGCTGGTGCTTTCGGCGCTATTGTTTGTCATTGCCGCATCAGCCGAAGAAGTTCTGTTTCGCGGTTATCCATTACAGACACTAACCCGCGCGCATCTGGCGTGGCTGGGGATTTTCCTTACTTCAGTTCCCTTCGCCGCGGCTCATCTTTACAATCCACACGTCGTGCGCGGTGTCACGTTCGTGAATACAGCACTCGCGGGTGTATGGTTGGCCATTGCTTATCTGCGCACGAGGAGCTTGTGGCTTCCACTTGGGTTGCACTGGTCATGGAATTGGACCATGGGCTCACTTCTGGGATTGCCGGTCAGCGGCATAAACAAGCTGGCTCCGGCGCCACTGCTTCGGGCCACTGATGCCGGCCCTGCATGGCTGACCGGCGGAGCCTATGGTCCGGAGGGTGGCGCGGCATGCACTGTGGCGCTGCTGGCTTCAATCGCTTTCCTCTGGCGCACGCGCTGGCTCTCGGCCACCGAAGAAATGAAAGGTTTCACCGACAAAGAGAATCCGCGGTCTAATCCTGTGCTTCAGCAGGAAAGCGAAGGATCGGGCCAGGATAGTTCAGGACTACGGTCGTAAATAGTTTAAGCGGACTGGCGTAAATAGTCAGGCGGACGGTCGTCGAATTCACCGACGGTTCATGGCGAAACTTTTCTCTCCCTGCTTCGTTAACACTTCTCTCTTCTCTCCCGTCTTTACCGGTGTCAGGTGAAGCGCTCGCTGTCCAGTATGGGACGCCCTTAGTTCCGCTGTCTTTGCGCTTCGGCATTCGAGACTGAATCCATTTGAGCGTCAGATGTTGACCCGACCCCCAGCAGGCATCGCAATGTACGAAGCCCCGGCAACCGCAAGCACTTTTCTGATGATTGGCCAGCGGGAGGACAACGCCACACTACTGGCAGCAGAGCCCTCCACCGAAGCGGTGCTCGTCAAAGCGGTGCTCGAAGGAGATCGCGAACAATTCGCGAGGCTCTATGATCTTTACGCTCGCATGGTGCATGGCATTCTGTTGGCCCGAGTGCCGCGCGACGAGGTGGATGACCTGGTGCAGGACATCTTTCTCCATGCACTCAAGAAACTGCACACGTTGCGCAATGCTGCCGCCTTCGGCTCCTGGATAGCAATGATTGCTCGCAATCGTGCCATGGATTTTCATCGCAACTCACGTGCAACCACGCAGCTCGAATACGATGCCCCCGGTTCCTCCGGACTTGAAGCTAACAGGACTCTGGCGGGTCAGATCCTGGAAATGATTCGCGGCTTACCTGATGCGTATCGCGAAACTTTAGTGCTGCGACTTGTCGAAGGTATGACCGGGCCGGAAATCGCAGCGCGTACTGGAATGACCCCCGCATCGGTGCGCGTTAACCTGCACCGCGGCATGAAACTGTTACGGACGAAGCTCGGCTTTAAGGAGGGCTCATGAACGATTACTTGTGGGATCGTTCCGGTGAACCGGACGAAGACATTCAAAAGCTGGAGGAGATTCTCGCGCCGCTGGGCTATCAGCCAAAGCCGCTGGAAATTCCCGCGAGCGTTCAGCCTGCCCACCGCGGAAGGCTCTTTCCCGCGCTGGCAATCGCCGCAACGATCGCTTTGATGGCGCTGGCGCTGGGACTTTGGTTCAACTCATATCGCAGCCGCGCAGTTGCTCCCAGCCAGGCGAATTTAGCTCCCGTCCCGGTTGAGAATGGCAACAAGAACGGTTTGCAGTCCACCTCGTCGCCTGAAACAGTTGCAGTGCCCGACCAGAAACCGAAACCACAACTAGCCGTGACAGATCATCGAGCCACGGGCCGCCGCACCCTTCGTACCAGAAGCGAGCGGCGCAGCGGCAACACAACCATGCCACAGCAGCAGCCGGAAGCGATCGCAGACGCTCGAGCTGAAGCGGAGGCTGCGAAGGAGCAGTTGATGGTCGCCCTCCGTTTGGTCAGCTCAAAGTTAAGTCTCGCGCAGAAGAGAGCCCAGGGTGGCTATCCGGGAAACCTGATGCGCAACCAACACAAAGTAGGATGAAGGAGCAATTTATGAAATCACTTTCCCAAAAATCATTACGACTCGGCTTGCTCGCGGTTCTCGTGATGCTGGGCGTCACCGCAAGCACGAAAGCCCAGACGGGCAGAATCGAGATGGGGCAACTCGACTTTCTCGCCGCCAAAGCAAGCCAAACAGTCGACGTCAACATCGATGAACGTCTGATGCAACTGACGGCAAGATTTCTTTCCACCAGGGATCCGGACGAAGCGAAAGTTCGGGAAATCGTTAACGGGCTGAAAGGTATCTACGTCAAGAGCTTCGAGTTCGAACATGAAGGCGATTACTCGCCGGCGGACATCGAATCGATTCGCTCGCAATTGCGCAATCCGGCGTGGAGCCGAATCGTAAACGTCAACAGCAAGAAAGACGGAAGCGTCGAGGTTTACCTGATGACAACCGGCGCTCGAGTGGACGGGCTGGCTGTACTGGCCACTGATCCAAAGGAATTGACAATCGTAAACATCATCGGTCCCGTGGACCTGGAAAAGCTGACACAGCTTGAAGGTCAATTCGGTGTTCCCGATCTTGGTATCGAACAGTCAAAGCCGAAGCCGAAGAAGGATTGAGCGATGCCCACGAAAAGATTCGCATCCACCGGATTGGTTCTGCTGCTGGCAATGCTGTCGGGAGTTGTGTCTCCTGTGCGGGCAAAGGGCGATGACTTCAACACGGCCGTCAGGATCATCGAGCAGTTCTATCACGTCAGGCACAAAAGCCTGCCGTGGATGGCCCGGGCGGGGATGAAAGCGGCGACAACGGCCGCGCGCATCAGCGGCGGACAAAGAAAACGCATAGCGGAAGCCGGCAGTGTGAAAATCGCATTCTTCGAAGATCAGGACTTTAGCTCGCGCGGCCGGATTGGGATTTTCAAGTCATCGATGAATGGCGCGCTGATGACATCGTGGTCGCCATTGGTGCAAACCCTTTCGTCCAAAGATGAAGAGCAAACCTACATCTACGTGCGTGAGGCGAACGAAAAGTTCCAGGTGCTGGTAGTAACTATTGAACGCCGGGAGGCCGTAGTGGTTCAGGCAACGGTCAACCCCAGGACTCTGGCTTTGCTGATGCAAAACCCGGATGAGATGGGCCGGGAGATTACCAACGACGCTACCACCAACGATAATGATTAGGAGTGAGGACCAATGAATACACAATCGCAAAGACAATTTCACGCACTCTCTTCCGGAGGCCGAATTCGTGGGCCGGTTAGCGTAGCGGCCTTGCTTCTCTTCGGCATACTGGCGGTTTCAGCGATTGGCACGCGGGCCCAGGACGTCGCCGACACGATTCGGGTTCGGACCCGCGTCGTTTTCCTCGAGGCTCTGGTCAAAGACAAACACACCGGCATTCCTATCTCCGGTCTGAAACCTGAGAACTTTGAAGTCTTAGATGAGGGACAGTCGCGGCCGATTTCCTACTTCACTCGCGAGGGGCAGGCCCGCAAGCCACTCGCGCTGGTCTTGATTCTCGATCTGCGGGAAGACGGCGCTGGCAGGTTTCTTAAGCAGCCCGAAGTCTTGAAAATGATGGCGGACGAACTCGCCAAGCTGCCACCGGAAGACGAGGCTGCGATACTGGCGGTCAATATTGGCGAGGACGAAAAACGCGTTTGGCTTTCAGACTTCACGCATGACGCAGGACAGTTGCAGGCAGCGCTTGCTCGTGTTCCCGATTACATCGGCGAACCCAGGGCTACCGACAATGCCGCGAAAGAGGATCAGAAGCAGCAATCAAGTCAGGGCAAAGGCAGTCTGAGTATTGGGTCGGATTCTAAAGCGAAGAAATCGGATGCTGGCGCCGAGCAGAAGCCCCTGCCGGATGACGTTCTTGAAGTCCAGGTAATCAAAGGTAAGGATGGCGCCGTAGTAACCAGGACCGTGAAAAAAGATGGCACTGTTTCGTTGAAGCGGGTGAGCAGCAGCGGCCACGTAACGGTTGAACTGGAAGACGTCTACGACATGGTGGCGGCGGTTAAAGATGCCACCCATAAATCTGAGCAGCAAAGGCCAAACTCGCAACCGGCTCTCGTCTGGGTCTCCGACGGTATCGCACCAATCTTCTTTGAGGATCGCGATGCGACGGAACAGTACTTGATTCGTTCCAACGTGATTTTCAATTCCCTGACCGCTGATCTTAGAACTCTCTACAAGTTTCTGCTGCCGTTTGGCAAACCGGTTATGGGCTGGATGGGCATTAGCGTGTACGGAGCTGCCAAACGGCTGGCGCAGCAATCGGGCGGCGAGGCAATGCGCGTAAACCGCGTCAAGGATTATGGCAGCGGCCTTAGCACAATTATTGGGAACCTGACTGCCCGCTACAGCCTGGGCTTCACCCTCGCCGAACAGGAGAACGACGACGGGCGTCTGCATAACCTGGATGTTCGGGTGAAGGCGCAGGACGAAAAAGGCAAAACGCGCAAATTGAATGTCAGCGCGCGGAAGGGCTACTACATGTCAACCACGATGGACAAAGAAGCGACAGCCGCGAAGACGCAGTGAAACGGCAGACTACCGCTCGTCAATTGGTACGTAAGGAACGTTGCGTGGGCCAACGTATTCGGCGCGGGGACGTATCAGTTTGTTGTCGGCGTATTGTTCGAGGATGTGGCCGGTCCAGCCTGATATACGGCTGATGGCGAAAATCAGTGTGAAGAGATCGAGCGGAATTCCCATCATGTAGTAAGTCGAAGCTGAATAACAGTCAACGTTCGGGCGGAGGCCCTTCTCGCGCATCATCACCTCTTCGACTTTGGCGGTGATTTCATACCACTTAGTGTCGCCTTTGCGTTCGCCCATCTCTTTTGCGAACTTGCGCAGATGGGTTGCGCGGGGATCTTCGGTCTTATAGACGGCGTGGCCGAAGCCCATGATCTTTTTCTTCTTTGCCAGGGCGTCTTTGATATAGCTTTCTACGCGATCGACGCTGCCGATTTCCAAAAGCATCTTCATCACGTTTGTGTTCGCGCCGCCGTGCAAAGGGCCGGAGAGCGCGCCGAGCGCCGCCGTCACCGCGCTGTACATGTCCGCTAACGTGCCGGCGACCACGCGCGCCGTGAACGTCGAGGCGTTCAGCTCGTGGTCAGCCTGCAGAATCAGAGCAACGTCCAGCACGTGCGCATCAAACTGGTCCGGCATCTCGCCCTTGAGCATGTAGAGGAAATTGGTGGCGATGTTCAGATCGGCTTTTGGCTTTATGGGTTTCCGCCCATTTCGCAAACGATCGATAGCGGCAACGATAGTAGGAAACCAGGCCGTCAAACGCGTAGCAACCTTGATGCTGTTCTCGCGGGAAAGATCGCTGGACTCCTTGTCGTAAAAGCCAAGCGCCGATACGGCGGTGCGCAACGCATCCATCGGTTCCGCGTCCGCCGGGAACTCTTTTATCATCGAGATCAGTTGTCCAGGCGCTTCGTAGCATGACGCGAGGTTCTTCTTCAGCTGTTCAAACTCAGCCCGCTTTGGCAGACGCCCGTTCCAGAGCAGAAAAACAACTTCTTCAAAGGTGGAGTTGTCGGCGAGTTCGTGAATGTCGATGCCCTGGTAAATCAGCTCGCCTTTTTCGCCGTTCACGTCACCGATCGACGAACTGGCGGCAACGACGCCCCTCAGTCCTTCTGAAACCGCCGCTTTAGCTGGCTTACCATTGTCCATCATTCGTGTCCTTTTGGAGTTTGATTGAAGATATCAAACACGCTGAGGAGTGACAAGTAGAGAGTCCCCGGCATACTGGTGCGGTTTAAGCATGCTGCATCCAACTTACTTCAGCTCTCATTCACACCGCGGCTTCAGTTCCGCAACCAAACCTCTTCTAAACGCCCGCTCAATCGAGGTCTCGTTTTTTACCATAGTCGAGAATCGGATAAGCTCGCCAAATCTTCAGAGCCAAGCTGCGCGGCAGCAATGCGCAAATTTCGGTTTGTAGTGACAGACAGATCTGAACTTTAAGTGGGCGTTTAGAGAACTGACTTCAGTCGGGCTTTTTCTCTTCCACAATCAACCACGAAATCAGACAAAAACAGGAAACGAAAAACAGGGCAGAGAGAACTCTCTGCCCTGTTGTTGCGTCATGTCTGACGTCGCAGTACAAGCCCCGTTTGGGGCACTGCACCCTGGCCATTACCTCCGCCTGCGCGAAGCTGTCTGCAACCGCCGGACCTGCTGTTTCAGTTGCGCGATCTCCTTCTGCTGCTCTTTGATCGCGTTGAGCATGGTCCAGAGGATCGGATCGCTTTTTACCATCAGATAGCCGCTGCTGTCCCGGGTGACAGCTTCAGGAATAATCTTCTGCAGTGACTGGGCCCCGAAGCCGATGTTTTCTCCCTCGGACTTAATTCCGAGAGGGTTGTTCGGCTTGTACTCGTAGCGGATCGGCTGCAACTGCATTAGGGCCTTGAGTCCGGTGTTGTATCGGCCTTTGACGTTCTTCAAGCGCTCATCCGAAAAGACGTCCCAAGTTCCGCCCCCAGGCTTGCCGGCGGTTCCGTTGACTGACAGGAGTTGAGTAGGCGAAACCGTCCCGATGCCGACGTTGCCGCTGTTGGGATTGAGAGCGAGGTTTTTGAAACCCACACCGGTATGAACCGATTGGATAACACCAACATCCTCACCAGTCTCGTCATATCCGATGGTGATCCTCTTGCCGCTCACGTTACCAAAGGC
This sequence comes from Pyrinomonadaceae bacterium, assembly GCA_036506395.1. GTDB lineage: Bacteria > Acidobacteriota > Blastocatellia > Pyrinomonadales > Pyrinomonadaceae > DASXRU01. The sequence goes on along the minus strand of DASXRU010000098.1, from coordinate 18,033 downwards.
GGCTGCGTAAGTGGTGTTATTTGTAAAATCCGTTGTCGCGTTTGCCACTTTTGCGTCCAGACGCATTTCAGGGCTTGATGTCCCAATGCCAACGTTGCCGTCCGTTGAGATGTCGATTGAGCTGGTTGGCGCCCCGGGCCGAATGCGGAATGGCAGCCGGGAACCGCTCGTGACATCGCGGACGAAGAAGTTGGCCTCGTTGCCGGCCACGTCCCAGGTCTGTGCCGTGAAGCCGCCCGAGTTGTTCTGTTCATACCGCATAGCCGGAGTGTCACTGGTGTTTATATGCACATCTAACACCGGCGTGGCTGTCCTCAACCCGACTCTACCGCTGCTGCTCACCTTTAGTGAGTTGGCCGGTGCACCCGCATCGACTTCAAAGACGATGGTGCCCGTTTCTGCGCCTGTGGAAGTGGCTCCCTGATCTACGAAAGCGAGAAAACTGGCGCCGCCACTGGATGAGCTGTTCGCCCGGATTGTCCAGTCATTAGTTGGGAAACCCGCGGCCGAGCTGGTGTCCATGAACCCAATGCGGGTGTTGTTCTCTTTCAACCTGATCGCGTCAAAGTTGAAGACCTCGCCATTGACGCAGTCAAGCCCGACACAGGCGCTGCCCTGCACGATCAGATCGTCGGGGATTACCTGATCCGGGAAAGGGCTCAGTGGATGATGTAGCCGGTATTTAGCCAATGCGTTGACGGGCGTAAAGCCCGGAAGCCGCGGCCGCTCCATGTTTTTACTGGACGAAATCTTACTGACCGGTGGCGACCCTGCTTCTTCCTGGGCCCCAGCCACGATAACCGCCCCGTTCAGAATTGAGAACGCTCCCGACTGCACAAGGGCTGGCAGCGCCACATGTTTGCGCGTCGCCCGCACATCCTCGGGGTCATCGTCCTTGCCCCGCGCCGCCTTTAGCGTCTCTTTGACTCCAGCCGACAAGACCGGCGTCAGGCGCAGCTCGTAAGTGTACGGCCCGTCGGGAAACCTCTCGCCTTGTTTATCGGTAAGCGCGAATTCGGTCGTAGCACCCGCCTTTAACTCTTTGCGAAACACCCTGCCGTCGGGCGCTGAAATAGTAATGGTCAGCCCAGAATACGGAGCGGTCACGTCCCACTTGACGCTTCCCCCCTGCGCACTTATGTTAGCTAATTTGGGTTCTGCGGCTTCCTGGCTTGCCGTCTGGCCCTGTGCGGCAGTCAGCAGACAGGCGAAGAGGAACGCGGTGAACAACGCCAACGTAAAGTTTTTTTGCTTCTTCATTCTACATACCTCCTGTTTGTGTGGTTAACCATGGCACCAGCAAAAAGGAGAGGAAGGTAGGACTGGACGTTTGAAACCTTCGGCCGCGATCTGATGATGATGGTCAGGTTCTTCAGATTAGCGTGCCTTTTAGCAAACAGATTTGCCGGTGTCAAGGAAAGTTCTGGCCGAATATTACCATAATCTGCGTTTGCTCTTCTCGCCTACTCCCTCCCCCTGGGAGGGTTGGGGAGGGCTTGGCGTGTCGGCTCCGTAAGAAGAAATACGCGCGGCCTCGATGGCCGCGCGTCGTTTCGATGAGGTCACTCTCACCTTGGGAGTAGAATTATCGCGCCGACATCATTTTAGGTCACAGGATTGGGTTGTGCCGAGTTCAAGCTTCAAAAACGGCACGCGGCCATCGAGGCCGCGCGTTTATGAAATGTTTGATTGATTCGCCGCAGGCCCTCCCCTGCCCCTCCCATAGGGAGGGGTTGAAAACCGCGAGCCGCAGCCAACTTGAAGTTTGTAATGACGCTTTCCCGGGCTACTTGGAAATGGTTGAAGGGGCGGCGGTGAGCGTGCCGATGTTGGCCTGCACATTAACCGGAACGTTTTCCATCGTCTGTTCAATCAGGTGGTCCACGACGGCGTTGAGGTCATTCGTTTCGTGATACACGCGTAGTTGCTCATCGGCCGACGTGCCGCGATCAAGGATAGTGTGAATGTGCTCGATCTCTTTGCGCGAGCCCAGGTCGTCAACCACAGGGTCAATGAATTCCAGTAATTCGCGGATCAGATCGCGCACCGGAACTTCCTTCTGTTTGCCAAAATCGACCATCTTGCCGTCCAACCCGTAACGCACGGCCCGCCACTTGTTTTCCTGCACCAGCGCCCGCCGGTAAAGACGAAAGCCGAGGTTCTTGTCTATCAAGTTACTGAGCCGGGCCACGATGGCCTGAAACAGCGCAGCAATGGCAATCGTGTCGTCAACCCGGGTTGGTATATCGCAGACGCGGAACTCCAGGGTGGGAAAGAACGGGTGCGGGCGCACGTCCCACCAAATCTTCTTGCCGTTGTCTATGCAGCCGGTATTGATAAGCAGGTCGACGTAGCGCTGAAACGAAGCATATGAATCGAAATGATCGGGAATGTCCGTGCGGGGAAATTGTTTGAAGACTTCGGAGCGATAGGATTTCAAACCCGTGTTGTGACCGACCCAAAAGGGCGAGGAGGTGGAGAGGGCCAGCACGTGCGGCAGGAAATAGCGCGCGGCATTCATTATATGGATGCGGCGTTCCGGATCGGCCACACCCACGTGAACGTGTAAACCGAAAATCAGCAGCGAGCGCGCCACGGTTTGCAGCTCCTGCACCAGCAGCTCATAGCGTTCATCTTCGAAGATCTTTTGATCCTGCCAGCGCGAAATCGGGTGCGTTGAGGCCGCGATAATTACCAGGTCCGTTTTGTGCGCCAGGCCGGAGATGATGCCCCGCAGGCGGGTGATGTCGGCGCGCGCCTCCTCGATGTTCTTGCAAATGCCCGTTCCCACCTCGACCATAGACTGGATCATCTCCGGCTTAATTTGCTCGCCCAAAATCATCTTGCCTTCTTCAAGGAATTCCGACACGTGCGAACGCAACTCGCGCGAGTGCGGATCGACGATTTGAAACTCCTCCTCGATGCCAAGTGTGAACTGGTCAAACATGATGTATCGCGGTGACCATGATTTATTGAGCTGACTAAGCGCCGAAACACGCTTTGATTTGCGCCCAATCAGGCCGGTGGCCAAGCAAACGCTCGTGAACTAAATGCCGCACAGTGCTCAACGGCGAAGCAACGCCACTGTGCAGATCGAAATGGACATTCCAGTGTCGCCGGCCATTATCCGAGCCATTGTCGATGTACAAAAAATGCAATGCAGCCGTGGGGCGCGTTCTTTCCAGGAATCCTCCGTGGTTGTCAGGGTGACGAGCAAACCATCGAGTGAAATCCCTACGGCGACGAAGACTTGCCGCCAGAAAAGGCCAGGCCGTGAAATACATTCCCACTCCGCCTTCGCCGTATATGTTGTCAATCCTTCGCACCGGGCCCCACAGATCGAGCGCTACCAGGCGCCGCATGATTAGCAGCAGGGCCTGTTGCTTATCGACGGGTATGGATTCAAAAGCAGCGGCGGTGCGCTCATAACCATAAAGACCATCCAACTTGTTATCCAGCGTCGCTCTTGTGTCTTCATCAAGCTGCTCCCAGACCATCGCAGCGGTCCGCGATTTCGCCTCGGAGGTCATGGCTCGGGCAGCTCGCGCTCCATCAGCGCGCGGGTCTCGTCCGACAAACGATGAAAACGCACTCCCACGCCATGACCGGGATTGCTGTACACAACATCAGCTTTGACGATCGCAGGCCCTGACTCCAACGGAATTCGCAGCGTCAATGTCGAGCCCTCAGGAATGTATTTCTGCGTGCTCATGTAAAGTCCGCCCACGCTGATGTCCTTCGTGCTGGCGACCCCGGTTGAATCCGCCCCATCGAAGTGCACGTCAACAATCAGTCGCGAGCGATCGAATTGACGGCGTTCGTCTTTCGGCCACACCTCAGCCTGGGAATCTTCAAGCACTTTGTACTCCTCCGGTGTCTCTCCTGGACTTAAAACGCCGAAGCGAAATCCCTGCGCTAAATGCCCGGCCATTGTACGCCTTTTCCTATTTCTTTTCGCTGATTATGAACGTAGGCACCATGCCTCCCCCGGAAGACACGTTTGCCAGCTCAGTTGACGATAAGCGAGTAAATGCCGACCCGACCTTGCCCAGGAAGAGTAGCGGATCCAGATCGACAAGCTGCTCGGCAAAATCAATTGTGCCATCAGGGTGCAACTCCGGAAAAACTTCGCGCGCGGTGGGAACGCGTTCCTGTACCAGATAGTCACCGTTGGCCAGCGCAACACGCATTGCTTCATCCCACGCAATCTCATCACTATTCCACCCGATGTAGATGCCGTGACCACCATAGTCGTCGTTGGGCTTCAGTACCAGGCGATCGCGCCTGCTGGCGATGAACTCCAGCAGATCAATCTTGTCCCCGCGATAGTCGCTCTTTCCCGCGCGAACCTGACGCGTCCACGGAATGTGGGTGGCGATTGCGGCTCGTTCGTCAGGCGAGAAGAGCGCGGCGTGCCTTTGGTCCGTCAGCACAGCGAACAAAGCCTTCTTGTGAATCAGCTTGGAACGAAAACTGTTGACCATGCAAACTGCCCGCGCCCGGTAAGCGTCAAGCAGCGCCGGAGCGTCGTTCACAATCGGCAGGTACTCGTTCACCAGTAGACGCTTATAAACAATGTCGATACGAAACTCTCCCACGCGCAATTCGCCGTTATCAAACTCCAACTCGTCCGGCGAGCAAATCATTGTGGAGTGGCCCCGGGCCTCAAAGAATTCCTTAAACAGTTCAAATTCTTTCTGCGTCGGCCTGCCCTTTAGATCGACGATGGCGATTTGCGGCGTCCGATCCGGACGACGCCCGAGGAACTCTTGATGAGCCTTAAGCAGAATATCAAGCATCAAGCGCCGTCCCTGAAAGGTGCGCAGGTTGTAACTTTCCGCAAACCGTTTCATTACCGGCAGCGAAGAAAAGATCTCGTATGCGGCGTCGGCGTAGGCGATACCGGCAGGGCTCTCTCCATTCAACTCCACAAAACTATAGGCGTCTTCGGTAAGAAACGAATCAAGCCGCGCCGTTGGCGATACCGCCCGGTAGCCCGGATCGATGCTGACGAGGTCGCGTTCGATTTCCGTCAGCCCCAGTTCGTCGAGCAGAGATGGATTGGCAATGGCAGCGTCTTTGACCTTCTCAATTGCGTTCCAGACCGTTTCACAGATGCGAGTGATCCGCGCGAAATCTTCTTCAGTAACAAAATGTGGACGAAGGTATGGCGAGAGGCGGCGGCCACCGAAGATTAGCTTCGACCGTTCGAGGCCATCGTCGAGCACCGCGCGGGAAGTTTCCGCCAGGTCGCCTTCAGTCAGAAGATCGTGATATTTCGAGACAGCTTCGCGTAGCATCACTGAGTCGCCCTTGGGCCAACAGATTTGTAACTTGATTGCCGGAGCGGGGTAGGGTAGCACAACTCCGCCGAACGTGAGGCAAGTGAGGGCAAACAGTGGAGTGCGAAAATGATTGACGCTTCCCGGGAGCCAGCCGTCTTCAGACGGCTTTCCCGAAGGGTTAATAGACCGGCGCTTTTTAGCGCTGGGGTCTGCCGAGCAGGCTGACTCTTAGCGCGCTTCAGCGTGCTTCGAATTAGCAGCTTTAGCCTTGCGGCTTAAGCCCGCGGAGGTAAGCCCGTTGAAACGGGCTTTGGGATTTCTGGTGCGCCCTCTACCGGGCGTAAAACGCCCGGTCTAGTAACCCTGCGGGAAAGCCGCGTGAACGCGGCTGAAGAATGCGCGGCGCAAACTAACAGTTGCGTTACATCAGAAAAAGAAAGGGATGGCCGCGGCCATCCCTTTACGCTCCTAAAGCTGCCACCGCCTTAATTCTTCTTCTCGTCAGTCTTCTTCTCTTCAGTCTTTTTCTCTTCAGTCTTTTGTACCGTTATGTTAATCCTCTGGCCGTCGCGAACGATCCCTAAGACAACTGTCTTGCTTGTATGAATGACAGCCTCAGCTTCAGGTCGGCGCCGGGTAATCACTCGGCTATCGATTGTCTCAATCACATCGCCTTCACGAACGCCGCCGCGGTAGGCGATGCTTTCGGGCTTTACCCAGACAACCAGTAACCCACTCTGGGCCCGCAACCGGGCAGCGGCTCGCGGTCCAAATGCAAGCGTTTCGATCCCCAGTGGGGCAAGTGAATCGGCCGTGGCTGCTCCTGCTGATCTCGGTGCTACTCTTTCCAACTCCATCTTGAACGCAAAATTAAAAGCGTCCGTTAGTTTCACGGTGACCGCCTGGGGCGACGCATGGTTGGGCTTTGCAACAGTAAACTTCACTGGTGTCGCGGCTTCACATTGCCCCAGGAGTGCCGAAAAATCCAGCGCACTTCTGACATCGTTTTCGTTGACGCGCAGAATCACATCGCCGGGACGCAGGCTGGCGAACGCGGCCGGCGTGCCGGGCACTACCGCAGTCAGCATAATACCGACTCGTTTTTCCCAAAGCGCCGACGCCTCGTTGGAAGGCCATCCTTTAAGTAACATCTGCGCCATCGGTATTGAGCCAACGGCCTCGCCGCGGATTCCGAGCAACGGCCGGGGCACACTTGACTGTCGCTCGATGACACGCCGGGCGGCCATCCGAATAGTTTCCAGAGGAATTATCGAAGCGTCATTTCCGGCCACGCCCTGGACAATACCGACGGTCACACCCGCGTCATCAATGGCGACGCCGCCGATCACTGACGGCGAGAGATTCAATCCTCGCGCGGTAAGGCGCTCGATTTTCCCCGACTCTGAGCGCAGAACTTGAACGACTCTGGCTTCGCTCGCCCCGACCCGAACGTAGACTCTTCCGGGGGCCATGGACACCGTCTGTGCGACGCTTTCGGGAGCGAACAAGCGGACTCTCTGGCCCGCAACCACATTCGCCGCCGATTCGCTGCGGGGAATTGCACTGCCCAAACCATTAATCCGCAACACCGAAATTCCAGTCTGTCCATCCAGGCCAATATAACGGGCTCGTTGTTCATTGCCATCACGCGTGAAAACCGTTAGATGCGACGCGCCCGGTGGCAACGGAGCTACACCTGGAAACGATGGGATCGCGGCCGGCGTCCCCGGAGGGATGGGCGTCATGCCACTCGCGGCAAACGCAAACGGTGTCTCGAGTTCAGCTTCCGCCTGCGGCAGCCACACGGCGATTGTGTGCCCGTCCTCGAGGGCCAGCCCGGCAATAATGTTGGTGTGAACTTCGTCTCGGATTGCAAATGAATTGTTGAGCGTGGCCACCGTATTCATGTCGCCCGACAGGCGGCCCAACAAACGGAGCAGTTTGATTCCATTCAATCGATGAACGATGGTTACTACTTGCGGCGCTTCCGTGCGTGATTCAGTGACAACCGGTCCAGGGTTCTGCGATGGATTCTGCGATGGCGTCGAGGCCTTAGTTTGCCCCTGCACATTAGGCACACTGACCACCGCCGCCAACAGCAGCGTGATGATCAGCAAACAAACATCAGAAGTACTTCTTTTCATATTGCCTTACCAAACACCTTTCGCAGATGAAATCATCGCTGTCGACTGATAGCCCGGCTGCACCAGCCTTTGCGATCCAAAACTGACGGGCGGCAGCGAGATCGTGCGGGTTGCGCCGTGATCGTCGCGCATCGATACGACCACCGGTTGGGCCGGCGCGCTTAACGACACGACGGGAGACGTTTCCATTCCAGCGTCAGTGGCGCGTTTGATTAGGTTAGCCGGAAGCTGATTGTACTCTCTTGACGATATGTCGGATCCTTTCGCGACCGCATCCGGTTCGACGGTTGATCTACCCGTTCGTCGAGCCCCTGACACCGGCTCCCTTCGCTCTCGCTCAGGAATGCTCGCGTCGTCTGTTTCCCTGCCTGTCTGAACTCCAACTGCTTGCGTTCCGCTGGCCAATTCATTTGAAGGAAAAGCTTTCGCCGGCACACCTGTCTGTGCTGGGCTCTGCACCGCAGGCTTCCCTCTGCCGGCAATTTGCTGCGTCCCGGGCGGTCGCAGGTAGAAGGCCAATGCGCCCACGACCAGCAGCGAAAGAGCCAATGCAAACGCAGGAACGCCGGGAGCCTGACGCCAGAGATTTATCCACGCGGTAGCTGGTTTCTTCTCGGCGGCGAGTCGCGCGCGCAGTCGCATATCGAAATCGGGTGGCGCGCTGACAGTTTCAAAGCCGGCTACCAGCCGGCGCAACGAAGATCCCTGATGCAACGCTTCGCGGCAGCTCCGGCAACCGGCAATGTGCGCAGATGACTTATCGCTGAGCTGTTGGTCCAGCTCATTCGAGTCAATCTCGCGTAGTGTGTTTCGGCAATCCCTGGTTTTCATGGTTAATTCACCTACAAATAATTTCTCATCTTGTCGCGCAGGAAACCGCGGGCGCGGCTGATGCGTGATTTCACTGTGCCTTCGCTGGTCCGTAGTATCCCGGCAATCTCTTCGTAGCTCTTTCCCTCGACGTCGCGCAGCACCAGTGGCGCGCGATATTTTTCAGGCAGCGTGCTAATGGCTCGCTTGACCGCAGTGCGCCGCTCAGTATCGACCAGCGCCACGTCCTGCAGCGGCCGATTATCCGGCGGGTTGAATTCGGTGGGCTCTTTGCCCTCGTGCGACTCGAAGAAACCGGTCATTGAAACCAGCCGCCGCCGCTTTCTCTTGCGCAACTCGCTGATGGCCAGATTCGTCGCGATGCGGTAGATGTACGTCGAGAACGCGTGGGTCGTTTGATACCGGGACGCGGCCCGGTAAACGCGAACGAATGTTTCCTGCGCCAGATCGACCGCCCCTTCGTAGTCATTCGTCATGCGATAGATGTAGCTCGTAATCTGGTTGCGATATCGGCCGACCAGCTCGGCGAATGCGTCCTCATCCCCGGTTTCCGAGGCCGCGAGCAAAGCATGATCCGACACCCGCTCAATTACGGGCGCCGGCAATACGCCGGCAAAGTCGAGCTCATTAAGAGACGTTACGGTACTCATCAGGGAGGCAGGCTCTCTTGCTCAGGCGCCGGGGCGAATGAGCGTTCCGAAGTTTCGAACGACTCCCGCTGGATCTTCGCGCGGGTGGCTATTCGGCGAAGGCATTATAACGCGACCACCCGCAGGCAATACACGCCGGCCAGACCTGGGAGTTCCTTAAATTTTTGCGGGAAGCCAGGTGTTCCTCGGTCTCCCAATAGACCCTCTAAGGACACCAGCCGGCTGCTAAGAGCGTTGGACACCGATAAGAGCCAGACGATCCACTAAATCACACGAAACAACTCGAATTAGGGACGCCATTTCGTGTCGCTTCGTGTGGTTTCGTGGATCGTGTTGGTTTTTCCGCCGTCCGCTAGGGTGTCACCGAGGATGTTTGGGCCTCCGGGTTCTGAAACAAAGCGTCCGCCATCTTGACGCCGTAGGTAATCGTCATAATACGCATTTCCTGCGTCTGCTTGCCGTCTTCGAAGGTCAGCGTGCGGTAAGGAACCAAAGTGCCTTGCGCGTACCGATAGTCGGCATACTTGGTCAAGTACTTAACCGGCTTGCCTGGATCCTGACCCGGTTCCTCGTATTCCAGCCAAAGGACGTGTGCGGATTTGGCGCTAATGTAGTAGCGCGTCCGATGCTTTTCCTTGTCGGTGAGGTCAAGCAGATACAGGTCAAGCCCTTTCTGTTTCTCCCGGTTGGCGAGGGCGATAGTGGAACCGTTCTCTTTGTAGCGCAGCAAAGCATCCAGCCCATGCCGCTGCGCGGAAAGAAAGCTCTCGGTGGCTTCCTGGCGCGGCGTAAACGCTGCCCCGTTGATGATGCCCCAGGTGCGTCCACTGTTATATACAAGGGCGTACTCCAGCGTGGGCGATTTCTGATCCAGGCGGATCTTGTCTTTGTCGGAGCTTTCGCCGCGGATAAAACGTCGCTCGTAGCGCGACTCTTCGGTGCGCCCGTCCTCCCTTATCGCCGTGGCTTTGCCGCGCTCGACGCCGTTGCGGCGAATCTGAATCATCGCCGGCCGGCCCCCATAGATGGTAATTACCGATTCGGCTATTTGCTCAGCAGTGAAGGTCTTCTCTTGTCCCCGAGCTACAAGAGGATTGTATAGCGCGACTTCGGCAATAATCAGAGCGATGGGCAGGGCAAGTTTCATTGAGCGTCGTAACACGAAGAGTTCTCCAGTTGTTTGATTCCGCAGTCCACTTGATTCGGACAGCAAGCGAACAGGGCTTGGGAAGACGGAAACGGATACGCCTACATTTGGCCCGCAAATTGTAGCACAGCAACGCGAAGCAAGATCGCGTATGGAGAGCACACCTGACATTGATGCACATTCGCCTTGTACCGGATGCCTGTTGGCACCGCTCGATGTTTGACATCACTTCGAAGAGCAAGATAGATTGCCGAGTTTCAGATGGTGGCATTGGGCCCGTCTGTCTGCTCGACAAACTGAAGTTTGTCGGACTCCGCGCCACCGGGGCGCATGCGTAATGAAAGGATAGGAAGGTTATGAAACGAGTAGGCATTCTGGTAGGTCGCGAGAAGACGTTTCCCGAGGCGCTTATCAAAAACATCAACGAACGAGGAAAAGGTAAGACGATTGCCGAGTACATCACTCTGGGCGGCGTCAGGCATGATTTGCCGCCGGCCTACGATCTAATCATCGATCGCATTTCGCACGAAGTTCCCTTCTATCGCGCCACCCTCAAGCGAGCGGCGCTGGAAGGAACGGTGGTAATCAACAATCCGTTCTGGTGGTCGGCGGACGACAAGTTTTTCAATTACTCGCTGGCGGCAAAACTCGGCGTCGCCGTTCCCAAAACCGTGCTCCTGCCGCAGAAGGACTACATCAAGGGCATCGTCAGCGAGAGCTTGCGCAATTTGGAGTTTCCTCTGGACTGGCAGGGAATCATTGACTACGTCGGGCTGCCCGCGATTATGAAACCATTCGATGGCGGCGGCTGGAAGAACGTGTCGCGCGTGAACTCCATCGAAGAACTTTGGCTCGAATACGATCAGACCGGCACGTTGTGCATGACGCTCCAGGAGTTCATTGACTTCGACCAGTTCGTACGCTGCTATTGCATCGGCCAGGAAGAAGTGATGATCATGCCGTACGATCCCCGCAAGCCTTACCTGTCAGGCGAGCAGTACGTGCACAACCCGGATTACCTGCCGCACGAGATGGCAAAGCGAGTTACGAAGGACGTGCGCACGCTCTGCGGCGCCCTGGGCTACGACATCAACACGGTGGAGTTCGCCATCAAGGACGGTGTGCCCTATGCGATCGATTTCATGAATCCCGCACCCGATGCCGAGCTGCAATCCGTGGGCGAGTTTTATCACCGCTGGGTCACGGATGCGGTGACCGATCTCGTTTTCAAACGTCTGGCGGAACCACGCGAACGGCCGCGCTATCGTTGGGACGCGTTTCTTAATCCGGAGCCAAACGCGCTAACCGCCGTCGCCTCTGCTGCGGATCAAGCTGCGCGCACGATAATTCCCCAGCCGGTAAGAGAGATTCCTCGCGAAGTGGCAGGCGCGGTCAGTGATTTCGTCGCGGGAGCGGCGGACTCAATCGCGCAAACTGCCGGCTCTGTCATAAGAGTTGAAGTAGAAACAACGCGAAGTGCTAAGAAAGAATCCGGAGCCAAAACGAAGACTCGAAGCGGCGCAACGAAGAGGTCTAAAAAGTAGAAGCAGTGAATCCTTAGCCGCGTTCAGGCGGCTTTCCCGCGGGTTACTAGACCGGGCGTTTACGCCCGGGTCAGGACCAAGCAAAATGCCAAAGCCCGTTTAAAACGGGCTTTTCATCGAGGCTTTAGCCGTAGTGTTAAAGCGCCTGATGGATGGTAAGCACGCTGAAGCGCGCTAATGGTTAGCTTGCTCGGCGGCCCAGCGCTAAAAAGCGCTGGTCTATTAACCCTTCGGGAAAGCCGTCTGAAGACGGCTGAAGCGCGGGGGAGCCCTCCCTGACGGTCGGGCTTCGGCTTGGTAATCAGGACGCTGGCTGAAATCTGCGCCGCGGTCTCAGGAACCGCGTGGCCAGCAATGTTCCGGCCCAGGCGACAATTGAAGAAGTGGCGAATGCCAGACCCATCGACCCGGCCATCGGGCTGATTGCCGGACCCACCAGCGCCAAAAGGATACTGGCAAGACCGCTGCGCGCCGCCAAACTCTGAACGCGTTGGGCATTTTGTAGCCAATTAATCCGTCGCAACTCGGCGGCAAGATAGTCTTCATCGTCGTTCAGCCGCGCATAATAATCGGCTTCGCGACGCGCAAAGCGCACCAGGGCTTCGTCGGAAGCAATTCTGGCCGCATCGTTGTAATGATGTATTACGTGCGCGAGTTTGCCATCGCGGAGGGCCACGTCAGCGAGCCCCAGTTGGGCCCGAAAGGTCCGCGGATTGATTTCCAGGGCGCGACGAAAGGCGCGGGCGGCGGGCCCGGCATCTCCTAACTCAAGAAAAGTCTCGCCCATGCGATTAAGCAAGCGTCCAGCCTGGTATTCGCTTGAGGCATTCAGGATTTCACGCGACACAGCCAGCCGTAACGCTGCACGGGCGCGCGACAACAGTCGTGCCTGACCCAACGCACTCGCCTGCGAACGAAGCAGCCGAGCAAATTCGTACAGCAGGCCGCCATCGTTCGGCATTACCAACAGCGCGCGCCGGAAGGCTTCCGCCGATTCTCGCAAACGGCCGGCGATGCGCAACTGATTGGCGGCAGCACGCAGCAATCGCGCGCGCTCAATATCTTCCGAGGAGATCTCTTCTGAAGGGACCGCGCGCTGGTGTCGTATTTTTTTGCTGCCTGGCTGCGGCGATGCGTCTACGGCATTATCAAGAAAACTGGAGGACGCCAGGCGAAGAAGCTGCAACGTCTTACGCAGCGAGCTTGAATCCGTCAGATGGTCCCGCAATTCCCGCGTGCGCGCGTCCAGCTTGTCATCCGAAACTGATGCGAAGGCTAGTTTCACCAGCCGGCGAAACCCGCTGCCCGAAGCAAATACGAAACTGATCCCCTTGCCTGCAACTTCGGTGCGGTAACGATAACGCACCCGACCGCCGCGTCTGACAGTGCGCACAGCGGTGGTCTCCGCGCGCTCGATGTCGGCCAGGCGCAACTCAATCGGACGTCCTTTGATAAAGCGCGCGAAAGCGGCCACCAGTCCACGTCGGAACAGCGTCTGCCCGTCGAACGTAATTCGATCGGCCGCAATAAGGATGGGGATGATAATCCAGGTCAGGGCCACCCCGATGAGGGCGGCCAGATCACGGCCGGCACGCAGCAGAATTAACGACGCAAAGGTTAAGATCGCTGCGAACGCAAGATAACCGCCGGGTGATATGCGCACGCTGGCCAGCGTTGCGTGCTTCACCGGTGGCATCACCCGCTCTCTGGTCGCTTCGATCAGCGCTTTCGACTCTTCGATCTGGCTGCTGTCGCTCACTTCGGCTCAACTTTCTTCGTCGCTGCGGGGCACGCGATTTCAACGTCCAGCGCGAAAACTCCTCGCCGCGCACCGCCAGGTTCAGTGTAGCGCAAGTCAGCGAATTGCACGACAGTTTGGCCGGCGCAGTCCAGATCCTTCACCCGGGCCATGGGAAAACGCGCGAAACCTAACAGGACCCTGGCCCGATCATCCTGAGCCGCCGCGGCGATCGCGGCCTGCTCGCCTGGTTTTGGCTTCTCGAATCTTTCCACATCGACCAGGGATGGCGGCCCGCCAATTATGGAAGCATTGAAGCGATATATGGCGCGGTCGGTATCAGATATACATTGCCAATGAAAAGGATCTGCCAGCGTCGGCATAGCAGCCACTTGAACTATCGATTCGCCGCGAAGCATGGCAATCTGATTCGCCACTGCTAACGCCCGGCCGTAAGCGCGGTGATGAGCTATTCCAAGCGCGCCCCAGTAAAGGACCACCGTGGCTATTGCGCCGAGCGCCAGCGAACTTTGCAGCCGGTCACCCAATCGTGCGCGTCGCGCGAGAAAGAAACTGATCAGTATTAACCCCCACATGATGCGGAAGACCGTCCGGTGCGGAAAGGCCTCGCGTTGCTGCGGAATGAAAAGGACTGCGGCGGTAAGGATCAGCGCGAGTGCAGCCCAGAAGACCGACTGTCCTTTGCTTCGAGAAGTCAGTACAAATCCCGCTCCACCCAGAATTATCCAAAGCAAAGGATCGATAATGAAAACCAGATCGCCATAGAACCATTTACCGCTCCAGGGCAGCAACAGGCGAACGCCGTAGTTGTTGGTCCAATCCATCAGGGGGTGGGTGGCGCCGGCTATCGAGGAAGCCAGTAGGAGCCTGCCATAACGCATGTGCCCCGCTCTTTTTCGGATGTGCGCCAGCGCGAGCTCGCCGGCATAGAAGAGCGAAGGAACTAAAAGAATCAGAACCAGCGTGCCAATAATTGAATGGGTAATACCGCGGTGATGTTGCAGATAAGTCCAACGCCCGCTGGTGAGAAGAATGAGGCCATCAAGGTCCGGTGCGTTCGCGGTGATCACGCAGACTGTAGTCGCCGCGGGGGACAATCGCTCGATTCCTGCCTTAGCAACGACCAATCCCGTCAGCGAGTGAGTGAGATTGTCCATCCCGGGTCCCGAGCTTTGATCTTTGATCTTCGGTCTTTGAATCAAGAGCAAAGCTCAAAAGATCAAACGATCAAATTTAAGATCCGAGCGGTAGCTCCATTGCCGAAGCCTCTGGCGGAAGTTGGGCGTAGCGGGCGGCATCGATTTTCTGTAATTCCGTGGCAGCTTCACGAGCAGCGGATGATTGCGAAGCAGGTTTGCCATCCAGATCTTTTGCCTTGCGAGCTGCTTCCACGATATTGAACAACAGATCCGCGGCCTCCTTCTTCTTGCTCTGCTTCTCATAGACGAATGCCAGACGAAGGTTGGCAGTTTCCGGCGTCACCACCGCGTCGTTCTGTTTGGCAAGCTCGCCGTAGAGAGCCGCCGCTTCATCCAGGCTGTGATCCTCTTCCTTGGCCTGGGCCAGCGCAAACTTTGCCAGGGTGGCCACGTCATGGTTGCTGCTGCCGCTGAGGGTCGCCAGGTCACTAATGCCTTTCGGGCGATCAACCACCAGCAAATTGGTGGCGATAAAATAACGCGCCTCGGAACGGTAAGGCTCCCCATATTTCGCTTCTACTTTGCGAAACTCCTCGATCGCTTTTTGCGCCCGCTCCTGTTCGCTGGAGAAGTGCAATTCCCCGGGTTCTGCTGGCGCTGAAGTTGAGACGCTCGCCGCCGCTATCTTGATCCCACGGCCCAATGCGCGCTGAGCTTCCTCTGTGTGGCGATGTCGCCAGGTAATGACGGCATATCCAAGCAGGAAAACTACGACCGCCCCGGCGAGACCGTACAGAATTAGCCGCCCTTTGCCTTCCAGCCTATCGGCCAGGCGATCGAGCAGGGTCATTGTCGTATCGCGAAACCGGTCGTGTTTCAGCTCGCGTGCGCGTTTCTTCTTGTAACCAGCCACTGCTTCTTCCCTCGCAAGAACCCACGGTGGCGCGCGTTCTTTTTGGTGTATGATTGGCGAAAACGCCACTCTAGCGGTCGGTCTGAGAGCTTGTCAAGGAGGTGCAACTCGAGGATTAGTGTCTAGCAGGTTGCGATGTAGGTTAGCGATTCAGCCACGTCTGTTAGAACACTATCTACCAGCTGCCAGCTTGCTCCGCAAACTAACAGTTTGCGTTACTAAGGACTGCTGTCAGGAACATAATTGCAGAATTATTTCATCCAAGGAACGGGAGATGATGTGGCAGAGGTCCGGGAAGACAGATCGACAGAAGGACGGTTCAGAGGGCCGCAACTCTCCCGGGAACAAACCATGAACAGACGGTGTCTAAACGTGCGACTGTCCGGGAAACGGCGAATTTGCTCTTCTTTTGAGTTTCCTGGCCCCAGGGGTACCAAGTGAGCTACGGAGAGCAGATCGCGCTCCGCGGGCACGGGAGCTTGGAACAGGTTGCCGGCGCAACCTCGGTCGATGTCCGTTTGCCGGTTGACGATCAGTTCCTTGAAAGACTAAAGCGGGGGGAAGCGGCGGCGTTCGAGCACCTTGTAAAGGAACGTTCCGGCGATGTATACGCGCTCCTTTATCGTCTGACGGAAGATTCGGAAGAAGCGCGCGACCTCACCCAGGAAACGTTTCTATGCGCGTTTCAAAGCATCAGCAGGTTTCGCGGCGAAGCTGATTTGAAAACGTGGATTTACCGCATCGCCATCAATCAGGCGCGCAACCGCTGGCGCTGGTGGCGCCGCCGCCGCCGCGAGGTGCATGTCTCGCTCGACGCTGCCAGCGGCCAGTCTGAACAGCCGCTTAGCGAAAGATTGCCGGCGCCAGACGAAGCGAATCCGGAGCAGGAGACGCTGGCCCGTGAACGCGAAACGGTATTGCGCAGCGCGCTGAATAGCCTGGGCCGGTCTTATCGCGAAGCAGTAATCCTGCGCGACATTGAAGGGTTTAGTTATGAAGAGATTGCGGCAACGCTGGAAATCAGCATCGGCACTGTAAAGTCAAGATTGTCTCGAGGCCGCTTAGAGTTGCGACGAAAGCTCGTTGGATCTTTGTAAAACATTTCCGATTGCCAAGGCAATCGGAAATCGGAAATCGGAAATGATCGGATGGTTGGCCTGCCCCGGCTTCACAACAACTCGGTGCCAAAAGGGTCGAAGTGACGAACGGTTTGGAATGAGACGAAGCCAGTCAGCGGGCGGTAGGAGCGATTTGAAAACGTGGCCAGCAACAGCCCGTTTCAAAGTCACCAGTGGCATAACGCCGCTAATGTGCCTTGAGTTTCGCTCAGGCGGTCGCAAGGGGACGTCGCCTACTGAGCCGAAGTTGCTTCCTTTCAAAAAAGGGAGCAGCCGGGGTCGGCCAACCATCAGTTCATTGCCAAGTGCCGATTGCCGATTGCCAATTTGGAAGACAAATAGGAGTTCTGAACGGATGGAACGCAATCGGAAACACAGCTATGCAGATCAGGAGCAAATCGAAAATTGGCAATCGGAAATCGGAAATGACCCATGTCATGTGACGAAATACAAGTAGCGCTTTCGCTTTACGATGATGACGCTCTCGCGTTGTCTACCAAACTGGCGTGCGACGATCATCTGCAGCTGTGTCCCGTCTGTCGGGCGCACCTGGCGGAGCTTCGTTCACTGGCCCGGAATCTTGGCAGGCTAACTCGCGCACTGCCGCCGAACAACCTGGCGACGGCGATCAGCCAGGCGCTGGCCACAGAAGCCGGCGCTCGCGAGCGCCAGCCCGTCCTGCCCCTGGTCGTGCAAATAGCGAACTGGTTGCGCCCTCGACTCTTGCCTTACGCGGTTAGTTCGTTTGCCTCCGTAACACTGTTCATAAGCATGTTTGCCGGCCTGCGGCCTCATATGGTGGCGCTGCATGAAGCCCAGGTGGCAAACGAAATGTCGGAGTACAGCGCGGGCTCACCCAGCGCATACGACATCAATCGGCCGATAAGCTCGGAAAGCTACGCGGCGCTGCGCGCCCCTTACTCAGTAGAATCTCCCAGCCTGGATCCGCGTGGCGCGCTGGCGGCAATGACCCGATCACCGGCACATGGTCATGATCAGAATAACGCAGGCTCGGACGACATGATCGTCGTAGCAGACGTGTACAGTAATGGCAATGCCTCGTTGGCCAGCGTCGTGTACCCGCCGCGCGATCAGCGCATGCTCGACGAGTTTCAGGATGCCCTGCGCAAAAATGCAGCCTTCGTTCCTGCCTCCCTCGACGGTCGTCCCGAGACGATGCGCGTCGTCTTCACAGTGCAGAAGGTAGACGTGCGCGAGCGCAATTTCTAAACTGCCGATAAAATTCCTTTCCAAAACCTACCCGCTACCGCATGGTGGTAGTTGGCTTTGCACATAAAGTCACCGATTGGTTCGAAGCAGGACCGCTCGGGAACGTCTAAGATCAGCATTGGTTCGTGTTGCTTCGTGAGATTTCGTGTAATTTCGTGGATCGTGACTTAGAATTCGGAGCCATACGATTCACGAAATCACACTAAGCTACACGAAGGAACAGGAAAGAAGAGTTTTTGTGCAAAGCCGTGGAAGTCAGTACCTGGGATCGAT
>DASXRU010000097.1:0-12896 GCA_036506395.1 Pyrinomonadaceae bacterium | reverse complement strand
TGCCACCGATGAACGTCTCGTCAACTTCAACCTCTCCGCAAAGCTTTCTTGCGAACGACCCAGTCTGCATTGCCAAGCGGATGCGCTGAAGCATGAACCACGCTGTCTTTTGCGTGACGCCCAACGCTCTGTGAATCTCGTAGCTGCTGATTCCGTTTTTGCAGTTAACGATCATCCAGACCGCAGCCAGCCACTTGTCCAAGCCAAGCGGGGAATCCTCAAAAATGGTTCCTATCTTCGCGGAGAACTGGCGTTGCTTGTGGGCGCTCTTACATTGCCATTTCTGTTGATTGGCAAGGAACGACACGTCATTGCGGCCACAGGTCGGGCAGGTGACGCCATCCGGCCAGCGGCGAGCGGTCAAATAAGCAAGGCAATTCTCAGGTTTCGAGAAGTAAATGATTGCCTGTTGGAGCGTCTTTGGTTCGGTTTTGTTTGCCATGATGGAAAGAGGATAGCATGGCAGGCTTGATTCGTCAAGTATATTATTACCGTTGAAACGGTTCCCAGATTTAAGAAGCTTTTCCACCACCGGGCTAAAGCCGCGATGTGAATGAGATCGGAGGCCGGGTGGATGAAAGATGCTCAAACTGAAACCAGTACCAGCCCCTAAAACAAGCTGTTAGCTTGCGGCTTAAAGCTGTTATAATTGTCAGTCCATTTGACCTTTTAATCGCGGAAGTGGTGCCAACTTAACTATGTTTGAGCCAGTCAAGAACCAAAGAGTTTCCGACGAGATTCTCCAGCAAATACGCGAGGCCGTGCTGACCGGCAAGTTTCAGATCGGAGATCGTTTGCCCAATGAGCGGACCCTCGCCGAACAATTCGCGGCCAGCCGGACTTCAGTTCGGGAAGCCCTGCGCGGCCTGGAGCAGCAGGGAGTTATCTATACCAAGAAAGGCGTTACCGGAGGCGCCTTCGTTGCCGATCTGGATCACCGTCTGGTGAGCCGCTCCTTTCAGACGCTGCTGAAGCTGCGCAAAGTCTCTATCAATCATATCGCTGAAGCTCGTTTGATCTTTGAGCCGGAAGCCGCTCGCCTGGCGGCCCTTCGCGCCAGCCCGCAGGATCTGAATGAACTTGAAGAAGTCATCGAGAAGATGAATAGTGTGGTCGAGGCCGGGAACCCACCGAATCTGTTCGATCTAAAATTCCATAAACTTGTTGCCAGAGCGGCCGGCAATCCTATTCTGGAGATGCTCGCTGATTCCATGCTGGAAGTTGCTTCGCAGGTGATCAGCGATCTACATCCCTCATTGGAAGTCCTTCGTCACGTGGTCAAGCGCCACCGGCAGGTCTTCGAAGCCATCAGAAGTAAAGATGGCGATTTGGCCTTTACCCTGATGTCGCAGCACATCGTTGACGTTCAGCGCCGGCTGGGGCCAGCGAACGGCAATCGTCGCAAAGTTAGATCGAAGTAAAACTGCCCATCTTGTCCTTCCCGAAAAGACCACTGCATCAACTGGATTCGGTAGAGTCTTAATTTCAATTTCTTTGTTTCTATTCCTCTCCCTCTGGGAGGGGTCAGGGGAGGGCCTGCGGGGAATCACCCAAACGATTCGTTAACGCGCGGCCTCGATGACCGCGCGGCGTCCTTAGTGGGTGAACGCGGCACAACCCTGCGAACTAGAGTAATGGCGCGATAATACTAATTCCGAGGATAAGAGACTTCATCGAAACGACGCGCGGCCATCGAGGCCGCGCGTATTTCTTCCTACGGAGGCGGCATGCTAAGCCCTCCCCAGCCTTACATGCAGGCCTGCACATCGGCTGTGGCTTTGCCCGCGGCTTAGTGCGATTGAAATAACAAAAAAATAACAGAATACGAACCTTTGGGCGTTCGAGGGTTAATTAGAATGCGTCCACCCTGCATTCTTTCCCCTTTTAATTTCCCCTTCCCCTTTTCCCCAACATCATTAAGCGCCACGTAGTCTCATTAAGAGGATTTGTGGCGAGTATATCTGGCGGCCCCCTTGGCTAGAGCGGCAGCTTGCAATCCAATCAGACAGGAGCGGAAAAATGCTAACGAGGTTACAGAAGGTTCTGAATTGCCAGACCCGAAGGGGGAACCACATATTTCACGGCCGTTATTCAAAAGATGATGGCGCTAAAAATAATCTAAAACCTGGCTCAAAAGTATCTTCTGTCAGCCTGGCCGCGGTTGCGATAACTGCGCTGGTCCTATCGATGGCTTTGATCGCGTGGCCGGCGCTAACGGCCGTGCTGGCAGCTGACCCTGGTGCGGGGACACTCTCGCCCGCGGGACCATCCGTGAGCTGGAACGGGCTGGCGGTTGACTACGCCAACCCGGTATCTGCAAGCGAGAAGAACTGCCAGGACGGAACGAACTGCGACACCTTCAAGCTCACCATCTCCGGCACGCAGGCGGACTGGGCCGGCAAGGCGGTCCACATCCAGATCGACTGGCTCAGTCCGACCTTCGACTACGCGCTCTCCGTGCACAAGGGCACGAATGCGGATCCGTCAATCGCGTATTCGGATAACCCCATAGACTCGCCGCGCAACTGGGAGGCCGTCGACATCGACCCGAGTGTGTCGGGCGTAGGCGACTATTCAGTGCACGTCATCTATTTCACAACCGCCGCGTCAGATCCATACAAGGGGACGGCGAGCATCACGGTGAAGCCCGCGGCGACGCCGACACCCACGCCGCCGCCCGTCTCAACCGAGTCGCCGGCGCGCTACTTCAACTACCACGCGCCGGAGGGACTGGGGACAAGCGCCGGCGAGCCTTCGATCGGCGTCAACCCGAAAAGCGGCAAGGTCTTCTTCGAGTCATACACGCAGACTCTACGCGTAACCTTTGACGATACCGCATCACCCGCGAGGACGACCTGGGAAGATAAGAGCGCGCCGAACGCCGTCACGAGTCTCGACCCAATTCTTTTCACAGATCAGCGGACCGGGCGCACCTTCACCTCGCAACTCGCCGGCGTGACAAGCCTAATGTCTTTCACGGATGACGACGGGGACAATTGGACGCCGAGCCAGGGCGCCGGCATCCCCGCCTCAGTTGACCACCAAACTGTCGGTGGTGGTCCGTTCGCGCCGCCGCTAACGCGCGATGCCAGTTCACCGCTTTACAAAGATGCCGTTTACTACTGCTCGCAAGATGTCGGGTTCGACGCCTCTTGCGCCGTATCGCTTGACGGCGGGCTGACGTTCGGCCCGGCCGTGCGCATCTACACCGAACTCGACTGCGACGCCGGCTTGCACGGCCACATCAAGGTCGCGGCCGACGGTACAGCATACGTGCCTTCGAAGGGATGCGGCGGCCAGCAAGCCGTCGTCGTCTCTGAAAACAATGGCCTGACCTGGGAAGTCAGAAAGGTTCCGGGAAGCAAGGAAGGCGAAAGCGATCCGTCCGTCGGCATTGGCGCGGATGGCGCTATCTATTTCGCCTACGCGAACGGTGACGGCCACCAACGCGTCGCCGTATCGCGTGATAAGGGAAAGACCTGGCCCGCAGATCTTGATCAGGACCTCGGCTACTATCAGGGCATTCAGAACTCAGTCTTCCCGGCTGCCGTCGCTGGCGATGACAACCGCGCCGCGGTGTTCTTCCTCGGCTCGGCAACTCCGGGGACAATTGGAGCCACCGGCCCCGACCCCGCCGGTTTCACCGGCACCTGGTACGGTTACATCTCGACGACGTATGACGGCGGGAAAACCTGGACGACGGTTAACGCGACGCCGAACGATCCCGTACAGCGCGGGCCGATCTGCACGCAGGGCACACTGACCTGCACCGGCACGACCCGCAACCTGCTCGACTTCAACGACGTCACGATTGACGGCAAAGGGCGCGTGCTCGCCGCATACGCCGACGGCTGCGTCTCTGCACAATGCGTTCAGGGCAACGACCTGAATGGTGACGGCAAGCTCGACGGCAATGACAACGACGGCTCCGAGATCGCGGCAATCAGCCGGCAGTCTGGTGGCAAGGGTCTGTTCCTGCAGTCCGACTCCGAGTTGGTAACGAATCTGCCCGGCGCGCCGAACCTCGTCGCGCAGCACGATGGCAAGACCGCTTACCTTTCCTGGTCCACGCCAGACGACGGTGGCTCGGCCATCACCGCCTACAAGGTCTATCGTGGAACCAGCGCGGGCGAGACGCTGCTGGCAACCGTCGCCGGCGACGTCAACTCGTACAACGACGCGACCTTCAATGGCGGATCTTTCTATTACCGCGTCAGGGCTTCGAACGCCAACGGCGATGGACCACTCTCGACCAAGGTCACGCCGACCGTGCTCGTGCCCCCAATCGTAGAGACGCCGTGCAAGCTGCCCGGTGTGACAGTTGTCAGGGATTCGACCGGCGACTCCGACGGCGTGCCCGGCCACGATGTGGAGTTTGTGAGCGTTGCGGAGCTTTACCAAACCGACGGCTCGCAGAAGCTCTATTTCACGCTGAAGGTTGGAAGCCTCGACCCTGTAGCCACGCCGAACACCTCCTGGAAGGTGCTCTTCAAGGCGCCCGACGGCATCACGCACTTCGTCGAGATGAACACCTTCAACCCGAGCGCCATCAAGTTCCGCTACGGCCACATCCAGGTTGATCCGACGACTGGCGTCAACAATAACGTCAGCGACGGCGACCTCGATCCGGCCAGCAACTTCAAGACGGACGGTACGATTACGCTCGTGATCGCAAACTCGAAGGTTGGCAACCCGGGCCCGGGCCAGAGCCTGGTCGCCATCAAGGGCGAGGTGCGCGCGCTGTTAGGGGCCACCGCCGGCTTGCTTGTGTTGATTGAGGACACGGGAGTGGGCAGCTACACAGTCGCCGGCAACGACTCGTGCGCGCCGAAGCCGGCCGCGCCGACCGGATTGACTGCTGTCAACTCGGCGAGAAGTGCCGTCACGCTCAACTGGCAGGACAACTCGGACAACGAACAGAGCTTCCTCGTCGAGCGCTCGACGAGCGTGGACAGCGGCTACGCGCAGATCGCCTCGGTCGGCGCGAACACCACTAGCTACGTGGACGGCACCGTCGTCAAGAAAGTGACGTACTACTACCGCGTCCGCGCAGCGAACGGCGCGGCGAAGTCAGGATACTCGAACGTCGCCAGCGTGAGGGTGAAGAAGTAGCGTTGGGTCGGCTTTGCAGAAGGGGCGGCAGCGTCATGAGCCTCTTTGACTTAGTGGGCGTTCAGAGTACCGACTTCAGTCGGGCTTTTATCTAATTAATAAAAACCCAACTGAAGTTGGTACTCTAAACGCCCACTCTCCGTTAGTTGTCACGAGGACTCTCCGATGAATACCAGGGGTACGACTTTATTTCTCTGCTGTTTTCTTCTTGCGACGTTAGCCTGCAAAAGCGGCGGCGCGACTGGACCTGCCACCAACGCCAACGCGGGCACCCAGACGAACGTTGGCGCGAATGCCGCCGAGAGCGGAGCATGCGCGCTCCTCTCCGCTTCCGACATTCAAGCCGTGCAAGGCGAAGCGGTCGCTGACACTCAAGGCAGCACGCACTCGAACGGCGCTTTCATTACCACTCAATGCTTCTACCGTCTGCCGACCTTCAGCAAATCCGTCAACCTGGAGATCATGCGTCCCAATACGGGCGGCGAGTCGGCGCGCGCAGTTGATGAGTTCTGGGAGCGGCGATTCCACCAACGCCACCAGGGAAAGAGCGAAGCGGAGGCCGAGCGCGAAAAGGAAAAGGCCCGCCGCGACAATCGTAAGGGCGAGACCAAGCGTGATCGCGGCGAAGAGCGGGAGCGTGAGCGCGAGGAAGAGAAAGGTGCGCAACCACAGCCCATCCCCGGCCTCGGTGACGAAGCATTCTGGGCCGGTAACCAGATCAACGCCTCGCTCTACGTCCGCAAATCAAACGTGATCATCCGCCTGAGCATCGGCGGCCCCGAAGACCAGACCGTCAAGATCAAGAAGGCCAGGGCCCTCGCCGAGCAGGTACTCAAGCGGCTGTGAAATCAGAGGTCAGAGGTCAGAGGTCAGAAGTCAGAGGTCAGAGGTCAGAAGTCAGAGGTCAGAAGTCAGAAGTCAGAGGTCAGAGGTCAGAAGTCAGAGGTCAGAGGTCAGAGGTCAGAGGTCAGAAGTCAGAAGTCAGAGGTCAGAAGTCAGAAGTCAGAAGTCAGAAGTCAGAAGTCAGAAGTCAGAAGTCAGAAGTCAGAAGTGACAGTTGGCGTCCCGTTTTTGCTGACCTCCGACTTCTGTCAGTAGACTCAAAACAGAACGAGTGGAGTGGTTGTACAAACGTAGATAAAAATAACCTATACCCGCCAGGCCGAGCATCAAACCTGGGGGTTCGTCATCTTCTCCTCTCCAGGGCCCGGTATGTTTCATAGAGTTCGCAATCCTCGCATTAGCAACCGCATGTGCAGTCGCAAGGCCCTCGACAAACTCCTGCCCCAGTACTTGCCAGCCATAAAGAAGAATCTCAGCATTTCCTGAGAGTCCATGACAAAGGGAATAATTGCCGGTTCCGGAATGTAGCCACGTCTTCGTAATGCGGCATGTGGTCTGAAGAGCAGCTAAGGCTTCTTCCTTGTACTTGGGATCTTTAATGATTTCATATGCACGAAGGCGGGACAACGCAATCCCTGGAGCACCGTGACACCATGTGGTCGAGAAGCGCAGGGGGCGTTTAGTCCTTTTGCTTTCTCCCGGCTCGTCGCGGAAATCGGGCCAGTTGCATGCCTCAATGTCGAACCAATGGCGTTCATACTTGAAAGCTTGTTCAGCGCCTTCGCGGTATTGCGACCTACCCGTCACCCTAAAAAGCTCCATTAGAGCAAAGCCCACTCCAGCGGTTCCGTGTGCAAACCCAGTCAAATTCTTCCGATGGCGGATTAGTAACGATCTCCAGGAATATCCAATGCCGGACTTCTCCGCCGAAACCAACAAATCATCGCCAATCCTCAGGGCGAGCTTTAAAAGCGACTCATCACCTAACAAATCTCGGAGCATGATTAGGGCTGTGACTGCTCCAGCATTACCGGAAATGAAATCAAATTCGCTTTGGACCTGGTCTACGCGCGCGAAATTTTGGAGTATTCGTGCAGCACGCTCCAACAATTCGTTTTCACGCAAAACTTTTCCCACGACCGAAGCCGCGAGCGCGACTCCCATCCCTCCTGTATAGAGACCCAATCGAGCTTGTGGCTCTAAGGCATCGATGCGCGACAGCGACTGGTGTATGGCGCCAAGCGCACAGCGCCGTGTACTACTATGCCCGTTCGCCAGGTGCAACTGAGATAGAAACAGGGATACACCGGCAGTACCTGAATAAAGATCGGGACCCAACGCGCTGTATTTTCTGGCCGGCAGTGCCTTATCAGGTCGTGGTACACCCTCTGCAATTCCCATCCAGTTGCAACACTCTTCATACCACACTGCATCCTGCACCAAACGTTGACCGATTTCCGTAGCCGTCTGCAGAAACGCGGCCAGGCCGGATGCGGGCGCAAATGATATCTTTCTGTCGTGGGCCGCCCGTCGCAATTGTGGTCCAAAATCGTAATCGTCAACTACCGCAGAAGGCACAAAAGGCTTGTTAAGGTTGATTCCATTTTCCTCAAAACAGTCATTTACGATCTGGAACTTTCCCCGGACCGACTTCTTACGTTGCTCGTAAGCTCGCATCAGGCCTTCCGCTAGAATCCGGCAGCGGTGCGCTCCAAAACTCTCCCCTTGGCCGGGATCCTCCGCCAAACCAACCCCCACAGCCAGCTGTTTAGTGAATGCAGGCTCTCCGTTTTTCAGACTACGAATAACCTGAGGGTAGATTCTTGCCATTAGCCTGGAAACGTGTCGGTAGTCAACTTTGCGGACGTAGAGTACAACAGCATCGCATCGCGTGAATCGGACTGGATCATTCACAACTTTGATTTTGAAGGGCAATTCGGCTTTGTTCAGGAGAAAGGTGGTCTTTCGCATGAAGCTGATTGAACCCTCGGGTGTGAGATTCCAATAGAGCCTCACCAGAGCTTGCGAACTGTCCCCGAACAGTTCCTTGTTCCCCATTGCGACATAAAAGCCAGGCGAAATGTTGAGACATTCCTTCGGAAAACGCAGCCCCAAACGCGTGCCCGATTCAAGCAGTGCGTCCCGTGGAATCAGACAGTCAGGTGGCTGTACCCATAACTCCAAATCTGCTCCGCGAACAACCACATTGCGGCCACTAACAGTGTGAACATTCCATCCTTCCGAGCAATAGCCGTTCCCGGTATTTGCTGCTGACAGGTGCCGAACAAACGAAGTCATGCCCACATCTTGCCCGTCAGTTAATTCCTCCGCAGGCATGGGAAACCCGCGACAATAAAAGTCGTTGTAGAGTTGGATTTGTAAATTGTAGAGGAGGTACTTGCGTTTGATTTGAGGCGTTAGGGCTCGCCTCACAGAGGGAAGGGGTTGCGGCGACAGCTTGCCGAACCAGGAGTAGGTCATCCGAGGCTGAAATGCGGTAGCTCGAATTACAGCCTCGACTTGCTCGCTGAATTTCATACCACTAATTCGAAAGCAACGGAATGCCCACCAAATTACTAACTGCTTCTTTGGGGCGCTTTAAAATATTCAGGCTCAGTTGCAAGGAGCAAACAACACTACCAACCAGTTGCGGCGACGTGTGCATTTGCTCGTAACATGTCTGGACGAGCCTCGCCGCGCCGTATTTGACGGCCCGGACGAGCAGCTGCTCAGCTATGATGGAGTCAAGTTTCATCCCCCGCACGTACGACCGCCAAAACGAACGAAGGGCCGGTTGCATCTTTTCCAGTGGATAGCGCGCCAGTCGAAGCGATTCAGTCGGCTCTGTCTCCGTTGTTATGGGAACGAAGAGAAGCCAGAAACTGAGATAGGCGCTGAACACGGATCCCACATCCCAAATGGGATCCCCCAGGCCGGCAAGTTCCCAATCTACTATTTTCAGCGTCATGTTTCCCGACGCAACCGACAGGAGACAGTTTTCCCATTTGAGATCAGAGTGGATGAACGCCTCCGCCTTCCAGCCCTTACGCAGTTCATCCAACAGATGGCAGAATTCCGGATACTGTTGGACGATCTTAATAACTTGAATATTTGCCTCGCTCATGGCCCCAAGAATTTCTATATCCGGATGATGAATCGAGAAGACCCAGGGCGGTGGGCATCTAAAGAAATGCCCGTTTGCTTTTCCCTTCGTCCAACTCTTGCGGTGAAGCAAACTCAATGCCTGACCCAGCGAGGCGCCTAGTTTCGTGGAGAAGCGTCCGCATCCGGCGTGATACTTTTGTAGATCCTGCACATCCGGCAGAAACTCCACAAAAAGAACACGATCGTCCGGATCGTATCCGAAATAACGCGGGAGATACCGGGTAAACTCATCGCTTCCTGTGTCCGAATAGAAAAATTGATATACCTTCGCCTCATTGGCGATACTGGCGTTTCGCTCCGGGTCGGTTCCTTGTTTTAGGAAATATGATTGGCCGCGTTTGCGGAGAACTCCGAAGTTACGATTGCGCCTCGAAGCGTCGAGGACGGTGAGATCCCCTTCAACAACAGATCTGGCAGTAATAAGCTCGCGGCGGAGTAAGTATGGGACTAGATCGGCCTCGGCCAACATTATCAACTCTAATCGTTGATGGTTACGCCCCGGACCTGGTTTCAGATCATACCGGCTTCACTCAGAGACACACGAGGAAGATTTTCGAATCGCTGGCGCGATCTAAGGTGCGGGGTCTCGAGGACATAACGTGGGATCCCGCGTAATGGGGGGAGGCCCACAAAAAACACTCGTACACAAATGCCTTGTAACCCACCCGCACACGGGCGTAGACCACCTCAGAATTGGTCCACCGACAATCCCTTCCGCAGGTGTCCGTGGC
This sequence comes from Pyrinomonadaceae bacterium, assembly GCA_036506395.1. GTDB lineage: Bacteria > Acidobacteriota > Blastocatellia > Pyrinomonadales > Pyrinomonadaceae > DASXRU01. The sequence goes on along the minus strand of DASXRU010000097.1, from coordinate 3,045 downwards.
AAGAAGTCGCTAATGATTCCGCCTTTTAGAAACTCGGCTTGTGAGTTCGCTGGAGTGAGCAGCTCTGACATGGTTGTTTTCTCCTTGGTTTCCCAACACACATCGTCCAGGTTTGCGGCATGCTATCCAACTTGATTTATTCTGTCAAGGGTGGTGTCGTTAGCACACCATATGCACTTCCAACTTGAATCCACCAATGAAAAATGAGAAATGACAAATGATATATGGAAAATCTGCTTTAAGAGCCCCCTCCCAAAGCTCAATCTCCCGATAGCCTCCCAGTTCCTCAGCGGTGTTCTTTGGTGTCGTTTCGTGTGATTCGTGGATCGTGTACCTGGTATAGGAACCACAACGATCCACGAAACCCACGAAATCTCACGAAGTAACACCAACCACGCTGGTCTAGTTACTCTAACTCGTCCGTCTTGCCCCTTGCAGAGACGACTTTACTTTTTGAATAGTTTTGCGAAAGCGTCACGAGCATCCGTCGGAGGGCCGGACGAAGTTTCGCGCTCGACCACAATTCGAGCCGCGAACAGTTCGCAGGTGTTGCGCGCGTGTTTGTTCACTATCCGTGCAGGGACCGATTTACTACATTCGAAGCGGGCGCCGGGATCGAAGTATGTGCACTGACGGCAGGTGTGGAGGTCAGCGTTGCACTTGGGGCAAGAGCTGTCGACGTTAATGTTCGCTGGAGCCTTTTCGCCGCACGCGCTGCACTTGGACGTCTCGCTAAACGCCATCATGCGTGGCGAGCGTGGGCCTTCACGATCCTGAGGCTTTGATTGCGGCTTTGGTCGCTGCGGCTCGCGATCGCTCTCCATGTAGCCGCGCTGACGGTATTTGCTCATCTTATTAGCTCCACGTGATTCAATTAACGCGGCGAATCATGAGTGAAATTGAGAGAACTATACCAATACCGGGGCGCGAGGAAAAGCTGCTCAGTAATATGGTCGGAAGTGGGCGACTACTTCATGGCTAGGCTTACGCAGATGGAGTTATTGGCGTGCATCCGCTGTCAGGTACGCTCTTGTCAGTACCACCTAATCTCCTCTCCCTTTGGGAGAGGTTGGGTGAGGGTGCGAAGCTTAGCGGGTGGGCCCAGCAGGCATCTGGTGCCTCTCTATCGAGTGACTGTTCGCCGCGAGCAGTTGCTTTGGTATAATGGCCCCCATGCAAACCAAGTTAACTGAACAGGCGAAGAAACTCAGCATCTCTGACCGAATCCTCCTGGTCGAAGAAATCTGGGACACCATCGCCGAAGAGAATCAGGCCTTCGAGCTAACCGATGCTCAGAAGCGAGAACTCGATCGACGGCTGGAGTCCACCAGAGCCAATCCCGGACAAGGTCGAACTTGGGACGAGATCAAAGCTGAATTCATGAAGTCGCGCTAACCCCACATGCTCATTCGGTTCACTCCCGACGCGGATGCCGAACTCGCCGAGGCCCGCCAGTGGTACGCCCGCCAGCGCGAAGATTTGGACCTGGAATTCATGGAATGTATCGACGACGCACTGTCACGCGTTATTGGTAATCCGCACATAAATCCCATTGTTTACAGAACTCTCAGACGCGCGGTGGTTCGGCGCTTTCCGTTCGCAGTGTTTTATGAAGTTACAGCGACTGAGATTCAGGTGATAGCTGTTTTCCATTCGCGTCGCGACCCCGAAGTCTGGAAGTCGCGCGTGGAATAGCAAGGCTATTGAATTGCACGCCTTTAGCATGCATTTCCTGATCGTTCTCTCGCACCGGCCCAAACATATTCCGCCCGATCTCCCTCTGGGAGAGGGTCGGGGAGCGGGCCTACGCGCCTAACACCCTAACCCCTCTCCCAACGGCGCTCTTGTCAGTACCACCTGCGATAGCAGGTGGGTGGTTCTCTCTCTTCGACATAGGCATAAATGAAAAATGAGAAATGAAAAATGATATATGGAAAATCTGCCTTAACGGTTCTCCTCCCAAAAATGGAAAATGGAAAATGGAAAATGGAAAATCTGCTTTAAGGCCCCCGCTCCCAAAGCCCAATCTTCCAATAGCCTCCAAGTTCCTCACCCGCGAGCCCCTCGAACCTTGGTTCCGTACTCCAGCGACGCATAAAACTTCCCGCGCCCCTGCGGCGTCAGATCCAGCATATTCCAAATCGGATTCAACTCATCAATGCCGCGCTCTTTGACGTCGTCGGCCAGCCATGGATGGCCACTGTAAGAATGGCGCAACGTGCCATCACTGTCGCGCGTGAAAACTGAAATCGTGGAGTCCTGATGTCCTTCGCCATCTTCGCTGCCGAGATCGTACTTAAAAGTACTATCGCCGGCGCTCAGCAGACGCAGTTTGTCCCAACCTCTTTCCCGCGCGTGCGCGCGCAACGTGGACGGATCAGCGGCCGCCACAATCGCCAGGTCAACGTTTTGCGCGAGGTGATGAGCCACTCCATTGAAGCTATCAATCCAGGCGGTACACATAGGGCATGGAGTCGTTTGCTTCTTTCCGTACATGAAGTGGTAAATCACGAGCGAACGATCCGGCGTCTTTTTTACCTCTCCCCCTGGAAGAGGGTTGGGGTGAGGGGCGTCGCTGAACAATTCGCTCAAACGCACGCTTCTTATCGGTTCATCACCATCGGCAAGAGACGTTGGCCCTTCAAGAAACTCGTAATCCTGAATCGTCGCCCCCTTTGGCAGTGCCCGCCGCAGCGCGGCGACTCTTTCACGCGTGTTTAGTAATTCAATTTCTGCCAGCCGCAGCTCCTCGCGCTTTGCAAGATACTCTGGCGACTCGTTCGGCAGATTAGTTTGCCGATACGTTCCATCAATCATTTCATGAACCATCAGTCTGTACCTCCAGTAAAGAACACAATTCTTTGGCTTCCAATCGATCGAGGGCCAATCGAAGGAAACCAAGGCGAAAAAGCTGCCGGGGAACGAAAGAAATATAGCACGAAGTCAACGCCCGGACCCGTTCAGGAGTTCCTAAGGCGCGAATGGGTTCTCATCCGCACTGGGACCGTAGATCGATGGAATCGGCGCGTCGAGCTCGCGAAGGTA
>DASXRU010000096.1:0-37940 GCA_036506395.1 Pyrinomonadaceae bacterium | reverse complement strand
GGTCAGCATGATGATTGGTAGTGACGGCCGCTTCACCTTTAGCTGCTTGCAAACGTCCAGGCCGCTCCTCCGCGGCATCATTACGTCCAGCACAACGAGATCGGGATTGTCGGCGAGGGCCCGCTCGAGGCCTGCGGCTCCGTCGCCGGCGCTGATCACTTCGTAGCCTTCATACTCGAAGTTGTCACGCAGGCCGGCCACCATCGCCGGCTCATCCTCGACGATCAATATCCGCGTTTTTTTACCACCATTCGCTGGGGCAACATTCACGGATGATCGATCGCCGCTCGCGTCGCCATTTGAATGCTCGTTGAGATTTGTTTTTTTCTTCATGGGGAGAGTTCCTTATCATGCTGCGCGATTTTCTCCGACCAGTTTCCCCCTAACGTGAGACAGACAGGAATGTCTGTCCTAGTAAGCCGTTGCCGGCTGCGGGGTGGCTGATGCCAGCGGCAGCGACAGAATAAACTTACTACCTTTTCCCGGTGTGCTTTCCACCGCGATTTCCCCGCCGTGTGCCTGCGTAATGTGGCGCACCAGCGACAGGCCCAGGCCGCTTCCTTTGGTGTTATGCACCAGCGGATCCCCGGTGCGATAGAACTTCTCGAAGATCTTCGACTGCTCGCGCCGGGTGATGCCAATGCCGTGGTCAACCACCTCGAGCTTCACAGCGGCGTTGGCCCGGTATAACTTCACGCCCAGGAACTTATCCTCATCCGAGTATTTCAATGCGTTGTTGACCAGATTGACGAGCGCGCGCGCGATTGCCTCCCGATCCACCCGCACCGGCGGCAGGTCGGAGGCAATGTTCTCCTCAAATGCGAAACCCTGTTGCTCGATCTGGTAACGATAGGAGTCGAGCGTGTTGCGAACAAGATCTGCGATGTTGGTCTCGCGAAATTCGTATTCCTTGCGGCCAGCCTCAATGCGCGAGAAATCGAGGATGTTGGTGATCAGCGCGGTAAGCCGCTCGCTTTCCTTGCGAATGATGCGGTAGTACTCCTGCTTTTTTTCTGAAGTCGCGATGCGTCCCAGCTCGAGCGTTTCCGCATACAGGCGGATCAAAGCCAGCGGCGTGCGCAGCTCGTGCGATACGTTCGAAACGAAGTCAGACTTCAGGCGCGCCAGCGCCATTTCTTTGCTGACCATGTGTTTGGTGAGCACCAGGCCGCCGATTATCAGCAGCGAAAGGCAGGCGAGGATTAGGAAACTCTGATGCATCCAGGTCTGGCCCAGCGCCTCTACGCTGACGCCCTGGTACTTGATGCCCAGCGCCAAGCCGCGAAAAACATCTTCGAACTTGCGCATAACTTCGGGTTTTCCTTCGCCCCAACCCGCCGTAGCTGCAAGCTGTTTCATCTCGTGTCCACCGTCCATGTCCGCCGGATAGATCATCATGGCAATCCGGTTTCCACCCTGGTCACTCATCTTCTGGTTGACCGACTCCTCCAGCATTCCTGGAAAGAAAGTTTGTTTCAGGTAACCAGGATCGAAGATAGCCCCGCCCATCACAACCCTGTCGTTTGGAAGCTGAGGGAAGACGAAGTAGGCAGTCGAGATGAGAGTTTCGCCATCGGCGCGTTTTGTTGGATTAGTGGAGAAAAAGATATGCCGGGTCGTCTTGTGGAGCGATCCCACGTACGACTTGCCTTCCATACTGAACCACCGGAAAGATTCGCCAATGCGGTCATGCTCTGCGTGAAAGTACTTGTCGCCCATCTGTTGAGGTTGCGAACGGAACACGATGCCTTTCTCGTCGCAGAGGAACACGTGGGCCAGCCATGGACTCTTTGACAGGATGAGGTCAAGTTTCTTTTCTTTTTCCTGCGCGTCGGTATCCGGAGATGGGAAAAGGCCCCTCGTCTCTTCGGTCATCGCATAAGCCTTCTTGTTGATGTTCTTCTCGGTAATCGCGAGTATCTCCTGAAAATCGCGATGGATGGCTGCCTGCAATACCTTGTCGCGCTGGAAGGTTCTCAACTGGCTGTAGTTGACGTATATAAGCGCCGCGGCGGGCAAGACAACCGCCAGGCCCAACGTTAGCATCAGCCGGAACCGGTTAAATCCTCCCAGAGACGCTCTTTTCTTCAATTTCATTTCGACCTCTGAAGTGAACTGCGGTAATGCGGATGAAGAATACACCTGTCGATGTTAAGGGGTGTCAAGAGCAGGTAAAAATATGTCAAGAATTGTAAACTTATCAACCCGCGAGATGAATCCACAGATTACACAGATTACGCAGATAAGAGCTGAGAAAGCAGAGGAAAGCAGCCGCAGATCATCCCTTACTGTTTCCTAATCTGGGTAATCTGCGTAATCTGCGGATACAGTTCACTCGTTCGTCGATCGGATTCAATCCATTTTGAGGACACGTGATCCCAGGGTGTCGCGCTACGCGCTTTACCCTGGGCTGAGTTACGTAACGCCTTCGGCGTAACCCCAACACGCTCGTCCCCTACTCTTCCTGACTTTCTTGATGTGCGTAATCTGTGTAATCTGCGTAATCTGCGGATTCAAACCTGCGGATTCAAACATGCTGATCCAGCAAAACATCGCCCAATCTTTCCAGTCTCCGATCGTGCGCGTATTGCTCGCCGCGATTGCGATCGGGTTGCTTTATGTGCTCTGGAGGGAAGTACGGAAGATCCCCGCCAAGCTCTTCACCCTGATGGCCACGGCATTCGTGGACATGCTGGGCCTGCTAATGATCATCCCGCTGCTGCCTTTTTATGTGAAGACACTCGGGGGGCCGGGCGTCGATGTGCTGGGACTTCACTTTGGGATCGGGATGATCATCGGCTTCATTGTAGCGGCCTTCACCGTCGCACAACTCGTGAGCGCGCCGATGTGGGGCCGGTTTTCTGATCGGGTGGGACGGCGGCCCACTTTGCTCATCGCCCTGGGCGCGGCAGCGATCGCGTATCTGATTTTCGGTTTCGCGCACTCGCTGCTCGTCCTGTTCCTCTCGCGCGTCGTGCAGGGGGCAGGCGGTGGCACAGTGGGCGTGATCCAGGCTTATGTGGCCGACTCGACTGATCCGAAGGACCGCGCGCGGGCGCTTGGTTGGCTGTCGGCGACAACCAACCTCGGGGTGGCGCTGGGACCGGTGCTCGGATCTTTCGCAATCGCCTTAGGCAAGCGCGACCTGATGCCGGGAGTGGGCTCGTTGCAGATGGGTCGCGCGGCGCCGGGAATCATGGCGGCAGCGCTCTGTCTGCTCAACATGATCTTCGTCTGGCGCTACCTGAAGGAATCGCGTGATTTCAGTGAAGAGCCCAAGGATGGAGAGATAACTCGCACGTCGACGCAAGCGACCTGGCGGGTCATTTCGCATGCGGGCGAGCCGGCGTCGCGTCTCATCTGGATCTATGCGATCGGCATGGGCGCTTTCCAGGGAACCTTTTCGGTGCTCGCGCTGTTCCTGAACGCGCGCTTTCAGGTCACCGAACAGACGATTGGTTATTTTTTCATGTACGTTGGCGCCATCTCGGTCTTCACCCGCGTGCTGCTTCTGGGACGCGCTGTTGATTGGCTGGGCGAAGCAAATCTCTCGCGTCTGGGCATCGTGCTGTTGGCTACAGGAGTGGTCGGGATGCCTTTGTCGCGAAACTTGTGGATGCTGGCGTTAGCAGTGGCATTGATCCCTCTGGGCACGGCCTTTACGTTTCCCTGTGTGACGGCGCTGCTGTCACGGGTCACTGCTACCAGAGAACGCGGCCTCTACATGGGAATGCAACAGACGTATGGCGGCGTCGCTCGCATCATCGCACCGCTCTTCTTCGGCTGGGTGTTTGATTCGATTGGAGTATCGGCGCCGTACTACTTCTCAGCTGCGTTTCTACTGGCGACGCTTTCCCTGGGGTTCGGGCTGGATCAGTACGCCCGGCCGGAGCGCAGACGGCAGGTGGAGGGTGAGATCAATCCTTAGAGGGAGGAGTGGAACGATTTTCCACATATCATTTTTCATTTCTCATTGGTCATTGGTGACCCGCATTAACCATTACGGACGTGCGCTTCTAACAAAATGCCAAAAGAACTCATCGCCAAACTTCGATTACCTGGCGGCCTTATTCTTTTTGTGGCCGTCAGCTTCCTGATCATGGCTGTTTGGGATGCACAGGGCCAAACGGTCCAGCCTGTCCGGCAATCAAACGCCGGCCAATCGACCGCAGTCACCGAAGCATTGCAAGCGGATTTCGGATCGACTGTAGAAGCAGTGACGGCCTTCAAACCTTTCTATCTGACGGGCGATTTCAATGGTGATGGGGCGCAGGACGTGGTGGTGGTTGTGCGCATCAAGGGGCGCCGCAGCACTCTGCCAAAGGACGTGCGGGTTGTCGATCCTTTTCAGGGGGGCGGCCCGTCAGGGTTTCCTGCCAATCCGGCGGCAGAAAATAAGCTCGCGTTGGCAATCATTCATAGCTGGAAAGCTCCTCAGCCAGCGGGAAAGTTTCTGCTGATTGGCGAGTCGCCAATTCTCATACTCGAATACAACCGAGCCACTTCCAGCGAAGCCGGGGACAGGAAGGATTTGATCGAGCTGATGAGCAAACGTGGCAAGCGACGCAAGGGTGAAAAATTGCCTCCTGGGTCAAAGGGCGATGTGATTCTTCTGCCCACTGAAGTCGGCGGCGACAGCGTCCTTTACTGGAAGGGAAGGACTTACCGTTGGGAAGATTCGCCCGACGATTGACCTGTTTGATTCACCTCTGAATGAGAGGTGAAGCAAAGTGGATGCAGCGTGCTTAGACTGCGCCGGTACAGATCGCTGAAGATTATTGACTGAGATATTGCGGCGAATTCGTGAGGGTGATTATCAACTCGTCGCGTTGGGCAGAGATGGGCGCTCCGGCTTTTCCCAGGTGGGTGGTGGTGATGAATCGCAGCGCATTCACTTCAGTGCGCGACGAGGAGACAACGGGAATTAGCTTAAAGTCCGGCGCACTGGTTTTGATTACGACATCATGCGCGATGGGGAAGGTGGTCCACGCGGCGAGCCGCGTTTCATTTCCTTTGCGAAAGAGCAAAACGTAATCATTGGCGCCGCCCACCTGGAGCCGCTTCACAAAACGATAGCCGTCAAAGAAGCTGCTAAGCGTTTTCGCCGCCAGGTAAGCCGGCTTGGCATCGTAGATCATTCCCTGTGAATCAACGCCGGCCTTGTAATCGTGCGAGACCGTGCCGAAGCGATGTTCGGCCTGGTTTGGATCCTGCCCGTCATCGTGCCAGTCGTACCAGATAGAAATCTGGACGCCGTTAACAGCGTTCGTCAACCATTGCCGCGCCAGCCTCTCGCCCTGCTTCTCTTCATTCATGCCGCGCCAGGCTGATGAATATCCCCACTCGCCCGAGATGATGGGGATTTGTTTTGTCACCGAGTCGCTATTGCCTGGAGTGGTGACAGGGGCCCCGTCGCTACCGCTCCGGGTTCTGACAAGAGGCGCATACCTGGCAATCAATTGGCGCAGGCGACAATAATCCTCCGACACGGTTTCAGGATCAGTCTGACGATATGGATGAACTGAGACAGCCGACCAGTATTCGAGCAAGCCTCCTTTGAAACAGGCTTCGAGGAATGCGAAGTCAATTCCCGTAGCCGGGCCAATAAAGGTTTCGCCGGGGGTCGCTTGTCGAATCGCTTTACCCACCGCGAGCGCGAGGCTTATGTAGTCGGCGACGTTGGGTCTGGGACGCCAGAAAACATGGTTCGGCTCGTTATACATTTCCCAAATGATGCCACGCCCCTGGAAATGCTTTGCGGCCGCCGCCGCCCAGCGCGCGAATCCTTGCCGGCCTTCCTCCGTGCGCGGCGAGTCGCCGCCGTCGTACAGGGGATTGTTGTAATCGAGTATGAAGAGAGCGCGAATCTTGTATGGCTCGAGCGCGGACATCAAACGGTCGTAAGGCGTGAAATCATATTTGCCGGCCGCGGTTTCCGTAAGGTTCCATATGAAGTCCATGCGCACCCAACGAAAGCCGGCGTCCGCAATCATTTTGATTTCGCCCGGACGTGGATCGGTGAAGTGAATGTTGACTCCCAGACCGTCGCTGATTGGAGTGTTGCTGATCGGTGGCGCGGAGTTGCATTCGCTACGGGCGCAACTAGAGGAGGCGAACGACAACAGGATTACCAGCGCACAGAGAAATGCGCGTGGTGTGTTAATGATTTTGATTTGGCCACTCATTCGGATGCATTCACAGACTGAAGTCTGTGCCACTGCTCTGCCAGCATTTCAGTTTCCAGCCATGGCCTTCGACGGCAACGGCCGCTCTGTAACCAGTGCCGGGGTGTAATTCCCGCAACGACCAGCGCAATACTTCGGCGGCATCCCTCAGGTTTCCCAGCAGCGCTGCGTCCGAGCCCGGGGCCAGCGAGACATTAAATTGATTCAGCGGCAGCGACATGCCCTCTCCGCGCGCTTTGATATAAGCCTCCTTGCGCGTCCAGCAATTGAAGAAGGCTTCGCTCTGCCTATCCGCGGGCAGCGCGCGCAACTCGCTGACCTCCAGCCGGGAGAAGAAGCGCTCGGCAATTTCTTCGGAAGCAAACTCGGGTCGAATGAATTCGATATCGACACCTATCGCGCGGTTGCGAGTCACGGCAATCAGAGCCAACTCATTCGCATGCGACAGATTGAAGCTGAGTCCATTGGCAGCAGGCTCGCCAAACAGCGAAGGCTTTCCATATCTGGAATAACTGAAGCTTAGTTCTGCAGGGTTCTTTTTGATATACGCGCCCAGGATCGTACGCAGCGAAGTGCGCGCGACGATGAAGTGATTGCGATCTCTATCAAAATGGAAACGATCGGCCCTCGCGCATTCGTCAGGACCAAGCATGGATCTCAATTCTGTGATGCGTGAATCATTGAGCGGAACGCGCCAGACGTGAACTTCATCCTCGGAGGCGATGACTTCTGAGGGTGGCGAGTCCCAGTTCAGCGAATAGTCCAGGGATTTATTTTCCATTGAACTGACAAGAGCGTTGTTTAGAATAGCAACGTTCAGTTGGGCTTTTTATCAAGAAAGGGCCCGATTATTATCAACCAAAAGGCCCGACTAAAGTCGGTACTCTGAACGCCGGTATGCCTCGAAGCTCGCCGATGACAAATGAAAAATGGAAAATAATGACAAATGGAAAATCCGTTGATCGGTTCCGGCCCCATGGTTCATGCCGCGACTTCCAGACCCTGAGAGTCCTGACGGCTCTTCTCATCAATGCACGCGCTAAGTTTTGCAGCCAGTTGTCCAACGAAAGGCTCCTTAATGATATTGATGTGATTGCCTTCAATTTCGTGAATTTCCACCCCACCGGTGGCTAGCGCCTGCCAACCCTCTTCTAGATCGTAAGCTACAGTCACGTCGCCGCTGGCCAGGAACAGCGTCACTGCTCCCGGGTAAACCTGCGGCACATATTGGCGTATTGCGGTGTAGTTCAACTGTTCGATGTTGCGCAAAATGCGTGGCAGGGGCCGGGCGATCCGTTTATATAAACTGAAAACATTTTCCCAGGCTATGCGTTGCAGCTTCGCGGGAATGTACTGTCCCTTCGTCGCGAGATAACCGACCTTATCGCGAGCCGGCAGCCGCCGCAGGTTCTGCACGTGACAGCGCATCCTTCGCAGGAAGCGGCCGATCCCACTGCGACGCGAGCCGGCCCCGGGCACCAGTTTGAAGTATCCCGCGGGATAGGTATCCAAAAGGGCCAGCAAATTAACTTCCTGTCCCTGCGCGTGAAGCTGACAAGCCATCTCGAAAGCCACAATCCCTCCGAACGATCGCCCTCCGATCGCGTAAGGACCTTCCGGCTGCACCTTGCGAATCTCTTTGATGTAACACGCGGCCATTTCTTCGATGCGTGTCAACGGAGCTTGTTTTCCGTCCAGGCCCTGCGACTGCAATCCGTAGAAAGGTTGATCCGATCCCAGGTGACGCGCCAGATCGTGATACTCGAGAACGTTGCCGCCCACTGCGTGAATTCCAAAGAAAGGCTGCCTGCTACCGTCGGGCTGAATGGGAACCAGCGCCGACCACGCTCTTGAGGATTCCTCTTCGCGCATCGCATTGGCCAACTGTTCAACCGTCGGCGCCTGAAAGAGTATTGCCAACGGAAGCTTTCGCTGGAACGCCTTTTCGATTTGCGCAAACAAACGCACGGCCAGAAGCGAATGCCCGCCGAGCTCGAAGAAATTGTCCCGCACTCCGATCGGCCGCAGGGCCAGGATTTTTTCCCAGATCTCGGTTAGCCGAACTTCGAGGTCGTCGCGCGGCGCAACGAACGTTTTCTCCAGTTCGGGGCGAAGATCGCCGGGTGCCGGCAGCGCGCTGCGGTCAACTTTGCCGTTGGGGGAAAGCGGTAACTCCGGCAGCACGACGAAAGTCGAGGGCACCATGTAGTCGGGAAGTTTCTGTTTCAAGTAACTGCGTAGGGCACCGGTGTCGATCTCCGGCTTGCCCGTCCCGACCAGATAAGCTACCAGACGTTTATCGCCGGACGCATCCTCGCGCACGATTGTCACGTTGGTCTGCACTGATGGGTGCTGACTTAACGCGGTTTCGACTTCCCCAAGCTCAACGCGAAAGCCTCGTAACTTCACTTGCTGATCTGAACGGCCGAGAAACTCGATATTGCCATCGGCCCGATAGCCGGCCAGATCTCCCGTTTTGTAGAGCCGCGACTCTTTCTGATCGCTGAAAGGGTTCGCAATGAAGCGTTCGCTCGTGAGCTCCGCACAATTAAAATAGCCGCGCGCCAAACCGTCGCCGCCGATGTAAATCTCTCCCGGCACGCCGACCGGCACTGGTTGCAACTGCGCGTCAAGCAGATAAACCTTCGTATTGGCGATGGGGCGTCCGATCGGAACTGAGTCGCCTGGTTTTTCATTCGCCGGCAGGGTGTAGAAACAGGTGAAGGTGGTGCCCTCGGTGGGACCATAGCCGTTAATCAAGCGGCACTTTCCGGGTGCGCGCAGAAGCTTTTCGACATGAGCAACTGACAGCACATCCCCGCCGGCCAGCAACTGGGACACGCGCCGCAAATCATCAACCCGATTGTCCACCATCAGATGAAACAAACCGGCGGTGAGCCACAAGGTCGTAACACCGTAATCGGCGATGGCGTTTCCCAGTTCATTAAGTGAAGGCGTGCCTGGCGGCATTATCGCCAGGCGCGCGCCATTGAGCAGGCTGCCCCAGATTTCGAAGGTTGAAGCGTCGAACGATATGGGGGCAAGTTGCAGGAAAAGTTCCCCGGCATCGAATTTGGCGTAGTTAGTTTGCTTGACCAATCGCACAACATTTCGATGAGTGACTGCTACGCCCTTGGGAGTGCCCGTGGAGCCGGAGGTGTACATGATGTAGATCAAATCATCCGGCGTTGTATTGCAGACTGAGTTCTCTTCACTCTCCGCGGCGATCGTTTGCCAGTCAGTGTCCAAACATACGACTTTCGCATCACGTTGAGGCAGCCGGCCGGCCAGCTCCTGCTGTGTCAACACAATGGTTGTGCTCGCATCTTCAAGCATGAAGGAGAGCCGCTGCTGAGGATAAGCCGCATCGAGCGGCACATAGGCTGCGCCGGCTTTGATAATGCCCAGCAAGCCAATCAGGAGCTCCACCGAGCGTTCCATGCAAATGCCCACCAACGCTTCGCGTCCCACCCCAAGCCGGCGCAGATAGTTGGCCAGTTGGTTAGAGCGACGGTTCAGCTCATCATAGGTGAACGTTCGATTGCCGAAGATCAGGGCCACAGCATCCGGGGACTGTTTAGCCTGTGCGGCAAAAAGTTCATGCACGCACATATCTCGCGGATAATCACTTCCCGTGTTATTCCATTCAACCAACAATTGACGTCGCTCGCCTTCGGTTAGGAGCGGCAGAAGAGAAACTCGCTGTGCCGGATTGGAGACAATGCCTGCGAGCATCGTTTGAAAGTGTCCGATCGTGCGACTGATCCGGTCGGCATCGAACAGATCACTGTTGTACTCAAGTGACCCGGACAAGCCTGCGGCGTCCTCGATGATATCGAGGGTCAAATCAAATTTCGCGGTCGTGGTTTCCATCTCAACGCCGCTTAAGGCCAACCCGGGCAGTTTCAACTCCGGTGTTGGTCCATTTTGCAGCGCAAAGACGACCTGGAAGATCGGGTTGTAACTAAGATTGCGCTGTGGCTGTAATTCCTCCACCAGCTTTTCGAAAGGCAAGTCCTGGTTGGCAAAAGCTCCGAACGTTACTTCCCGGACGCGGCCCAGCAACTCGCGGAATGTCGGGTCACCCGACAAGTCCGTGCGCAAGGCCAGTGCATTAACAAAGAGGCCGATCAGGTTTTCCGACTCGGTGCAGTTGCGGCCGGCAATCGGAGAGCCTACCACGATGTCCTTCTCTCCTGTATAGCGATGCAACAGCGATTGCCACGCCGCCAGCAGCGTCATGAAAAGCGTCACTCCCTCGCGGCGGCTCAGCGATTTGAGTTCTGCGGTAATGTTCTGCGGAATCACAAACGACGCGCGCGCGCCACGGAATGTCTGTACGGCCGGGCGCGAACGATCGGTGGGAAGCCCGAGCACGGCCGGCACGCCTTTAAGCTGGCGCTTCCAGTAGGAGAGCTGGGTTTCGAAAACTTCATCGGTTAATAGTTGTCGCTGCCAGCACGCGAAGTCGGCATACTGCACCGGCAGTTCGGGTTTAGTTTCAGCCTTTCCTGTTACGGCAGCTGCGTAAAAGTCGCTCAGCTCCTCGCAAAGTATGCCCATAGACCAGCCATCGCAGATGATGTGATGAAGGGTCAACAGCAGGATGTGCTCTTCGTCTTTGAGGCGTAGTAAGGTAACTCGGAATAGCGGATCTTTGGCCAGATCAAAAGGCAGCTCGGCCGTCTGTTTGAGCAGACGCTTGGCCTCAGCGTCGCGCTGTTCGGACGGAAAGGCAGAGAGATCGATCAAACGCAGCTCCAGCGAACGCTCAGTCGCAATTGCCTGTGAAGCCTCGCCCTCAATTTCAGGGAAGTTTGTGCGCAGAATCTCATGACGGCGGGCGACGTTATTTAATGCTTGCTGCAAAGCGCCGGTATCGAGCCTACCCTTCATGCGCACGGCGCGATTCACGTTGTAAACGAATGAACCCGGCTCCAAACGTTCGACGAACCAGAGCCGCTGCTGGGCAAATGAAAGCGGCAAATCTCCGTCCCGCGCCACAGTCGAAATGGAAATGCTTGCCGGCCCGGACGTCGTTTGCCAGGTTGACGCGACGATCTCCGCCAGGCCGCGAACGGTAGGCGCTTCAAAAAGGCTGCGCAAGGATAATTCAACCTGGAAGGCCTGGCGCACTCGCGAGATCATGCGCGTCGCCAGCAGCGAGTGGCCGCCCAACTCGAAAAAGTTATCGTTTCGTCCTACCTGCTTAGCTTCAAGTACTTCAGCCCATATGCCCGCCATCATTTCTTCAGCCGGAGTTTGCGGAGGCATGAATGCTTCTTCAGGTTCTGAACACTCGCCTGGCGCGGGTAGAGCGCGGCGATCGAGTTTGCCATTGGGCGCCAGCGGTAGTTGGTCCAGCCATACGCAGGCCGAAGGCAACATAAAATCGGGCAGCTTCTCCGCGAGAAAATCCCGCAACTCGGCGGCGCCACTTCTTTGCGAGTTGTTTCCCACGACATAAGCCAACAAACGCTTGTCGCCGGAACCGTCTTCGCGCGCAACGACCATGCTCTCGCGCACGAATGGATGTTGATTAAGGGCCGACTCGATTTCTCCCAACTCGACGCGAAAACCGCGAATCTTGACCTGGTGGTCGATGCGTCCGGCGTACTCGATGTTGCCATCTGGCCGGTAACGGGCCAGGTCCCCTGTTTTGTATAGCCGCGCGCCGGTCTGTTGGCTGAAAGGATCAGCGATGAATTTGTCGGCAGTGAGCTCAGGACGATTCAGGTAACCCCGCGCCAGGCCACTGCCGCCAATGTGCAGCTCGCCGGTAACTCCGCTGGGAACTGGTTGCAGATATCCATCCAGGACATAAGCCCTAACGTTTTGCACTGGCTTGCCGATAGGCACCTCGCGGAGGGAGCCTGCGTCAGAGGCTAAAGTCGGCTCCCAGAGCGTAGCTACGATCGTCGCTTCCGTTGGACCGTAGGTATTCACCAGGCGAACTTCTGAGCCGAAATGTTTTTGCCACGCGGCCAGACGTTCGGGCAGTGCTCGCTCGCCGCCTATTATCACCAGCCGCAACGAAGGCGGCAGCTCCAGCTTCTCAGCTTCGACCTGGATCACCATCTCGTGCCAGTAGGCGGTCGGCAGATCGAGCACTGTGATGGCCCAATCGTGGCATAGCTGTAGAAAACCCGCGACGGAGGCGAGCATCTCGTCGGTGCGCAACACGAGTTTGGCGCCGCGCGTAATGCAGGGAAAGATTTCTTCGGCGCTGGTGTCAAAATTTAGCGAGGCAAATTGCAGCACCCGGTCTCCATGGCCTAAACCGAATTCGACGCCGGCGTTTTCGGTGTAATTGACCAGTGATGAATGTTGGACCATAACACCTTTTGGCTGGCCGGTTGAACCGGATGTATAAATGACGTAGGCAAGATTCTCCGCAGTCGTCAGGCGCGGCGGGTTTTCTCCTTCACATTTGGCGATGTGTTCCCAATCCGTGTCGATACAAACCATCGAGGCGTTGGAGGAAGGAGGAAGAAGTGCCAGGTGCCGTTGTTGCGTCAACAGCACCGTCGTCTTCGCGTCGTCCATCATTAGCTTCAGACGCTCCCGGGGATAGGTCGGATCCAGTGGCACGTAAGCGCCACCGGCTTTAAGGATCCC
The DNA here is from genome assembly GCA_036506395.1 of Pyrinomonadaceae bacterium. GTDB lineage: Bacteria > Acidobacteriota > Blastocatellia > Pyrinomonadales > Pyrinomonadaceae > DASXRU01. The sequence goes on along the minus strand of DASXRU010000096.1, from coordinate 25,137 downwards.
CAGCACGCCGACGATCATTTCGATGGAGCGCTCCATGCAGATGCCGACCAGAACTTCCGGACCGACACCCAGAGCGCGCAGATGATGGGCCAAACGATTGGCGCGGCTGTTCAGCTCGGCGTAAATCAACTTCTCTTTTTCATGGATTACTGCAACCGCAGTCGGTGTGCGTTCTACCTGGGCTTCGAAGAGTTCATGGATACACTGGCCGGTCGTCGATTCATCGGTTGAATCGCTCGGGGCGCTGAACAATTGCCGTTGTTCTTCTTCTGTCAGAAGCCGCAGGGAAGAAACAGTCTGGGCCGGATTCTCGCAAACCTTTTCCAGCAGCAGCCGAAAACGCTCGGCCATCCGCGTAATCGTCATCGCATCGAACAATTCGGTTTTGTATTCGAACCAGCAGTGCATGCCGTCGGCCATTTCGCGCAGCTCCAACGTCAGATCAAGGGGGGCAGGCGCGCCCTGGACTTCTTCAGGAGTTATCGACAGCCCGATCGGCCGCAGGTTTGCCTTCGGTGCATTCTGGAAAATGAACATCACTTGAAACAGCGGCGGCTGTGTCAGGCTGCGTTCCGGCTGCAGCTCTTCGACCAGGCGCTCAAACGGCAGATCCTGATGCGCATAAGCGCCGAGGGCAACGTCGCGAACGCGGCGCAGCAACTCGTTGAAGGTGGGATTGCCGGAAAGGTCCGTGCGCAGCACCAGGGTGTTGATGAAGTAACCGATCAGCCCTTCCGTTTCCGCGCGGTTGCGGCCGGCGATGGGGGAGCCCACAACGATGTCGTTCTGTCCCGTGTATCGCGCCAGCAGATTTTGGAACGCCGCCAACAGCGTCATGAAAAGCGTCGCGCCTTCATGTTGGCCGACTGAGGAAAGTTTCTTGATCAGCTCAGCGGGCAACACAATCTCTTCACGCGCCCCTTTGTGAGTTGGCAGAGCAGGTCGCGGACGATCGGTTGGCAACTCGAGCATCCGGGGCGCTTCGCCCAGTCGCTGTTTCCAGTACGAAAGTTGTTCCTGGAGTACGTTGCCCTGCATCCATTTGCGCTGCCAGATGGCGAAATCGGGGTATTGAATTGCAAGTGGTGGGAGCGCCGAGCCTCGTCCGCTGGCAAAATCCTCGTAGAGCGCGGAAAGCTCATTGAAGAGAATTCCCATGGACCAATCGTCGGAAACCACGTGATGCATCGCCAGCAGAAAAATGTGCTCCTCGTCGTTGAGACGAATCAGGACCGCGCGGATCAAAGGCCCGGTCGTCAGCTCAAACGGTACGTGCGCCTGTTCGGTCAGGGTTTGCGCAGCCGCGGCTTCCCGATCAGATGCCGGAGTGTCGCTGAGATCGATTATCTTCAGGTTCAGCGTCCGGCTGGCCGCGATCAACTGCACGGGCTCTTCATCAAGTGAAGCAAGCGTAGTGCGCAATGCTTCATGCCGCGCGATGATTTCATTCAGCGCCTGCTGTAGCGCGGTTACCTTAAGCACCCCGCGCAGGCGCACTGCCCGGTAGATGTTGTAGAGGGGTGTATTCGGATTCAGTTGGTTGAGGAACCAGAAGCTTTGTTGACCGAAGGAAAGGGGCGCACTGCCGTTGCGCGAGAATCGTTTGATTACCGGCGACAACGAACTAGTACCGTCAAGCAGGGATGCTTCGATGCGCTCGCAGAGTCCAGCCACCGTGGGCGCCTCAAATAAAGCGCGCAACGGCAACTGCACCTGAAAAGTTTGCAGGATTCGGGAAATAACTTGCGTGGCCAGTAGCGAATGTCCGCCCAACTCGAAGAAGTTGTCCTGCACGCCCACGGCTTCCAGTCGCAGAACGTCGGCCCAAATTCCGGCTAATAATTCTTCGTCCTTCGTGCGGGGCGGGACATAAGAATCTTGGTTCGCGGTCGTAAAGTCGGGCGCGGGCAGGGCGCGACGATTCACCTTGCCGTTGGGCGTTAGGGGCAGCTTCTCAAGCGCCACGAAAGCCGAGGGCATCATGTAATCCGGCAGCTTGCCTTTGATATGCTCGCGGAGGTCGGTCACGCTCAGCGCGGTTTGTTGTGCGGAAACGACGTAGGCCACCAGAGACTTGTCTCCGGGCCTGTCTTCCCGCGCGACAACCACACCCTGCCGCACCGCCGGATGCTGATTGAGAACGGATTCGATCTCGCCCAGCTCGATGCGGAAGCCGCGAAGCTTCACCTGATCGTCAGCACGGCCGAGACACTCGATGTCGCCGTTGGACAGATAACGTGCCAGGTCGCCGGTTCGATACAGTCGTCGTTCTGGCTGATTACTGAAAGGATCAGGAATGAACTTTTCCGCCGTCAGCTCAGCACGATTCAGATAGCCCCGAGCCAGTCCATCGCCGCCAATATACAGCTCTCCCGGCGCACCAATCGGAACTGGATTCAGACTCCGATCCAGTATGAACATCTGCGTGTTGGCGATGGGCCGGCCGATGGAGACGGGACCATCTTCGTTTTCAACTCTGTGAATAGAAGACCAGATCGTGGTTTCGGTCGGACCATACATGTTCCAGAGCGATCCGCTTTTCGTCAGTAACTGGTTCGCCAACTCGCGCGAGAGCGCTTCGCCGCCACAAAGTATTTTCAGATCCTTGCGGCCTGACCATTCGGCCTCAATCAGCATTCGCCACGTGGCCGGCGTCGCTTGCATGACAGTCGCACGGCAGTCTGTCAGCAATTGCTTCAGTTGCCGTCCGTCCGACGCGGTTTCCCGGCCGGCGATAACCAGACGCGCGCCGGTGATTAAGGGCAGGTAGAGCTCAAGCGCGGCTATATCGAAAGATAGCGTCGTGACGGAAAGCAGAACGTCTTCAGATGAAAGCCCAGGCGCAAGACGCACCGACTGGAGAAAATTTGTCAGCGCGCGATGCTCAATCTGTACTCCCTTTGGCCGCCCGGTAGAGCCAGAGGTGTAGATCACATAGGCGAGGTTTTCAGGCGAGACTGCCGGCTGATTCTCGTGGTTCGTGAACGCGATTGAAGCCAAATCGTCATCAAGGCAAAAAACCGTCGCCTTGTGCGTGGGGAGATCATCAACGAATTTCCTTTGGGTTAGCAGCACGCCAACGCCGGAATCCTCGATCATGAATGCCAGCCGCTCTTTGGGAAATGCCGGGTCGAGGGGAACGTACGCGCCGCCTGCTTTTAGAATACCGAGCAGTCCCACCACCATCTCGATCGAGCGCTCGATAAATATTCCCACCAGTGTGTCCGGACCAACGCCAAGGGCTCGGAGATGGCGCGCAAGACAATCGGCCTGCCGGTTCAAATCGGCATAGCTAATCTCCAGGTCATCAAACTGGATTGCTATGCGGTCCGGAGTTAGCGCCGCTTGCCGCTGGAAAAGTTGATGAACGCATGAATCATCTTCGTAGGCTGCCTGCGTCGAGTTCCATTCGACCAATTGCTGTTGGTGTTCGGCTGCGGTAAGCGTGCCCAGTTGAGAAAGTGTTTGCCCGGCATCTTGAATCATGCCTTCGAGCAATGTGCAGAGATGGCCGAGGAGGCGGGCGATAGCGTCGCCGTCAAAGCGATTTCCGTCATAAATCAGGCGCAAAGTCAGTTCCGCGCCGGGCATGGCCAGCAGGGTCAGCGGATAGTTGGTGCGCGAGACAATGGAGCGCGCGTCGGAAGTTTCCAGATCAATCCCCAGGGCCCACAGAGATCCGTTGGTCGGATAATTTTCGAAGACCAGGATACTTTCAAAGAGCGACTGCCCTCTGGGAACTTCGCTCCATTGCTGAATGTCAACGAGTGGCGTGTGCTCGAAATCGCGCGCTTCGACGGTCTGATCCTGTAGCTGTTTCAACCAGGAAAGCAGCGAGGCGTCCGCGGAAACCTGAGCGCGCACCGGCAGAGTGTTAATGAAGAGGCCGGCCGTGGCTTCGATACCTTCAAGTTCGGGCGGGCGTACTGATACCGTAGTTCCAAAGACGACATCTTCTTCACCGCTGTAGCGACTGAGCAGCAGGGCCCATGCTGCCTGCACCAGTGTGTAGGTCGTCAGACGGTGCTTGCGCGCAAAGGATTGCAGGGCCGCGTTCGTATCTGGCGGGAGAGACGCACTCGTTTCCTCGTAGCGCTGTTCATGATTCACAGAGCCGGGAGCGTGGTCGATTCCGAATGTGGTGGGCGCAGAAAAGCCTTTCAAAGTTTCGCGCCAGAAAGGTTCCGCCGGGGATTGTTCCTGCTCTTGTAGCCAGTTGACGTAGTCCGCAAATGGCCGGCTTGCTTCAAGCTGAATTTCTTTTCCGCCGGCCAGCGCCTGATAAGCGTTGCATACCTCTTTGAGCACGAGCGATTGCGACCAACCGTCGAGCAAAATGTGATGGCTGCTCCAGATAAGCTGATAAGACGACTCCGCTAGCCGAACCAGGATCAGGCGCATCAACGGCGGCTGGGAAAACTCGAACCCTTGTTTGCGATCCGCCTGAATCAAAGTTTCGAGTCGCGCTTGCTGTTCGTTTGCCGCTACGTCGCGCCAATCATGTTGAATGAGGGGCAGGGTTGCTTCACGATGAACGACCTGCATTGGTCGTTCCAGATCTTTCCAGAAAAATGAGGTCCGAAGAATCTGATGCTGCGCGACCACCATCTCCCAGGCGTGCTCGAACGCGGGCACATCCAACCGCCCAGTCAGCCGGCACATGATCTGCTCGACGTAGATCCCGGATTGCAGGGCATACAGCGAGTGGAAGAGCATCCCCTGCTGCATGGGCGAGAGCTCGAGCAGGGCTTCGACGTTCTCAGTTAACATGAGGCCTGCCTCCGCTGGTGCCCTTGATTTGCGCCAGCACCTTGTCAATGTCCTTCTGGCTGAGTCCTGTCTTAGCCGGGGACGCCGCAACCGTGCGAACTTCGGCGGCAGAATCCAGCTGGTTCAATTTCATATCCTTCGCACCAACGGCAGGCGCGTTTGACTCTATCGCTCCCGAAAGGCCGGCGATGGTCTGATATTGAAATAGTTGTTTCGGTGTCATTCGCAGACCGGCTTTCGTGGCCCGCGCCAGAATCTGAGTGCCAAGGATCGAATCGCCGCCCAGATCGAAGAAGTTGTCGTTGATGCCAACTCGTTCGAGCTTCAACACGTCGGCCCAGATTTGAGCCAGCACTTTTTCAATCGGCGTGTGGGCTGCCCTGAAGCCGGATTCCAGGTTGGGCCTTTCCCGATCTGGCTCAGGCAATGCTTTGCGATCGACCTTGCCATTCAGGGTTACCGGCAGCGCATTCACCACCACGAAACTGGACGGAACCATGTAGTCCGGCAGTTTATCTTTCAAGAAGGCGCGCAGCTTGTTAATCCGCAATGGCGCGCCGTCTGTCGTGACCACATACCCCACCAGACGTCTGTCACCCGGCAAGTCTTCGCGAGCGATTACCACGCACTCGCGGACCTTTTCATGCTGGATCAGCGCCAGCTCAACCTCTCCCAATTCAATTCGATAGCCGCGTATCTTCACCTGATGGTCAAGCCGTCCCAGGAACTCGATATTCCCGTCGGCCCGATAGCGGACCAGATCACCTGTCTTGTAGAGACGAGCGCCCGGCTCTTCGCTGAATGGATCGGGAATGAAACATTCAGCGGTCAGCTCAGGCCGGTTCAGGTAACCACGCGCTACGCCATCGCCGGCGACGTATAGCTCGCCCGGCGCGCCAATAGCGACCGGTTCGAGCGTTTCGTCGAGGACGTACAATCGCGTGTTGGCGATCGGACGGCCGATGGGCGTCCCACCTGAAGAAGGATCTTCAGGAGCCACTTCGTACACGCAGCAACCCACCACCGTTTCCGTGGGCCCATATTCATTTATGAGTCTGGTCGCAGGCGCATGCTGTCGCCAGAAAGCCAGACTCCCCATCGTCAAGGCCTCGCCCCCGATTACCAGCGCGCGCGTTTTGCCTGGTGCTTCGGTAGGCAGCAAGGTGGCACTTAGCGTTTGCAGATGCGTCGGCGTTATCTTCACGAGGCTGAAGTTCCGCTCGCTGCCTAAACAGTGTGCGAGGGCATCGACTCCTCTTTCTTCGGGTAACAGATGAACAGTTTGTCCCACCAGCAAAGGAGTGAAGAAGCTGGTTATGGTCAGGTCGAAAGCGATCGAAGTATGAACCGGCGCGCCGCATCCTGCCGCACCGTCATATTCCCTGGTGGCCCAACTGAGATAGTTGACAAGACCGCGGTGCGGAATCATCACACCCTTGGGCTTTCCGGTCGAACCCGACGTGTAAATCACATACGCCAGGTTTTCCGGCGCTACTGCCCGATCTGGATTTTCCGCGCTTTCGCGTGCAAGCGGATTGGGAGACTGGTCAAGGCAGAGAAACTTCATCCCCGCACGATTGATGTTGGGGAGCAGATTCTGCTGAGTCAGTAGGATTGACAACTGAGCGTCGTCGATCATGAAACGGATCAATTCCGGCGGATAGCCGGGATCGAGCGGCACATAAGCTCCCCCGGCCTTCAAGACGCCCAACAGGGCGACGACCATTTCCACCGAGCGCTCCACATAAACCCCCACCAGCGATTCGGCACCGACTCCCAAAGCCTGCAAGTGATGGGCCAATTGGTTGGCGCGGCAGTTCAACTCGCGATAGCTGGTCGTGCTGTTTTCATCCTTCAGAGCCACGGCCGCAGGTGTGCGCGCAACTTGCGCTTCGAACAGGTCGTGTATGCACTTGTCGCGCGGATAGTCAGCGGTGGTCTGGTTGAGCTCCCACAAGAGGCGGCTGCGTTCGCTGGAACTGAGTTTCGCCGCACTGGTCGCTGACTCATCAGTGTGATTTTCCGGCGTCGCTGATTCAGCTTCCGGGTGTTCGCCTTTATGCTGCGGCGTGTCGAATCTGCCTTCCAGGACAACCGCTAGTTCGGCGATGGTTTGATACTTGAACAAGTGCTTCGGCGTCAGGCGCAAGCCTGCCTGCCTGGCCCGCGCGATGATTTGCGCGCTGAGAATCGAATCGCCGCCGAGATCGAAGAAGTTGTCACGCACGCTAATCCGCTCAAGCTTCAATACTTCGGCCCAGATCGTCGACAGACTTTCTTCCGCAGGTGTGCGGGCGGTGATGAAGCCGGCATCGGACTCGTCTCGCTCGCGTTCGGGCGCCGGCAACGCCTGCCGATCGACTTTGCCATTCGGCAGCCGCGGCAAGCTTTCCATCACAACAAACGCCGAGGGCCAGAGATAGTCAGGAAGCTTTTCCTGCACATGCTTTCGCAGGTCGGCGGGGTCAAGAATCGTTTCCGGCAAGACAGGCGCGACAAATGGATGGTTGGTAACAGGTACATTGATTGAACCTTCAACAGCCTCCCGCCGCACTGCAAAAACGTTGTAAAGGTTCGAGCCCTTGAGATACTCGTCTTGTTCCGTGACGACGGAATAACCCCGGCGCTGAAGCAGCGCGCGCAGGCGAGACAGGTTGCCATTAACGTCGTGCGCTTCGATGACGACCTGTCTGATTCTGGGCCAATCGCCATCCTCGATGCCCGCGAGCACGTCCAGTTCACTTTTCTCTACATCGATCTTCAGTAGATCGATGTGGTCAACCTGGTGCTCGCGTATGACTTCCGAAAGAGTTTTCAGCCGACAGGTAACCTTTGTTCCCTGCACACGATCCTGCACAACCTGATCGAGATAGCCCTTCGCTGCGGAGCCTTTGCTTCGGTTTTCGCTGGTGTTCGCGATGATCGAGCGCAACACTTCGCGCTCGTCTTCCGTATCGGCGTAGCGGCCTGACTGGCTGGTTGAGTCCGGATAAAAAGTGAACTCGGCGTCCCCGGATTTTTCTGCCAGCCCACATTGAAAGAGCCTGGCGTTATGGCAATAGAGCGACGTATTAATCGCCAGGGCCTCGAAGATCGCGGGAATCGGCTCGAAGGCGAACAGGGAAATGTTCCGGCGCACCTGCTGCGTGAACAATGCGAACATTCCGATATTTGCCCCCACGTCGAAGACGCAGTCGCCGTCGCGCAACGTGATGCCGTGACGAAAATTCGTCTGGTCCACAAAGATCTGCCGGTAGAAAAAATCCGTTTCGTGCTTATTCTGGTGCACGATGGCCATGTTGTTCGGTAATGAGTAGCGATCGCGTCCGGAAATAGCTGACGAATTCGCCCGCCGGGGAACAACATAGGCGACCAGGCGCGGCTCGTTGGCCTCTTCCTTTCGCGCTATGACCAGCGCATCGTCTACGGTGGGCAGTTGACGGAGCAGGGCCTCGATCTCGCCGGGCTCGACGCGATGGCCGCGAATCTTTACCTGGTTATCCATGCGGCCCAGAAACTGTACCGAGCCATCAGATCCTACGCGCCCGAGATCCCCGGTCTTATAAAGGCGCGCGCCGGGAACGCTGCTAAAAGGATCGGGAACGAATTTCACCGCCGTCAGCTCCGGGTGATTCAGGTACCCACGCCCAATTCCCGCTCCGCCTATATGAACTTCACCGGGAAAGCCTTCCGGCACAGGCTGTAAATTGGAGTCAAGCAGGTGGATTTGGGTATGGGGAATCGGCCGGCCGATGGGCATGACGCGCACAGTGTCTTCGTGCACTCGCGGAATTGGATAAGTAGCGACGATGCCTGCGGTTTCAGTCTGCCCAAACATATTCATGAGACGCGCCCGGTGGCGAAATCCAAACATCCAGTCACGTGGCACATCCGAGTGTAGTGGTTCACTGGCGGAAAGAATCAGGCGCAGATTGTTACTAAGCAAAGACTCTCGCTCCGCAGGCTTCAGACTGGCGAGCGACTGAATGCAACTGCGCCAGTAGGAGGGAACGACATCGATGACCGTCACTGCCTGCTGCTTGATTAACTCAAACAGCGCCAGCTGGTCACGAATCTGATCGGTAGTTGCGATTACGACCCTGGCGCCCAGGGACAATGGCAACATCAACTGTCGCACTGAAGATGAAAACGAAATCGATGCCGTGTGCAAGTACGAATCAGCGGAATTAAGTCCCACGGGCCCGCGCAGCGACTGCACATAATGGCCCACGTTGCCGTGCGTAATCATTACGCCCTTGGGCCGGCCTGTCGAACCGGACGTGTAGATCACATAGGCGAGATCTTCCGGGGCAACGCTGGTCGTCAGGTTCTTCGTGCTGCATCGCGAAATCGTTGGCCACTCGCTGTCGAGGACAACCATACACGCATCGTGCCGAGGCAATATGTTCTCAAGGTGTTCGTGCGTGATCACGATTCGCGGCTTCGCATCGGCAATCATGAATGCCAGACGCTCCCGGGGATACGCCGGATCAAGCGGCAGGTAAGCTGCGCCGGTTTTGAGTGTGGCAAGTATGCCGACCGCTACATCGAGAGAGCGCTCCATGCAGATTGCCACCAGGACTTCAGTCCCGGCGCCCAGCTTTTGCAGGTAACGGGCCAGTTGATTCGCCCGCTCGTTCAGCCCCGCATAAGTTAGTTGGCGGCCTTCGCACACTATTGCCGTTCGGCGCGGCGTGTCATTCGCCATTTCCTGAAAGAGTTCATGGGCCAGCTTATCGCTACGGTAACTGTCAGTAATGTCCTCAGCACCGTTTTCGGCTCTAAGAACGAGTTTGGCGACCAGCTCGGGGTTACTCGCCGCCTTTCCGGAATCGATTGTCAGTTCATGTTGCATGTCGTTATTTTTGTTCTTTCGAATTGGGGATGTGGTTCTCGAAAGGCTCAGCCATGCCGACCACGACTTTGCGTTTGCCGGTGAAGGGCTTTCTGCCGTGGGCAGCAAGCATGTTGTCGAGCATCAGGATGTCGCCTTGTTGCCACGGAAAACAGATTGCCTGTTGTTCATAGATTCGGCTTATCTCGTCCAGCACCGACGCTTCGATCGGCGCTCCGTCACCGTAATAGACATTGCGGGGCAGATCTTCTTCCGCAAACACGGTCAGCAGCGCTTCGCGCACTTCGGGCGCCAGTCGAGAAATGTGAAAGAGGTGCGCTTGATTGAACCAAACCATTTGGCCGGTGCATGGATGCGCCGCGACTGCCTGGCACAACTGGCGCGTGCGCAGGCAATCGTCGTCCAGCCATTCGAATTCCATGCCCACCGATCGGCAATAGTTTTCCACCTCTGATCGGCCGGTGGTCTGAAAAACATTTTCCCAGGAGAGATCGAGGCCGCTGCCGTAATTGCGCACGTACAACAACCCATAACGCGTGAACCGCTCCTTGATTTCGGAGGGGATTAGTTCATAGATCCGACGGCTGTCGGCAACCGGCGTTTCTCCGCCCCACTCCGCACATTGCGCGCTGAAGAACCAAATCTTCATCGGCCAGTTGCGCGAATAGGCATTCTCGTTGTGCAGCGGGATGGCTTGATGCGCGGGATACTCGGTGGAGGTGAAAATCTTTCCGCTTACCTGCGTCCGCGGAGTCGAGCGATAGGAGTAGTCCAGCAGGTCGCCGGAGATGGCGCCGACAAAACGCTCGAACTCGGAGACGGCGCCGACTCGGAAGTTGCGAAACAGAATACCGCCGTGATCGAGTAACTTGCTTTCGAGGAAGTTCTTGTTATCGGCGGCCCAGGAAATCAGATCGACTTCACTGCCGGCCGGCTCGATTAACAGCGGCAGGGATCTGCCCGACGCCAACAAACCACTGGTAACCGAGGCTTCGCCGCACCGCGCAATATTGGAGGTATTCGCGGGCGGGAGGCCCGTTCGCAAAGCTGTCGTGTTTTCCATCTATCAGGTAAAACTTCTAATAGCGTCGCCATCGAAAATTTAGGCGCTGTTCCAGGTGGATTTGTCGTAACGCAAACTGTTAGTTTGCGTCGCCGCCGGAGGTTGCGTTATGCAGGGAAGCCCCTGACCCAGGGGTCGGACTAATGCCCCTCTTTCGCCGCTAACAATCTAATGAACCGTGGCGGGCCACTGAAACGCTCGTTCATAGATATTCCGCGAAAGCAGTCGTGCGCCGGTGGAAACTTCTTCGGCGCAGGATGACGGCGCCACCGAGCTCAGGAACTGGAGGATGCGGAAAGTAAATACAGTGCGATCGAATTTTTCGGCGTGCCGTCTAATCAGCCGCCGATCCCAGGAACAAGTTTCGAATTCCTCAATGGCGCTTGCCAGCGACGCGCTGCTGGGCTCGTTAAAAAACAACCCGGTCACACCTTCAACTACGGTTTCAATTGCCCCTCCCGCGTTGTAGGCAATCACTGGCCGGCCCGCGGCATTTACTTCCAGTGGCGACATGCCAAAGTCTTCCTCGCCGGGAAACAACAGGGCGCGACAGCGGCTGGCGTAGCGGGCGGCGACGGCGTCCGGCTGTCTGCCCATAAATCGAGTCAAGGGGCCGCGAAGCCTTTCCAAACGCTTGCGGTCCGGCCCATCGCCGATGATCACCAGGGGCCGCTGCAATTGATTGCAGGCTTGAATGGCGAGTTCGATTCGCTTGTAAGGCATCAAGCGCGACAGTACCAGATAGTAGTCGTCCAACTGATCCGAGTGGGTGAACCGGTCGGTGTCTATTGGCGGGGGGATGATCGTCGCGTCGCGGCCATAGATCTTTTTGATCCGTCGCGCTACTACGCGCGAGTTGGCGATGTAATAGTCCGGCTGCCGCGATGCGCGCAGGTCCCAACGCTTAAGTCCGGAGAGCAGCAGCGGCAGCACGGCGCGCGATGCCCGGCTAAATCCTTCACGCGCCGCATAGTCTTCGTAACGCCAGACCCATCTCATCGGCGTGTGGCAATAGCAAATGTGAATCGCGTTTCGACGCCGGTGCACACCTTTGGCATAGCCAGAGCTGCTGCTGACGATCAGGTCATACTGAGAAAGATCAAGACTTTCGACCGCCCACGGATAGAACATGAAATAGTGACGGAAGCGACGCTCCATGGCCGGTAGATGTTGCAGCACTGAGGTACGAACGTCTGCGGCGCGAAGACCCTGTGGCAGCCGGTGCTGGAGCGCGACCGTGGTGTACATTGGCGACGTGGGAAAGGAGTCATGGAGCGCCTCTGCGACGCGCTCGGCGCCGCCCATTTGGACAAAGTAATCGTGCACTAGTGCGATTCTGGACATTGTCACCTCGGTGGAGAAGAGTCAGGCGTTTTCGCTCGCTTCGCGTTGCGTCTGAAGTGTTACTGTTGTCCGCACATTACCCGCTTGCCGATAAAAGCTTTGCATGTCGCTTATGTATCTTTCCGCAGAATAGTGCGCGCTGACTTCCTCGCGACCACGCCTGGCGAGCGTCGCGCGCAACTCCGGATCGCTGAGTAACGTCAAAATTCCCGCAGCCAGCGAATGATCGGCCTGCGCGGGAACCAGCCAGCCGTTTTCCCTGTGACGAATCATCTCTGGGATGCCGCCAACCGCGGTCGCAATAACGGGCGTGCCGCTTGCCAGCCCTTCCAAAACGGCGAGCGGGAACCCTTCAGTGCGGGAGTTAACGACTAGCAGGTCAAAGCCCTGCATCAGTGCGGGCACATCGTCTCTGGGCCCGAGAAAGCGAACTCGATCCGTAACCGCAAATGAACTTGCCGCGCGCACCAGGCATTCGGCGTAGTCTGCACCGCGATTGAAGAGCGCTTCGCCGACAACCAGAAGAACGACATCCGAAGTTTCACGCGACACTGCGGCGAAAGCTTGGATCAATTCAAGCTGGCCTTTGTCCGGCGTTAAGTGCCCCACAATGCCGACCACTCGCTCCCTTTCAGTAAATCCTAAGGCGCGACGAATCTCGCGCCTGCTTTCGGGGTTGGGTTGAAACCGTTCGAGGTCGACTGCGTTATGAATGACCCTGACCGGGACGCGCCGGCTGAACCAGCGAATCAGGAGGCCACGAAATCGATCGGCAACGGCGTGCGAGACCGCGAGGATGGAATTGCGGCCAGACGCGCAGGCAAAGAATCGAATGGCGGTGCTCAACGGATGTCGCCGCAGAAGGTCGTGCGCGTGCCAGATGACGGGCACGTCAAGACCTGCGGTGGCGAAGGTCATCACCAGCCCGGCGCGAATGCTGTTCGCATGAATGATGTCCGGCTGGATGCCCACTACGCGGGCACGCACGCTGCGGATGGCTCGTATGAACGAGGCGGCATAGCGAAACAGATGATCGATGCGCCAGGTGAAACGGGCGCTCAGTTGTTCGACATTCTGACAGGGAACGCCGAGCGCGCTCGCCATCTCCATCATTGGGCCTGTCGGACACAGGACCACCGGCATGAACTGATCGCGATTTAGTCGCGATAGAATCATCATCAGCACACGCTCCGCCCCGCTGACCTGGGCCGTATGGTTGTAGAAAAGAATTTTCAAATCTCAGTCCCCGCCGGTACCATTCCCGCATTGCTTTGGTATTTCGCCGCCGCAGCTCTGGCGCGTAATTCTTCCCCGCTGATCCAGCCAATTAGTAACCAGGCCACTGGCGCCACCGAATAGAGCGTGAACGTCAGTCCAAAGAAAGTGTTGAGAATGATCGCCGGCATTAACGCCGCCACAATTCGGGCGATGACTGCCTCGGGCGTTGCCACGCTTGCGCGCCGCGCCTGGCGTAGCGACAACCACATCGCCCGCGCCAGGATCCAGAGAAATAGAAGCGCCGCGGGAATGCCGCAGGCAACCGCCAGCACAATGATGAAACTATCAATGGGGGGCATATCGGAACTCTGGTTAAATTTCATCTCGCCAAGCGTGCCCGCGCCCAGACCGGCGCCGAGTGGACGGGAAGGCAGGACATTGGTTGCCACGTAGGTCCAGGTTTCGAGTCGCGCCTGCATGCTTTCTTCGCCGGCGGGATTCAGCGTGCCTCTGGTTGTATGGGAAACCAGGGTTCCCACTTTCTCGTTCTCGCCCTTGTTCCACATCTCGTCTGCCGATGGAGCCTTCGCCAGGAATGCAACCATCAGCACGGGAAGCAACAGAATGACTGCGCGCGTTGCGACGCCCCGCAGAGTTTGCGCACCGATGAGCAGCAATACTGCAAAGCCAAGAACGAATCCAAAAATCGCGGTGCGCTGGCCGGTGAGTAACAACCCGGAGGTGAGACTGGCGCCGGCCAGCAGCCAACCCACACGCCGCAGCAGCCTCGTCGCCGCGGCTGCGAAGCCAAACGCGATGATGGCGCCGATCTCTATGTAGCGGCCCCATTCTTCTGCGCTACTGAATGTCGCCAGTGCGCGTTGAATGTGGCCCACCGCGATTGAGTTATAGAATTCTGTGTGGTCCAGCCAGTATTGCTCGAACGCCGGGTAGCCGAAGACTAATTGGTAGGTCCCGTACAGTGAGGCGATCAAGCCGACAAAAACGATCAAGCGCAACGCAACCGTCAGAAAGTTCAACTTCACTTCCTGGCCAAAGTAGAACCAGATCAAGGGCACGAACATGAAGAGCGCGCCCGTCAACCCAATGAACAGTCCGCCCTGAAGGGGGTTGAATATTTGAACGAAGTAGATTAATCCGAGCAGAGAGATCGCGCCGGCCAGTGGGCTCTTGCGAAAGATGCCAAGTCCATGCGTCTTGAGGACCAGCGCCAGGGCGAGCAGCGTGACCAGCGGTGTCAGGACGTGAATGGGATCGGTCGCGGTATAGTCAACCACCAGATATTGCGCGCGCCTGAGAAATCCGCGCAGCGGCTCGAAGATCATCATGGCCAACAGTCCGGCTTCGAGGCTAACCAGCAACGGCAGCGCCATCAGCCAGAGCAGGGCCCCCAGCAGCCATGTGCGCAGCGCCTGGCCGCCGCTGGTGATCGCCCAAACGGTAAATACAGAGGCTGCCGTCACCGGCAGTACCCACAACAGGGGCGAGCGGCGCCTTGGTAATGATTCGTGCGGGGCGATATTTCTGATGAGGCTGTTCATCTGGTCTGCGATCTAAATTTCCTGGCCCCGGGCGCCCGGAAAACCAAGCCTTGTAAGTGAGCTGAGGCGCATATCGGGAATGTCCTGGCGCCGCGGCCGCAGGCATTCCCACAATCCAATCTGTTGTTTGGAAACGAGCCAAAGAAGGGCCACGACGAACATCACGCTGTAGCCAATCAGCGAAGCGATTGCGGCGCCGGTGATGCCCAAACGCGGAAGCAATACCAGCAATCCCACTACCGTCACTGCCGCCGCCGCCAGCCGCGCGACGGTGCTTAAACCCGGGTAACCCAATCCTTTCAAGCCACTGATTACGATCGCCCCGGCGCTCCAAACCGCGGCTGCAACCAGGAGCCACCGCAACGCCGGTGTGGCTGGCAAGAAGCGTTCGCCAAATATCTTTTTGAGGACCACGGGCGCGGCCAGCAGCATCGGGACGAGTAAGATGACGTGCGAGTAGAGCGTCAGACGCAAGCTTCTTCCCAGAAGATCTACACTCTGGTCGCCGGCTTGGGTGGCCGCCACTTCCGGCAGCAGCGCGTCTGACAGGGCGCCGGCCGCCATCGTCGTCATTTCAGAGAGGCGCACGGCAATCACATAGAGACCGATGGCCGCGCTCGAAGCCATTGCGCCCAGCATCAATTGATCCAGCCGCATGGTGGTGAAATCTGAAACTATGCCGGCATAATCGCGCAGTCCATAATTCATGGAACTGCGCCACTCGTTCCAGCCCGGTTGCCATGCCGGATGTAGTTGCTTTCGCACGGCGAAGATCGAGAGCAGCATCGAGCTGGTCTGGCAAACGATCATTGTGAGCGCCGCGCTTTCCACGGTGAGCCGGTGCGTAAGCCAGAGAACCAGAAAGCCCAGTGCCTGCACAGCGAAAGAAATCGCCCGGGCCGAGCCCGCCCAACCAAAGCGGCGCCCGCCTTCGAGCAAACCCACCATCAGCTCAAGAAGTAACGCCGCGGGAATGTTCACCAGGTAAATGCGCACCAGCGTCATTACCTCGGGACTGCGTTGGCCCACGAGATGCGGAACGATTAGCTCCGCCAGAGCTAAAGCCGCGCCGCCAACAACGATGGCATAGATAATCGCGTTGGAAAAAAGACTCGAGACGCGCTCGGGCTGTTTGGCCATCCAGTAGCGGTGTGCTTGCGGTAGGCCCAAACCAGCGAGCAGCGCGACGACCGGAGGCCAGACCACCACTACCAGAAGGTCACCGCGCCCGGCCGGACCCAGGGCCCAGGCGCCCAGCAGGCTGGTGACAACTCCGGAAGAAAGTATCAGCACTTTAATGCTGAAGATTAATCTGACATTGCGCACTATCATTTCTTAAGTTCGCGAAACCGTGCAATGTGATCGTTTAGGGTCGGGCTACTGCCCGACCAAGCGGGCGGTAGCCCGCTTCTAAACCAGGCTCTTTAGCTGGCGCCTTTGGCAAAAAGAATTGCCGGAATAGTGCGCAGCAGGATGCGGCAATCCAGCACCAGCGACCACTGGTCGATGTATTCGAGATCGAGCTGCATCCACTCTTCAAACGACAGGTTGCTGCGGCCGGACACTTGCCAGAGACAGGTCAGGCCCGGCTTAACGCTGAAACGGCGTTTCTGCCACGCCTCCTCCAACAAGAGCGCATCACGAATCGACAGCGGGCGCGGGCCCACTACGCTCATGTCACCCAGGAGCACATTGATGAGTTGCGGCAACTCGTCAAGGCTGGCCTTGCGCAGCCAGCGTCCGACCCGGGTGATGCGCGGGTCGTTGCGAATTTTGAAGATGGGGCCCTGCTTCTCGTTTAAGTGTTCGATCTCTTTCATGCGCGCCTCAGCATCCACCTGCATGGTGCGAAACTTGAACATGCGAAAGCGGCGTTTGTTAAATCCCATGCGCTCCTGTACAAACAGCACCGGCCCCGGAGAATCGAGCTTGATGGCCAGGGCCACCAGCACCAGCAGCGGCAGTAAAAGGATCAGAAACACCGTCGCGATCAAGAGATCGAGGAGTCTTTTGAATTCGGTGCGCCAGCTAAGTGTTGGGGCGCTAAGAAGTGAAACCAGGGGAATC
The DNA here is from genome assembly GCA_036506395.1 of Pyrinomonadaceae bacterium. Taxonomy (GTDB): domain Bacteria; phylum Acidobacteriota; class Blastocatellia; order Pyrinomonadales; family Pyrinomonadaceae; genus DASXRU01. Next base: position 8,258 of record DASXRU010000096.1, on the reverse strand, counting down.
CCCTGAAACTCGGCCGGCTGGTATCGGGCCAGACGATGCGGGAAGAAATCAGAAAGCAGATGAACCACGATCCCCTGTTCCGCGAGCAGAGCCACCGTCGATTCGATCTGCGAATACTGAGATTTGATGGGCAGGGCAATGGCCACTTCATCGATGACTTCGCCGGCCACGATGCGCGGCAAGTCTTCAATAGTTCCAAGGCAACAGGAGCCGCCCAATGCGTGTTGACTGTAGGCAAGGTCGCTTTCAACGTAACCGATCAATTTATAACCGAGGTCCTGGCGCTTGCGGACGCGCAGAGCGAACTCCTGTGCGCGCGCTCCGCCGCCTACGATCAATAAAGATTTGGTGTTATGTCCGCGGCGTCGCAGCCGGCGCAGATTAAGGCGCAATCCTAATCGCATGCCGCCCACCAGAACGAAGCTAACGAAGGCAAAGGCGGCCACCGTATGCGCATTTATCGTCGGCCAGCGTCCAATCTGCGCCGCGGCCAGCAGGGCTATCGAGGAAATGCCGATGGCGCGCGCTATCTCTTTCAACTCTTCGGAGATCGTGCTCAGACGGTGTGACAGGTAAAGCCCCTGCACGCCAAAGGAAACGTGCCAGATGATTAGCAGCGCGAAGCCAAGCAGGGCATTGGTGACTTTTATGCGATTGGAAAGATAGTCAACCGCGAATCCGGGATTGTGTGAAGGAGCGTAGTAATGAACGACCGCGATACCAAGCGCGACCAGGACAAGCGAGAGGTCGCTCACCTTTAGAAAAAAGTTCGACAGTTGTCCATGGCGGGCAGTCATGATTAGCTAAGAACTGGAAACCAAAGGCGCAGAGTCGAGCTCTTCTCAGCGAAGAAACGGATTTATATATGCAGCCACGCTTGCCAGCTTGATAAACCGTTCTATCTTGCTGATGGTGTCTCGCGGCACGAGCAAAATGTCTCCCGCCTGGAGCGTTAGATCATTTTCCAGATCGCTGGTGCGTTTGATTCTTTTCAGATTCAGCACCTTCACTTCCGCAGTATCGGAATTGATTTTGCGAAACAGAAGAATTTGCGAAGATCTGGCACTCTCCTTCATCCCGCCCGCCAGCATGATTGCCTGAAGAGCAGTCACACGTTCACGCATTTCGATTTTGCCGGGTTGGACCACTTCGCCGGCAACAACGAAGTAAGGCTTCTGAAACTCTTTCAAGATCACGGTGGCTTCGGGATCTTTCAGGCGCTCGCTCACCTTCTGCAAAATCAATTGCCGCACTTGCTCAACATTTTTGCCGCCCACTTTGACATCGCCGCCCACCTGCAACGAGACATAACCATCCGGCTGGACCATCATCGTCTGGTTGAACTCGGGCGAGTAACGGTACTGCACTTCGAGCACGTCACCCGGCTGCACCTGGTAACGGTCTTCGTGGACGGTTCCGAGCCTGGGCCTCTGCATTTGAGCTTGCGCGACAAGACAGGCGGTCAACAGGATCAGGGCGAATACGACGAAGCGATTGGTTTTCATAAGTGTTTACTAAAGCCGCTTGTATAGCCATTCCGGAACTGGATAACGGCGTTTGTTCAAAATGAAGCCCAGGAAATTTCCTTTGGCCATCTCGATCGTCCTTTTTGCATTCTGGATTTCATCGCGCCGGGTGCGGCCGGCTTCAACTACCACCACTATGCCGTCAACCGTCGAAGCCAGCACCGCGGCCTCGGATGAAACTTTTAGCGAACGACAGTCGATCAGGATGTTGGGAAAAGTAAGGCGCAGCGCCTCAATGCGATCGAGGCCAAACTCCGATTCATCCTCCAGCCGGGTAATCTTGTTTTGCGGAGGATGGCTTCCGTTGCCGTTGCTATTGCCATTACCGTTGACCTTGCCTTGTTTTTTCGTGCGCAGCACCCAGAGGTTTTCGATGTTGGTGCGGGTGCAGCAGTCCGGCATGCGAATGAAATCGGCGACGCGCAGGCTTTGTAGTCGAGCCGCGCTAATGATCAGTGTACGACGCTCGCTGTGGCGGGCCAGCTCCACGGCAAACGATTGCGTCACATGGCTAACGCCCTCCTGCGGGGCCGCCGAAGTGAATGCCAGCACGGCGCCCTGGTGCAGCTTCTGCAATCCAGTCTGAAAGCCGGCCAGCAGCAGTTGCAGGTTGTGGCGTCGGGCGCTGTGTTGATTCGCTTGCGAACCTGGGGTTTCGATGTTTGGTAGAAGCACTTCTGTTTGCACGGTGGCTATTGGACCTCTTCTGAACCTCTTGGTGAATCTCTTTGAGTTGCTATCGACCCGGTCGTGATTCCGATCTCGGGCGGGCAACTGCGCGTTTGGCGCTAGCTACTCGCCTCCACTACGGCCTTGTCCGGAACGCCTTTTGCTGCCGGCAGAGATTTTGATTTGCGACTGAGCATCCGGCGTCGATCTGTCGGCACCGTGGCCAGCACCGTGATACCCGTCAGCGCTTCAAGCTGGCGCGGAGTGTGCACGGTATCGCTGAACAGTTCGGCTGAAAACGCGCTGCCCAGCGCCACGAAGGCCGCCAGCAGCACACCGATGATCAGGTTCATTGGACGGTTAGGGCTGGTTGGGATTTGCGCAACTGAAGGTGCTTCAGCGATGGAAACATTTGTGATCTTCTGCTGATCCATCTCGTCCGCAATACGCGCCTCTTCGCGCTTCTTGGCATAAAGCTGATAGTTCTCTTCCGCCTCTTTCATCTGCCGCTGCAGGTCGTCATGCTCCGTGGTGGCGCCTTCCAGTTTCTTGAGCCCGTCCTGGTATTGCTTCAGTTGTCCGGTCAGGGCCGCGCGACGCGCTTCGGCGCCGGCGTGATCCAGCCTTGCGCGCGAGAGTTCGGTTTCCAGAGTTTGTCGCAGCGGGTTAAGGTCGGTGGATTGCTCGACGGCCGTTTGACCGGAGGCGCGTTCCAGGGCTTCAGTGGTGGTGCGGATTTGCTGGTCCACTTCCTGGACAAAGCGATCTTCGGGCCGGAACTTCGTCAGCAACTGCGTGCGCTTGTTTCGCAGCTCTACGATCATCGTATTCAGACGCTCGGCGGAGTATTGATTGGGAAGCGAGCGGCTCTGCGTTACCACGCGCGGCGCAACTGCCTTCAGTTGCTGCTGGACTCGCTGAATTCTATTTGCGGTTTCGCTGACCAGGGCCTCTGCTTCCAGCATTTTGGATTTCGCGTCGGCCGTCTTTTGCAACGTCAGGTCTTTTTGCTGGCTCAAGACGACGAGGTTCTGGTTCTGTTGAAAGGCACTCAAACGGGCTTCCGCCTGGCGCAACTGTTTTTCGTATTCATCGGCGCGGGTCTTGAAAAACTCGTAGGTACCCGGCGGCCGGTGCAGCTTCAAATGTTTTTCCAGGTAAAGTTCACCCAACTTGCGGAGCACCGCCGCTGACAACTCTGACGAGTTGGACGAGTAACTGATCGAAATGATGTTTGCCTTTTTTACCGGCGTGATGGTCAGGTCCTTCACCAGTTGGTTGACGGCTTTTTCGATGCGCACCGCCTCGGTAGTTGTGCCGCGCGAAAACAGAGATGACCCTCCTTTCGCGAGGCCCGATTCTCTTACGATCTGTTCGAGCAGATCCTTGCTGGCGAGCAATTCGATCTCGGAATTGATTTGGGCTTCGCCTATTTCGTTTTCCGGCGCCGTGCCGGATGCGCCGTTGGTCCGTTCGGGAGTGATGGCTACGTCAACGCGCATGTTCTTCACCAGAATCTTCATGCGCGATTCATATTTGTTCGGCAGCAGGAATGTGACTGCCGCAGTCGCCAGCGCAATGGTCAGAAATGCGGTGACAATTAAAGCCTTGCGGCGAAAGAGCACACCACTGCCCTCTCGCAGAGAGAGATTGTTCCGATCGAATCCGCGCATCAGCTTATCCGTCATAAGTTTTAATTACGAAAGACTTAAACGCTGAATAAGCGGCCTATTCCATGGTTGTCTGGATGATCGAGGAGAGCTTTAACGTGATCGTCGAACGAAGAATGCGCGCGTCGGATGTCGGTGACTAACGGCGTTGAGCACTTGTAAGTACTAAGCTGGAAGTTGAATGAAAGTCATGGGTTAGGAGCAAAAGTGAGGTTGCTTCAGGATTTGGTGAGAGGCGAGCGTGAAATCAGCAGCGCGCTCACCTCTCTGCTCTTGCCCTTCGCTTACTAATCAGCAAGGGAAGTATGTTGGTTTAGAAGTACCAATCGATGAGGTCTTCCAGATATGGAGTGCGCCGGCAGAGCGAAGCGGCGACGGCGCTTTGGATTTAGACGTAACCAGCAAACCAAAGCGGTGTCGCCGCTTCGCTCTGCCACCGCGCTCCAAATGTCTGTCCTACTTCCCGGCCCGCAACTGGTTCAAGAGCTCGTCATGAAAGTAGCCGGAAGGAATCGTTCCCTGCTTCATGAACAAGAGGTGGAACGTTTTTGCGGAAAACCGATCGCCGAGAATATTCGCAGCTTCCTTGCGCAAAGCGAAGATCTGATCTTTGCCCAGCCGGTAAGTAATCGCCTGAGTCGGCCATTTGGAGTAACGGAAGATGGCCCGCTCGGAACTGGCGCAGCTGGCCCGCTTGGCCTCGCTAAGGCCGCTGTCGCGGCAAGAGCCGGGCAGGAAGTCACGCACTTGCGAGAAGAGATCAACGGCATCGTCATAGGAAATCCGGCCAGTGTGCAGACCGATATCGACGCGCACGCGCAGGTCTCGATAGAGTTTCCCCTGCAACTGATAGAGGTGTTCTTCCGGCGTGTAGAACCCTTCGGGAGCGCCGGGTTGCGGTTCAGCCATCAGGGCTTCGGAGTACAGCGCCCAGCCTTCAGCGGCCATCGAGTCTTCCCACATCGACGAAGAATCTTCGACCGCGCCCGGCGTCAGCCAGCGCACGCCGGCGATCTGGTCGCGATTCAGCGTCATCACTTTGTAGTGCCAGTCGTGGCCGGGGAAACCTTCATGGGCCGCGAGGTCAGCCAGCGAGGCGCGGTTCGCCTCTTTCAATACTGCGGGATCGTTGTTGCCGGAGGTGGTGACATAGAAGCGGCCAACACCCGTATTCTTGAAAGGCGGCGCGGGATAATACGCAGCACCATCAATCGAAGCGCGCAAAGGCGGCGGCGTCTCGACAACATCCAGCTTGTAATCCGGGGGAACGTCGAACAGGCCGGTCTTGCGCGCGTAGTCAACGAGCCTTACGCCTTCATCCTTGTACCAGCTAACCTCCTCGGCGTCAGTCTTCGGATAGTCCTTGCCCAACTCTTCCAGCACCGCGCGCACAGTTGCTTCCGGGTTCGCCGCTTCGATCTTGCGCTTTCCGGCGATTTCACCAGCCAGCTTGATCATCTCCTGCTGGGTCCCCAGCACGATGGGCCAGGCCTCTTCGAACAACTGGGCCGAGGTCTTGTCCATCCGCAGATTATTCTTCACCGCCCAGTTGTATTCGTCCTCGCCCATCAGGTAATGATCGGCGCGGAACTGGGCTTTGACGCCGTCATGCGCGTTCTTCGCATTCGCATCGTCGAAAAATGTACTGGCAATGAAGTCATGCATGGAGCGGTAAGCGTTTGCTGCGTTCTTGGACGCTTCATTCAACTGCTTGAGCAGGTCATCGCGTTGCGCACCCGCTGCGATACTTTTGGCAGCATCTTCGGGCAGTTTCTTTTCAAAGTACTCGGCGTCGGAGGCACAGGTGTCCAGGCCATCGCGTTTGAGCATGCGCCAGTCCGGCGTGTTGCCGGACTTCACGCCGGCGCTGAGTTGCTCCTGTGCAGTTTGCAGGAAGCGCGGCACGGATTGGAGCCGCTTGACGACCAATCCCCACTCCTCAGGAGTTCCATAGGTTACGGCCCCGGTGTCGGCCCCCGTCATGCCCTGCATGTAGAAGCTGATGGAGCGAAACGGATCGACGGTGTAGCTATCAAGCGCTCGTTCCGGATAGTGGCGCACCTGATGCTGATGCAACTGGAACTTAATCTGGGCGATGGCCACCTCGCGATCGATGCGCTTGCCGGGCGAGAGTGAATTCGCGTCGATGCCTTCAAAAGATTTTTGGCTGTCGGCAAGCCAGCGATCTTCCTGCTCCAGAGCCGCCGGCGAGTAATCGCGCAGAGTGCCGTCAACTTCGCGTAGCGAGGGATCGAGGCCGGCGCCGCCCAGATACGTGTTCACCGTCGGGTTACGCCGCAGAAACTCTACGACGTACTTGTCGTGAATTGTCTTGAACGCAGCATCGCCGCTGCCCTGGCTTTGGTTTGCGTTTTCATTGGTGTTAGATGGCTTTGTGCAGGAAACAAGAATCAAGGCTACCGCGCATATCAAAAAGAGTTTTTTCATTTTGTACCTCTTGAATGGATCGGATCTGACAGTATTTGTGCGGGTGGACATGCGTTGATGCTTACTGCGTTCAGCCGTCTTCAGACGGCTTTCCCGAAGGGTTAATAGACCAGCGCTTTTTAGCGCTGGGTTAGCTGGAGCGCGGCCGACTCTGAGCCCGCTTCAGCGTGCTTACCATCTGTCGTTTGTAGCGTCGCGGCTAAAGCCCTACCGTGAAGCCCGTTGAAACGGGCTTTTGGGATTTCTAATGCATCCTAACCCGGGCGTAAAACGCCCGGTCTAGTAACCCTGCTGGAAAGCCGCGTGAACGCGGCTAAGGAACTTCGGACTCGCTCTACCGCAGACGCCTGTCTTGACCTAACGCATCGTACTTACTATGTTCTACGAAAGTTAATGAAAGCTTTTATAACATAAGCTCCGGATACCACGCTAACGCTCCATAGAAGATCATCTGGGCGGGCAACTGTGTCGGGAAAAAAGTAAACATGCTGGATAAATTTGCCATCGCAGCGGCGTTGCAGGAGACCGGAGCCCTGCTCGAAATAAAGGGAGGCAACGACTACTTCAAAGCCCGCGCCTACAAAGCGGGTGCGCGCTCCGTGGCCGAGCTAACCACCGACATTGGCGAGTTGGTTCGCCAGAGACGCCTGACGGAAATCAAGGGCATCGGCAACGCGCTGGCCGCGCAGATCGCCGAACTCTACAACACAGGCAGTTCATCGTTTTTGGAAAAACTCAAACAAGAACTGCCGGCCGGGATAATCGAGTTATCGCAAGTGCCCGGGCTGAATCTGAAAAAGATCGAGCAACTGCATCAGGCACTGGATATCGCAAATGTCGCCGATCTGAAAGCTGCGTGCGAAGCCGGCAAGGTTCGCGAGCTGAAAGGCTTTGGAGCAAAGACCGAGCAAAAGATTCTGGAAAGCATCGATAAGCACGAGAATCGCAGCGAGCGCATTCACATTCATCATGCGCTGCGCATTGCGAATCGAATCATCGAATACATGCAGACGGCACCGGGCTTGACCAATATTGACGCGGCTGGCTCCCTCCGACGCTGGAAAGAAACCGTGGGCACGGTTCGCCTGGTTGCCGCCGGCGCCCGTCCTGCTTCGCTTATAAACCATTTCCTGCGTTATCCATTGATTACGAATAACGAGAGCCAGACCAAATCGGTTTCCACCGTCAGGCTCGCCGAAGGCGCAAAAGTTGAACTGACCGCCGTGCCTCATCGCGAATACACCCAGACACTCTTCAACGCAACCGGTTCGGCAACGCATATCGAGCGAATCAGATCGCTCGTCAACGGGGATAGACCGACCCAGGCAGAAGCCCGCGCGTCAGCAAGGGCTCATCGGGGCAGTAGCCCGACCGTCAGGGAGGGCGTCGCAACTCAGTCGATCAGGAACGAAGCAGACATCTACCGCCGCCTCCGCATGCAATACATTCCCCCCGAGCTGCGCGAGAACACCGGCGAAATCGAAGCAGCGCTCAAGAAGAAACTGCCCGACGATCTGGTTACGCTTGAAGACATTCAGGGAATGATTCACTGCCACACGGTTTATTCCGATGGCCGGAACACAGTCGCAGAGATGGCCCATGCCGCGGAAGCGCTGGGAATGAAATACCTGACTATCACTGATCATTCGCCCACCGCCAGCTACGCGGGAGGAGTAACGATAGACCGCCTCAAGCGGCAATGGGATGAAATCGATGAAACGCAGGAGCGTGTGAAGATCAAACTATTGAAAGGCACCGAATCAGACATTACGGCCAAAGGCGCGCTCGATTACCCCGATCGCATTCTGGAGAAATTCGACATCATCGTTGCCAGCATTCACGCGCGTTACAAAATGGACGAGGACCAGATGACTCGTCGCATCGTGTCGGCCATGAAGCAGCCGGTATTCAAGATCTGGGGCCACGCGCTGGGGCGACTGATTGA
>DASXRU010000095.1:0-9550 GCA_036506395.1 Pyrinomonadaceae bacterium | reverse complement strand
CCGGCTCGCGTTCCGTCCGGCGAGAACTTCGCAAACATGAGCGTTGACGGTTTCGCGTCACCGCCAAGCTTGTGCAGCTTCCAGCTCTTTAGATCCACCACCCAGTAATCGCCGCGCGTGTTGCTGCGCCAAACGCGGGCTGTATTGGTGAACAGCAAAAGCTTTTGACCGTCCGGGCTGACCTCAAACTCTTCGACGACCAAGGCGGCGGACGCACCCGGCGGTACCAGGTTCTCCGCGGAAATCAGAATCGTTCTTTCGCCGCTGGCCGCGTCATAGCGCACAATGTCCGGCGCTTCTCTCTTGCTTGCCGAAGGCTCGAGCGTCAGATAGCCCTTGCCATCCGCCTGCCACTGGACTGCATTCAAGGATTTCGCGCGGTAGGTGAAGACGCTATCAAGAGTCACTAAGCCTGACTCAGCCGGTTGCGCCTGCTGTTGCGCGCAGAGCTGCGCGGCCATTAGCAACACCAGCAGGAAGCTGCTAAGAAAACGGATCGGCTTCATGGTTTTTTCTCCATTGACGACAGGGCCCCCAAAGCAAGAACGGCAACGTCCGACGCTGCCGCTCCTCTTAAAGCATGGGAGTCTCCTCGACCACGCCTGGGGTGAGTAAACTCGATGTCCCCGTACTGTACTCTTATTGCTACAAAACGAAAAGGCGCAACAGTTTTTGGGCTGTCGCGCCTCTTCTATTTGTGGTTACTGTCCTCACCCCAGCAACCACTTGGATGGAAGGATTCACCAACCATCTAATTGCAAGTGACTATACACAAGACATATCTGGTTGGCAATGTCTGTCCAATATGGCTGTTTTATGCACGTCCAACGGGCTGCCTGCCGGGCTGCCTACATCTTTTTGGCTTTCCACTCAGTCAGGCGTTGTTCCAGAGTGGAGGTGTTAGCCTTGGCCGCTTTACCCAGAGCCAACGCCTTCTCGCCGACAGTGATAGCTTCCTGAGTTTTGCCTTGTCCCGCCAGCATCCGCGCCTTGGCGAACAGGTTTTGAAAGGTTTCTTTGACCTTGATTGACTGTTCGAGCCAGCGCGTGGCCTCGGCTAAGTCCGCCTTCTCGGGGTTCGAGAAGGCGTAATTTGAAGCCTGCAAGGGAGTGTTCCAATCGTCGGGCTTGGCGGCTCCCACTGCCGCACGTGCTTTCTCAAGGGTCAGGGCCGTCACATCTTTTACTTCGACGGTGAAAGGGACACGCACCTTTTCCCAGCGTATGTTGACCTGCGCGGTATTGTCAGTAACAGGATCAATCGAGTATTCCAACCACTCCTTATTTTCACTAACCCACTCCGGCTTCACCTTCACACGCAACGTGTCTTTGGCTGCGTCATAATCGAAGCTGCCCCATTGGTTCGCGACGCTATTGAAGATGACGGTCCATTCTTCCTTCGTCGGTATTGTGTGCAGGCTGTAACTGCCGGCGGGAAGTTTCTGGCCATTGATCAAAACGTCATCGGTGACCACGAACTGTGTTGCTTCATTGGCGCCGGTGCGCCACGCATGGCCCCACGGCACAATCGGCGCATCCTTGGGCCGGATATTCTGATTGTCCAGCGTGGCCTCGCCTTTTGCAGTCTGCGCGGGCGTGGGGTCGCCCCAAATCCTTCGACCCTTTACCCCGGGACGGCTGTAGGTGATGGTCACGTCCGTGACGCCGATGGTTTGCATGACGCTCGCCTTCTGGCTGGGACGCGGCACACGCACTGGCGGCGGAGCCTGCGCCGATGCGTATTCGGCGCCGCACAGAACCAGCAGCAGCGATGCAAAGATAAAAATGTAAAAACGTTTTAGGGAAGTCATTTTAGTTTCTCCTGGCAATTGGGATGGCCCGAATTATCCATTGTGTTATGCGTCGGCGACAAGGTATATACCTTGCGCTCTTCAGCACTCAAGATCGGTTACCAAATTACGCAACGCTCTTTCTCCGGTCGCACCATCGGATCGCCGGCCTTGCACTGAAATGCGGCGGCAAACTGTGGCATATTCGAGAGCGGACCGTTGGTGCGGAACTTCGGCAAAGGGTGCGGATCTATGACAACCAATTGACGCGCTAATTCAGGGCGCACGCTGGTGGCCCAACCACGAGCATAGCCTAGGAAGAAGCGCTGTTCAGGCGTGAATCCGTCAATGACCACACGCGGCTTGCCTTCCATGGCTTTCTGGTACGCGGCGTAGGCAATAACTAATCCTCCCAGGTCGGCGATCGACTCGCCAACGACCAGGTTGCCATTCACGTTCAATCCCTTTTCCACTTCAAAGGCGCTGAACTGATCGATAACGCATTTCGCGCGCTCTTTGAAATTCTTGAGGTCGGCTTCACTCCACCAGTTTGCAAGATTGCCTGTCGCGCCGTATTTCGCTCCCTGGTCGTCGAAGCCGTGCGTCATTTCGTGGCCGATCACCGAACCCATGCCGCCGTAATTGAAAGCGTCATCGGCCTCCGCATCAAAGAAGGGCGGTTGCAGTATGCCCGCGGGAAAAACTATTTCGTTGATCTGCGGGTTGTAATAAGCATTCACCGTTGGTGGCGACATGAACCACTCTGTCTTGTCCACCGGCTTGCCAACCTTATTCCAATCGCGCCGCTCGTTAAACTGGCCGACCCGAAACCGATTGTCGATATAGGAACCGCGGTCAATGGCAACCGTCGAGTAGTCGCGCCACCTGTCCGGATAGCCTATCTTGTTTAGGAAAGCTTCCAACTTGACGACCGCTTGCTTGCGAGTGGCATCCCCCATCCAGCTCAAACTGCCAATGTCGCTCCTCAGTGCCGCTTCGAGGTTGCGCACCATCTCCAGGGCCCGAGCCTTGGCAGCTGGTGGAAACGCTTTCTTCACGTAAACTTCACCCAATGCTTCGCCCAGCGCGCCGTCAGTGGCGGCCACGCAACGCTTCCAGCGGGGGAGATTCTCTTTGGCGCCCTGGAGAATCTTTCCCTTGAAGTTGAAATCTTCGTCAACGAACTTTGTTGAAAGCCCGGAAGCATGACGGTTAATCAGGCCCCACCGAAGGTACGTCTGCCAATCGGATAAAGGTGTCGCCGTCAATTGCTGATCCATGACTTTGAAAAAGTCAGGCGTCGCCACGTTAACGTCAGGATTTTGCGCCACGCCAATGTTTCTAAAATAGGTGGGCCAGTCGAAGTTGCCGCCCAGCTCGCTTATCTTCGTCATGGCCATACGGTGATAGCGCTTCTCCGGTTCCCTCATCTCGACTCTGCTCTTCGAGGCTTCCGCCAGCCTAGTCTCCAGGGCAACAACAGTCTGCGCTTCGCTGGCCGCCTTAGCCGCGTCATCGCCCATCAACTCAAACATCTTGGCGACGTGCTCGATATATTTGTCGCGAATCGTTTTCTTGTCAGGCTTCAGGTAGAAGTCTCGATCCGGCAGTCCCAGGCCACCCTGGGAAATCTCCGCGGTTACTTCGGCGCTGTTCTTGAAGTCCTGGGTTGAGCCGGAGTTGAAGAGTACACCCACGCCCATTGAGTGCAGACGAGCGATTTCTGCCTGCAAGCTTTTCTGATCTTTTATTTTGCCAATGCGATCCAACTCCGGCTGCAAAGGCTTCAGCCCTTCCGCCTCAATTTTGGCCTCGGCCATACAACTGGCGTAATAATCACCAACTTTCTGCTCGTTAGTCCCTTTCTTCGCCCTGGCGTTGTTCGCCGCCGCCTCGAGGATCTCATGAAGCACGTCACGATTCTTCTCGCTCAAAACGTTGGCTGCGCCCCAGGCTGGATAAGCCGGCGGTATCGGATTGGCAGCGAGCCAGCCGCCATTGGCGTATTGGTAAAAGTCGGTGCAGGCCGGAGTGCTCTTATCCAGGTTCGCAAGATCAAAGCTGTGGCCGTTTTGTCCTGGAACGGTCACCACACTCATCGCCAGCAACAAGGCGACGGCTACGAAAGACTTATGCCGATTTCTCATACACTTCTCCGTTGATTGTCAGATTGGTTTACAGCAAATGATTTCAAAACCGAAGGGGAATTCCCGCCAATATTAGCAAATCAGAACCGACTGTGCGCCATTTTCCGCGTAGTACGTGGGCAAAGTGGATTTAGTTTCCATCTTCCACAAGCGAACAGGCCTTGTCAGAACCGCCTGCCGGTAGCGGGCGGTTGATCTATCGTCCGACTTGCTTGACAGCGTTCTTGATAGCGTTAGATTAACCGCCCGCTACTGCAGGCGGTTCTGACAAGGCAAACATTGGCTTTGGCCGTTGAAAATTCAGGATTGCTCCATACGGTGGTTCATGCTAAAAGAAGCGCTCAATCTGTCACGCCCATCTGGAGGAACCCCATGCCCAAGCGAAGTTTTCCTGCGGACCCCTGTGGTCCCGCTTTCGACCGTCGCATCCTGTTTCTCTTCGCCGCTCTGCTCAGCGGCTGGCTGGTATTCGCCCCGTACACGGCTGAAGCGCAAACATCGCACGGGCAAACGCGTCTCTTGCGCACGCCGACGATCAGCGCCACACAGATCGCTTTCGCTTATGCCAACAACATATGGACTGTTCCCCGGGCCGGGGGTAGCGCGCGCCGTATCACAAGTTTCCAGGGGCAGACAACAAATCCGCATTTCTCGCCTGACGGAAAGTGGATTGCATTCAGCGGCGAGTACGCCGGCAACCTTGACGTTTACGTCGTGCCCGCCGAAGGTGGCGAGCCGCGGCGTTTGACATGGCATCCGGGCTCCGATCAGGTCCAGGGGTGGACACCCGACGGGAAGGCAATCGTGTTTTCGTCTTCGCGAGCGACCTGGGCCCCCAGCGGCGCGCCTCGCTTCTGGACCGTGTCCGCAGAGGGCGGCGTTGAAGAACCCATGCCTCTGCCTCGCGCCTACCAGGGCAAGGTGTCGGCCGATGGCGTCCGCATCGCTTATCGCATGAACAATTCGTGGGACGAAGAACGCCGCAACTATCGAGGCGGACAGAATCGGCCAATTTGGATTGTCGATCTCAAGACTTACGATCTCGTTTCGCCGCCATGGACCGACTCGAAGGATATGGACCCGGTGTGGGTTGACGATGCGGTTTACTTCATCTCCGATCGCGATGGCGTCGCGAATATTTGGGAATATCAAACGAGGACCAAAAAGCTGGCGCAGGTAACCAGGTTCACAGATTTTGACGTCAAGGCGCTTGACTCTGGAGCGAATGCGATAGTTTTTGAGCAGGCCGGGTACGTTCATGAACTGGATCCGCGGAGTGGCAAGGAACACATCGTTAAAATAAACGCCGCTGGAGATTTTCCCTGGATGATGCCTAATTGGGAAGACGTCACCAGCCGCATGACCAACATGGCCCTTTCGCCAACGGGAAAGCGCGCGGTGGTCGAAGCACGCGGAGAGATCTTTACCATACCCGCCGAAAAGGGCGACGTGCGCAACCTCACCAACTCCAGTGCCTCAGCTGAGCGCGATCCTGCCTGGTCACCGGACGGAAAGTTCATTTCGTATTTCAGCGATAAGTCCGGCGAATATCGACTCTACATCGAAGCGCAGGACGGCCTGACACCGCCTCGGGAGATCGTGCTGCAAAACCCGACGCACTATTACACGCCTTCATGGTCGCCGGATTCGAAAAAGCTTGTCTTCACCGACACCAACCTTCACGTTTGGGTGCTGGACGTTGCCAGTGGCCAGGCCAAAATCGTCGGCAACGATCCGTGGATGGTGCCGAACCGCACACTCAATCCCGTATGGAGTCCCGACTCGAAGTGGGTCGTCTATTCAAGCCGCTTGCGATCGCTGTATCACGCGATCTTTGTAAGCAACGTCGAGACCGGCGAAACAAGGCAGATCACCGATGGCCTGGCCGACGCAGTCTGGCCGGCATGGGATGCCAGCGGAAAATATCTTTGGTTCCTTGCCTCGACGGACTTTGGCTTGAGGTCTCAATGGCTGGATATGACGTCATACGATCATGATGAAAACTTTGGACTTTATCTGGCTGTGTTGAAGAAAGCGGAGTCGAGCCCGTTGCTTCCCGAAAGCGATGAAGACAAGGGCGTGGGTAGCGCCACGCCAACTCCTGGCGGTGGCGGCGGAGGCCGCAGTCGTGCAACAACAGGAGGTGCGGAAACTCCTTCGGAAGCTCCGCAGGAGGAGCAAACGCCGCCAACGCCGCGTCGATCCCGCCCACCAGTCACAGTTCAGATCGACTTCGACAAGTTGCAGCAAAGAATAATTTCCGTACCTGGCGTTCCCGAGCGGCAGTATTCGGAATTGCAATCCGGCGTTGACGGCACCGTTTACTATCTGGAGACCGCCCCAGGTCCCAACACGGGCGCAGGCGGTCCAAGGGGGAGCGAGTTGTGGCGCTATCGATTGAGCGATCGTAAGGCGGCAAGTTTTGTTAGCGGTGTTACTGGTTATGAAATAAGCGCCGACGGGCACAAGCTGCTTTATCGTTCACCGGCAAATGCCGGCGCCGCCGGTCGTGGTCCAGCCGCCGGAGGACCACCTCCCGCGCCAGCGCTTTTCCTTGTTGACGCGGATCGAAATCCGCCGCAAGCGGGCCAGGGACGTCTGAACGTCAGCTTGCGCATGTATCTGGATCCCAGGGAAGAGTTCAAACAAATCTTCAACGAAGGCTGGCGCAACGAACGCGATTACCTCTACGTGCCAAACATGCACGGCGCCGACTGGCCCAGGATGAAGCAGATGTACGGCCAGTTGTTGCCTTACGTAATGCATCGCGCCGACCTGAACTACCTGCTCGACATGATGGGCGCGGAGATCGCGATCGGACACTCGTATGTTCGTGGTGGTGACATGCCCGAAGTGCCGCAAGTACAAGGCGGATTGCTGGGAGCAGACTTCACTATCGAGAATGGGCGTTACAAGATCGCGCGCATCTACGATAACGAGAGTTGGAATCCCGATTTGCGCGCGCCCCTGTCTGCGCCGGGAGTGAATGTCGCTGTCGGTGATTACATACTGGCAATCAACGGCATCGAGTTGAAGGCGCCGGACAACATTTACCGCCTGCTGGATGGAACCGCGAACCGTCAGACCGCGCTAACCGTGAACAGCGCTCCCACAATGGATGGGGCGCGGCAAGTGACGGTGATTCCCGCGGCGAGTGAGCAGGGCCTGCGCACGCGAGCGTGGGTGGAGTCGAACCGGCGTCTGGTGGAAAAGCTATCCGACGGCCAGCTCGCTTATGTTTATCTGCCCAACACCGGGCAGCCCGGCTATTCCAGCTTCAACCGCTACTACTTTTCACAGCAGGAGAAGAAAGGTGTAGTAGTCGATGAGCGCTTCAACGGCGGCGGCTCGGCGGCTGATTACATTATTGACGTGCTGGGGCGCGACTTCGATGGCTACTTCAATAACGTTGCCGGCGATCGTTATCCATTTACCAGTCCGGCAGCCGGCATCTGGGGTCCAAAAGTAATGATCATTAACGAGATGGCCGGCTCGGGCGACGATCTGATGCCCTATATGTTCAAGCGGCGGAAGATTGGAGTGTTGGTCGGTAAACGCACGTGGGGCGGGCTGGTCCATACAGCCGACACACCAGCCTTTATCGATGGCGGATCGATGATTGCGCCGCGGGGTGGCTTCTTCACGCGCGACGGCAGATGGGCGGTGGAGAATGAAGGCGTCGCGCCCGACATCGATGTGGAGAACTGGCCCAAAGACGTGATCGCGGGTGGCGATCCGCAACTGGAACGCGCCGTCGCGGAAGCTATGCGAATGCTGAAGGAGCGTCCCGTCGATCGCGCGACTAAAGAACCGGCACCACCCACCTGGGGCAAGCGGCCTTAGACGGGAGTCTCCACTCGCGCGGAAAAAGCCTCAATGCTTTTCCATGGCGAACAGAGGTAAATGAGAGTCTGTGGTGAACGCTTCCGAGCTTGGAGCAGGAGTTTTGATCGCTTGCTTGAGTTCGTCGGCAGTTTCCGGTTGCGGCCAGGGCAACGCCCCACGGCTTTGAAGTTCTCGATTGCCGTCAGGAGCGCCGGAGTTCGTCCGAACGTAGATAGCACCGCTCTTGAAACGCTCCAGTTGTTCAATCGCTCCAGCCCAGGTGCCGCCCTTGTTCACATCTGAGCTGACAACCAGCGCAGCATCGGCCAACCCATAGATTATTTTGTTTCGCTGCATGGCGTTGCCGACATTGAATCGTGCGGCGGGGTCAACCAGCGAAACCAATGCCAGTCGTCCTTCTCGAATTGGTTCGCGGCAATCAGGCGCGACAGCCATGCGCAATAATTGCTCGGCCAATACTCCAACCGCAGTGCCTCCCGCTTCCAATGATCCATGCATTGAGGCCCGGTCCACGCCTTTCGCGCCGCCGGAAATGATCGTCACTCCTGCTTGCGCCGCCAACCGGCCTACTGACTGCGTGAAGTCCAGGCTCTGTTCATCGGCATCGCGCGACCCGACGACTGCTAAGCCGCCATTCTCTAACAGACTCCTGTCTCCACAACCATAGATCACAGTTGGAGCGTGCTCTTTGAGCTTTGACTTAAGTTGTTCAGGGTAGTCGGAGTCAGTCCTGCTCGTGACCCAGATTCCGCGAGCATTCCATTTCTCGAACGCCTGGGTCATCTGAAAACCGCGATCGAGCAAGCTTTCGAGCCGCTCCGGCGAAATCACTTGCGAAAGTTTCTGAAGCAGTTCTGCCCTGGCGGGACCAAGCAGTTCGACCGGCTCTACCGCCATCTCCTTCAGCCGCCGCGCCAGCTTGTTGAATTCCGACAACGACAAAATCGGCGTGCTCCCCCCATCCGCGGCTCCGACAATCAGAGGCGCGGTCAAGAGGAGCAGGGCACGCGTATTTTCAGAAATAAGAGTCATCGATTTGACGTAGCGCGAGTGCCAAAGGATACACCGGTCCGCTACCGTGCTTCCTGAGAAGATATCCGACAACGGTCACGATCCAGTTGTGCTCTAAATCCATCTTGGTAGAAAAAGTGAGGCTCTGCTAGCATGGCGGGCCATGCGCGGTCCTCAGCGATATGTGGAGTGGATTAATGCTCATCTCGGTTTCAATCCCAGATCGCAGACCAATTCTAACGCCCTTTCCGAATACATAGTCGACGACCTCTGCACCGCATCCCCAAACGCAATAGGCGAGTTGGTCCGATCGGAGAACTTGGTACCGCTCAAAAACGCCAGCGTATCAACCACCGTTACGGTGCGCAATATAGATCTGGTGCTTTATGAAAAACATATGCTTCCTCGAATTTGCGTACAATTGTCGGTTGAACATAAGACAGTGATGACAGCGCACGGTAAGGCCAGAAAGAATCGCTATGGGGACATAATCGCTTATTGCAACCACATGCATAATCACCGACGCGACTGCATTGTGGGCGCGACCGTAGTCATTAATACGTCCGCTCTCTATGCCAATCCAGATGCATTTGCACAGAATCTCGTGCGGCCGAAATTTAAGGAGAAGGTTTTAAAGGATACGATCAAAATCTTTGAGGGGATTCCTCTGCGAGAATCCCAAGAAGATCCGAACGATCTGCCAGAGGCGCTAACCGTGATTGTGGTCGATTATGATGGCGTTAACCCGGCGTCTTT
>DASXRU010000094.1:0-52649 GCA_036506395.1 Pyrinomonadaceae bacterium | reverse complement strand
TACGTCGGGATTGCGCGTGAAGAAGGAGCCACCGTCCTGAGCGGTGGTGAAGCGCCAGAGCTTGAAGCAGGATTCGAGAACGGATACTTCTTCAAGCCGACAATCTTCAGCGAAGTCAATAATCGAATGCGCGTCGCGCAGGAAGAGATTTTCGGGCCCGTGTCGTCGGTCATCACGTTTACCGATGAAGGCGATCTACTTAAACAGGCCAACGATACGATCTACGGTCTGTCAGCCGGCATCTGGACGCGCGATATTGTGCGCGCGCATCGATTCGCCCGGGACATCAAAGCCGGGGTAATCTGGATCAATACGTTCAATATGTTTAATGCCGCCTCGCCGTTCGGTGGTTTCAAGCAATCAGGCTATGGACGCGAAATGGGTAAGCACGCGCTCCAGCTTTATACCCAGGTGAAGAGCGTATGGGTGGATCTTTCCGGAAAGCCAATCGGCTGGTTTGGCAAGTAACGGAACCCTGGGACTTCGATCCGGGAAACCATCTTGCTAACGAAGGCATCACTGTTTAGAGTACCGCCTTCAGGCGGGCCCTTAAATAACCGGCTAAGGCCGGTACTCTAAACACCAGGCTCCAAAGTCGACGCTCTCCCATGATCAATTTGAAACGTGAAAAGGAGATGCGATGAGCTTAACTCGTAAAGTTGGATACCTGTCAGTCGTTCTTGGCCTTGCGCTTTTTCTCTCGGCCTGTCCCAGTAAGACAACAATTTCCCAGATCAACGCCAACCCGGCAAAGTACAACAACAAGGAAGTTGGCATAGTCGGCACTGTAACCGACAGCTATGGCGTGCTGGGCAAAGGCGCATATGAAATAAATGACGGCACCGGCAAGATTTGGGTGGCGACAACGCGGGGCGTGCCTTCGCGCGGCGCACGGGTTGGCGTCTCCGGCCGTCTCCACACTGGATTCAACTATGGCGGCAGAAGCTACGGAACGATAATCGAGGAGACTGGCCGCAGTTCTAAACAACCATAGAGAACCGCGCAAACCGACGACGAGAGCTGCTTGAAAGAATCTGCCGGCGAAAGAGCCTTAATAGAAGACCTTGACGAACGGTTTGCGCGTCTTCACCGAAATGCATGCGATCTCCTGATGTCGGTTTCCGCGGCAGCGCTGGAAGAACATCCGCGCGAATCCGGTACGTCACCGCCGCTGGATTCGTTGCGCGAAAGCATTTTGCGCGGCGCTGCCATCGTGGAGCAGACGTTCGGCGGCATTACCGCGAACCTTTGGGATGATCCGTTCGAATGGACCTTGCCGGAGACCCTGGACACCCGTCAGCGCATCGTAGAATACCTCGAAGAAGTCGAAGCGACACGCAAGCGTGCGTTCGAAGGCTTTTCGACTGACACGGAACTTTTGAAAAAAGTCGCGGTTCCGTCAGGAGAACTACAAACTCTCTTGAGTCTGCTTCTGGAAACCCTCGTTCGAGCTGTTGACTACCAGGGCCGGGCCACCACGACTGTGGAAAACCTTCCGAAGTGAGCGCTGTACGGGTTATTATCTTGCCGCTCACGTTTTTACGAACTAATATTTGAGTCCGAGGAACCAGCGTAATGTACTGTCCACAATGTGGCCAACAACAAGCTTCAGAGAGTTTGAGGTTCTGTTCCAGATGCGGCTTTCCGGTCGAAGGCGTGCTCGCTTTGATTGCGAGCGGTGGCAACCTTGGCCCGTACCTGGGTGCGAACCAGGGGCGGACACCTCGTGCCCGAGGTGTCCGCCAGGGGGCGGCGTTGTTTCTTCTGGGCATTCTGATCGTGCCAATACTCGGCGTGCTCTATAACCTTGCCGGCGGAAACTTTCTGGGCCTGGTGCTTCCTCTTTCGGCCATCATCTGCTTTGTTGGCGGCCTGATGCGAATGCTCTTTGCGGTTGTCTTCGAGGAAGGCCAGCCACGTGTTCGGGTTATGCCGGCGGCCTATGCACCTCCGCTGGTTGGGATGCCTGCACCCGGGCAGGCTTTACCTCCAGCTTCGGTGAATCCGGGCGCAGTGTGGCGACCGCGTACAGCGACAGTCGAGCTGGCCCGCCCGCCAAGCGTCACTGAAAACACTACGCGCTTGCTTGATAAGGACGATTCAAAGCAACGCTAGCTGGCGAGCCTTCTCCGCGGGAATGAACAGTTGTCCGCAGATTGCGCAGATTACATGGATTAAGTAACAAGGGCGGGAACAGTAAGGGACGAGCTGCGCGTGGCTGCTCTTGCCTTCCCATTTTCTTGTCTGCGTAATCTGTGTAATCTGCGGATTTCCATCTTGCCGCACGAGCTATCGAGTCCCGTAAACGATGATCCAAACAGCCACAGCCTTTTCTCCAATTGCTGAGCGATTGCGTGAACGGATCAAACGCGAAGGGCCGATCACTTTTCGCGACTGGATGGACACTGCGCTTTACGACGAGTACGAAGGTTACTACCGCCGTCACGATCGTCAGCGCTGGGGCAGGGAAGGCGACTATCGCACTAGCCCCGAGCGCAGCAGTTTATTTGCCGCTACCTTCGCCCGCTACTTTGCCCGACTTTATGGAGAGCTCGGGCGGCCGGCTGAGTGGACCATTGTCGAAGTTGGCGCCGGAGATGGCGAATTCGCTTTCGGCGTGCTCGAAACATTTCAGACGCGTTTCCCGGAAGTCTTTTCAGCAAGTCATTACGTTATCGATGAGGCCGGATCAATTTCCCGCATCCGGGAACGGCTGGAGCCATTCAGTGGCCGCGTCAAGTTCGAGTCTCTCGACGACATCAGGTCCATAGAGAACGGAGCAATCTTTTCCAACGAATTGCTCGATGCGTTTCCGGTACATCGAGTCACAGTTCATGAGGGCCGGCTTTGCGAATTCTATGTGGTGGTGGATGAGTCTGAGAATTTCATATGGAGCCTTGGCCCTCCCTCGACACCTCAACTCGCCGAGTATCTTAGGGCCTTTGCTATTCAGCTCAAGGAAGGTCAGGTTGCTGAAGTGAATCTCGCAATCGAGAAGTGGCTGGGCCTTGCGGCAAAGAAACTTTCCAGCGGTTACCTTGTCACCGTGGACTATGGCGCGGAAGGGGCGGATCTCCACGGGTCGCCGGAACACCTTGAAGGAACGCTGCGAGCTTATCACCGGCATCAACTGGTGGAGGACGTGCTGGCCCGGCCTGGCGAACAGGACATCACGGCCAGCGTCGATTGGACTGATGTGAAGCGGGTTGGGGAGCAACTCGGTCTGGCAACGATTGAGTTTGACCGGCAGGACAGGTTCCTCTTGAAGGCAGGTTTGCTTGAAGAATTGGAAGCGCAATTGCAGCGTGTCGAAAGCGATGTCGAAAGATTGCACCTGTCTACAAACGCGAGGGAAATGATCCTGCCAAACGGAATGGCCCCGAGTTTTCAGGTGCTGGTCCAGAAAAAGGACGGTAGTTTGCGAAATGTCAGTTAGTTTGACTAACTAACTCCCTCTGCGGCTCTGCCGCCGCACAGTGCGGTAAGGCTTCGCCTTACCGTTACCAGTTTGATAACTGGAGGCTGCGTCTCCCCCGCTGAGGCATAGCCTCAGAAACTAGATAGCCAGACGCGGAAAGGCATAGCCTTTTCGCACTGTGCGGCGGCAGAGCCGCTTTTGAGGCTGCTATGAACTCCGCATTCGATCTAATTGATGTTTGCCACACGATTGAAGATGGCATGATCACCTACAAGGGTCTGCCTGCTCCGGTTATCACCGATTACCTTACGCGCGAGCAGTCTCGCAATCGCTATGCGCTGGGAACCGAATTTCAGATCGGCAAGATCGCAATGGTGGCGAACACCGGCACTTATCTCGATAGTCCGTTCCATCGTTACGCCGACGGAAATGATCTATCGAGACTAGATCTCAATTCGCTCGCGAACCTTGACGGCGTCGTAGTG
Organism: Pyrinomonadaceae bacterium; assembly: GCA_036506395.1. GTDB lineage: Bacteria > Acidobacteriota > Blastocatellia > Pyrinomonadales > Pyrinomonadaceae > DASXRU01. The sequence continues at coordinate 48,746 of DASXRU010000094.1, read as the reverse complement.
CGCCGGGTGGGCGCACCTGAGCGCGCAATCCCTGGTGCGGCTTTGAAAGACCTCGAGGTGAAGGGTAAAGCAGTGCTGCTTCATACCGGATGGGACATGCGCTGGAGAACCGACGGGTATTCAGATGGGACGCACCCTTTTCTTAGTGCCGCGGCGGCAAACTATTTGGCTGAACGCGGTGCAACACTGGTGGGCATCGATTCCTTCAACATCGACGACACCGCGGATGGCCGTCGCCCGGCGCATTCAATCCTGCTGGCGGCGGGAATCCCTATCGTCGAGCATCTGTGCGGTCTGGGCGACCTTCCCGACAACGGTTTCAAGTTCTTTGCCGTGCCCGTGAAGGTAAAGGGCTTCGGCAGCTTTCCCGTGCGCGCCTTCGGCATGGTTCTCCAACCGGGTGGCCCAGCTGAATTACGGTAGTTGTACTAAGGGCAAGAACTCAGATTGGATCACTACCCCAAACCGCCGCCAGTTTGTTAGACGTATATTCATCTGAACACGATACCGGAGTGTGGAGTTCAAGCCACGGTTGTTGGAAGTTTTCAAAGGAGAACCTATGAAAAGCTTTACTCTTGTCCTGTTGATGTCGCTGGCGCTACTTCCAGGCAGTGGGTGCAAGGGTCGAAACAGCGGCGTAGGCCTCGATCAGTTTGTCGGCACCTGGAAGGCCACCCACACCATCGCTGACACCCGGGGCATTCGAATCAGTACCGGCACGCTGACAGTCAAGCAGCCGGCTGCCGACACTGTCAGCCTTGGCGAGTCGTCCTCTGTTGTCACCGGCGTCGGCCCGTTCGGCGTCCCCAACACGGAAACGAAGAGTTTTGAACTCAGTCTGAAGAAAGTTGCTGCGGACAAGTATCTGCTGAATTTCAAAGTTGATTCGGAAGCCGTGCTCACCGATCTTCCCCTTTCCTACTCTGACAGCGACGGATTTCAAGGGCGCCAGATGGTGACGCTGGATGGGAAGGAGCAACCGATGACGGCGTCGATTAAGAAGCAGGGAAGCGGCTATGTTTGGAAAATTTCAGCCGAGCAGGGAAGTGGGCCCAAGCGGCACTACCAATTCGAATTGACGGAGAAGACAAGCGGTTCCTGAACGGCTCATGCGCCCAGCAGAAGTAGTTCCGTGTAATTGCTGAGTTCAGAACCAGCCCGCGAAGCAATTGCTGCTGCACCAACGAACGGCAGCACTGACGACCTCGGCGTCGGACCTACTTTTGCCAATCCTTTTTTTCGAGGCGGTGTAAACCGCACCCAACGAATGCGGCGGCGATCAACCCGCTCTACGCTAAAGATGGCCCCGTCGTGCTCGACTTTGTCACCAGTTTTTAGCAGACGTCCGGCGCACGCCATGAGAAACCCGGCCAGAGTTGCATAGCCTCCGACCTCCGGCAGTTCCAGGTTGAAGCGGCGGTTGGCATCGCGAACGGCCAGCATGCCATCCAGCAAGTAAGAACCGTCCGGCTGTTCAATGATTTGCGCCCGAGTTTCTTCGTCGTACTCGTCATTAATCTCACCCACAATCTCTTCCAGCAAGTCTTCAAGCGTCACGATGCCTTCGAGTCCGCCGTGTTCGTCGATGACGAAGGCCAGATGCATCCGGGCGGCCTGCATCTGCGACAGCGCGGCGCCGAGCTTGGCAGTTGCGGGAATAAAGATTGACGGGCGTAGCAGGTCCTCAATCGCAAAGTTCCCAACCTGAGTACTCTCCAGATACGGCTCGATGTCTCTTCTAAAGAGAAGCCCGACGATTTGATCGAGTCGCTCTTGATAAACCGGCAGACGCGAATAGCCCAGACTACGAAAGGCAAGTTTAGTTTCTTCGAGCGTGGCCGTTACCGGCAGCGCCGCAACGTTGGTCCTGGGCACCATCGCCTCGCGAACTTCCGCATCGGCAAAGTCAAATACACGGTTGATTAACTTCTGCTCCGAATCACCCAGGTGACCGCTCTGGCGTGAAATGTCCACCAGTTTGCGCAATTCGCCTTCGGTATAGATCGAAGCATGTTGGCTCGAAGGGCGAAGGCCAAAGAGCCGAACCGTGCGCGTGCCGGCCCAATCGAGCATCTGAATTGGCCAATAGAATATTCTGTAAAAGGCCTGCATGGGCCAGGCGATAGCCAGGGCAATCTTTTCGGCCCGCTCAAGTGCCAGCGTTTTAGGCGCCAGTTCACCCAGCACAATATGAAGAAAAGTGATCGCCGTAAATGCCACCACCAGCGCGATGGTGTGACGTACGGCATCGGAGATCCGGCCCTGGAGAGGCGCTTCGAGCAAGTGCGCGACGACGGGTTCACCGATCCAGCCCAGGGCAAGCGATGCCATGGTGATGCCAAGTTGGGTCGCTGAAATATACGCGTTCAAATTCTCCAGTAGTTCCAGTAACAGCTTTGCGCGACGATTACCGCCTTCGGCAAGACTCGTGATTCGCGTTCGGCGAACTCCCACCAACGCAAACTCCGAAGCAACGAAGAACCCATTGCCTAAGACGAGCAGAAGAACTACGACTATATAAAGAATGGTGAGCACAGTGCGATGTATCTTATGATATTTAGAAAACGATTAGAAATCGGGACTGTTCTCCCGGGCGGTGACTGGGTGTAGGGGGTGCCCTTCCGTAACAATCGCGTCGGGATGGGCCTCTCGGAAGTGATCAGGCAGAGAGGCCCGCAGCTTGCGGGTAAGGCGCTGACCAGGCGTACGCTTAGAACAGTTGGAATTTGATGGTCAGGTACTTCTTGGGATTCTGGCGAAAGTCGTAAAGTAGTTTGACGCTTTCAGAGGAAAGCTGGTTGACGTTGGAATAGAGCTGATCGTCCGTCAGTAGCTTGCCGACGGTGCCTTCGCCGCGCTGAGCATTCGCCACCACGTTATCAATTCGCTCGGCGGTCGTATTGAACCGCGCGATGGCCGTGCGCGCGTCGTTATAGATGGCCTCGTCTTTGATCAGTTTCCCCAAAGTGCCGCGCCCGGCGTTCACATCGGCAACGATGTTATCGATTTGGTCCATCGAGTGATTAACGCGATCGGCAAGGCGATTTACTTTATTGTACATCTCGTCGCTGGAAAGGAATTTACCCGCCGACCCTCGACCCGCCCGAATGTCTTCGGAAATCTTTCTTAGATTTATCGTGATTTCGTTTGCATTGTTATAAAGCGCTTCATCGTAGAACAATTTGCCGGCCGAGCCTCTGCCGCTCTTGATCTGCTGCATCAGGTCTTCCGTGTCCCGAATCGTGGCATTCAAATTATTGTAAAGGGCCTCGTCGGTGAACAGGTGGCCTACCGTGCCTTTTCCTTCTCGGACATCTTTTACCACTTCGTTAAGCTGATCGGAGAGTTTGGTCAAACGCTGGGCCAGATCGGTGCCCGAAGTAGCAAAGTCGCTGATCGTATTCGCCGCGGACGACGGCAGGATGGCGTTCTCTTGTATCGGCTGGCCAATCGAAGTCCCGGGCGTAACATTGATAATCATCTCACTGCCCAAAAGACTGGGCGCTGCCTGCAAAGCCATCGAATCGGTGCGAATGCGTTGATTGGCGGGCTGGCCATCGATCGTACTGCTGACGGCGAAGCTTGCCTCCACGCGTTTGTCGCCGGGCACATTTGAGGGAGGCAACAGCGTGATCTTTTCTACTTTGCCGATGCGCACCCCGGCCAGCCGCACTTCCGACCCCGGACGCAAACCATTCGCGTCCGCAAAGCGAGCGCGCAAATGAAGTTTGCTGGCAAACGGATTGATGTCGCCCGAGGCGTTCAGGATCAAAAATATCAGCACCGCGATCGCGGCCACTACAAACAGGCCGACTCGCAGTTCACTAAGGCCGATGGTTTTCTTCGCTGGTGGCATAATTCCAAGGCAAAAGTAAAAAGTTAAAAGGCAAAAGCCAGAAACCAAGAGCGCTCAGCTTTCCTTTTTCCTTTTCCCCTTTTCCTTTTTTCCTTTCTTTTTCAGTGTCCGCGCAGAAATTTCTGAATGTACGGATCTTCCGCCTTGCGCAGCGTTTCGTCAGTACCGCTAAAAATCACCTTGCCTGCGCGCATCATCAAGGTCTTGCAGTTAATCAAGCAGAGGCGTTCGCCTTCCCGTTCGAACACTACTTCACCTGCCTCGTTGACGACGGCATATTCCGAAGAAAGGTAATCCAGATTGTTCATTTCGTGCGTTACGAAAATTGACGAGACATCCTCCAGGTCGCGCAGCTTCATGGCCAGCTCGCAAATTGTGCGCGCGGTGGGCGGATCCAATCCGGCGGTGGGCTCATCGAACATTACGATTTTCGGATCACCCACCAGCGCGCGGGCGATGCCGACCCGGCGGCGCATGCCGCCCGACAACTCGATGGGCATTTTGTCAATCGCATCCTCGAGATTAACGAACTGGAGCATCCGCCGCACCTCCGGCTCGACTTCTTCGTCCAGGACTCCCTGTTCGTGCAGGCGAAACGCGACATTGTCATAGACCGAAAGTGAATCGAAGAGAGCCCCCTCCTGGAAAATCATTCCGATCTTCTTGCGCACGCGCATCATTTCGACTTCGGTGAAATGCGTTATGTCCACTCCGTCCACCAGCACCTGGCCCGAATCAGGCTTCAGCAGACCAAGCACGAGCTTGATGGTCGTTGACTTGCCGCAACCAGACCCGCCCAGAATGATCTTGGTTTCGCCTTTCATGACTTTGAAACTGAGACCGTCGAGTACTTTGCGGTCATCAAATGACAAATGCACGTCGCGAAATTCTATGGCGGGGATTGCCCGGTCGCGATCGTCTACTTCATGGAAGGTGGACTCCGCGGCGTTATCGCTTACCCGGCCGTCAATTCCTGATTGCGACATCGGGTTCCGAACGTCAGTGCCTTCTGATTCCTGTACACTCATGAGTTAGGTGGTGCCTAGAATAACCTGAAGCGCCTTCGCAAGGAAGAAATCCGAAATGATAACAACGATTGAGGCCATGACAACGGCGGAAGTGGTGGAACGGCCGACGCCCACTGTACCGCCTTCGGTCTTCAAACCCTTGTAGCAGGCAACTGTACCCATCAAAAAGCCGAAGACCAGGGGCTTAATGATGCCACCAAGAATGTCATCAGTGGTAATCCCATCGCGGACGGAGGTAATAAACATGGAGGAAGGTAAATCATACAAGCCTATGGAAACCGCCCAGCCGCCGCCGATGCCAATCAAGTCGGCCACCACGGTCAGCAGCGGTAAGGTTATGATCAGAGCAATGATGCGCGGCGTCACCAGCTTGCGCACGGGATCAGTTCCCAGCGCGCGCATGGCGTCGATTTGCTGTGACACCACCATCGAGCCGAGCTCTGCCGAAATCGCTGACACCACGCGACCGGTGACCATCAGGGCTGTCAAAACGGGACCCAGTTCACGCACCAGGGAGATCGAGACCAGATAGCCTAACTGATCGACGGCGCCATACGAAGCCAAAGTGGGATAGGTTTGGAGCGTGAGCACGCCGCCGGTAAAAAATCCAGTGAGGACAATGATGGTCAACGAACCGACACCGATGAGATCCATCTGCGCGATCGTTTCCGGAATGTACCTGGGGCGTTTGACGAGCCCGCGACCAGCGCGCGCCGCCAGCAAAGTTATCTCTTGCAATTCCAGCAGACCGCGCGTTGCAATGTTCATTGGAGAGTTAGTAAGAGAAGACTTGCAGACAACAGAAAGTTAACTTATTAAGTTTTTAGACGTCCGAGGTTAGAAAGCTTAGTGCGCCGATCGATGGGCGCGGGACATAGTGCCCACTCTGAAACCCTCAGAGCTTGCCCGGCGCGGAAATCAAAAGCGGCTTATGATGCGCAAATTCGGCTTCGTGCGTCAAGCTAATAAGCGGGTTGAGCGCGTAGTGTGGATCAAGACTTCGCGATTATTCGGCGTGACAGAGGGCCTCCGAAAACGGTAAAGGCCGGCTTCTTTTTTCGAAGCCGGCCCTTGTTTATCATGGTGGCTGACGCCGTTATGGTTGCGGTCTTTGGCGCAAACTGCCGGGACGCGCACGCGGGCCCATGTTGGGTCTAAGGTTGCCGTTGCGCTGGAGGGCATCCGGTCTCCTCTGGAAACTGTCTGGCCGCACCTGATCACTATTGCCTTGATTGCGCCGTTCTTCCCTTAGATTCTGGGCTTGTTGCCGCAGAGCGCGTAGCTTGGTCAATTGCTCGGGGGTCAGCACGCGCCGTATTCGTATTTCTGTAATTGCGCGCATGCGGGTGGCCGCCGCCTGCGCGTCTGCCAGTTCGCGCGCTCGTTGTTCGATCAATGCCTCGGTCGAATTGTCTGCTTGAATAGCGTCATCCAGAGCTCGTTGGGCTCGACGCAGACGCTGATTCAAGGCGAAACGTTCGTCCTTGTTTTGCTCGCGAATGGCGCGAATCTTCTCTACCTGATCGGCAGTAAGATTTAGTTGGCGAATGGGATCGCCCTGGGGATTCTGCTGGGCGCTTTGCGTTTGAGGTTGATCACCCGGATTTTGCTGGCCCACGGCAAGCGTAGCGCTACTCAACAACGCGACGCCTGATAGCAAGGCTGCGAAAACCAGTCCCGTCAATTTACGACCGTTACCGATGGTTGTTTTCATAATCGTTTGATCTTTTCATGATGCTGCGTTGGGGCAATCGTTTCGCCGGCCGGCAAACCTAGTTAGATCCGCCATCCAGCAGAAACGAGATATCGTCGTCATCCGTACCTGGTTTAAGGCCCAGGTCTGCTGCCAATTGTTCCCGTTCCGCTCTTGATAAAAACCGGCGCGACGACCGAGGCACGGACCTTGGCTTAACAACCGGAGTTGGTTCATGCGCTGAGAACTCAAACAGGCGGGGCGAGTTTTCCGATTGCTCAATTTGCGGCGCCTCTTTGTTCAGCAAGGCCGCCGCGGATTCCTTTTCCTTCGTTCGCTGATCGACAAGCATGTCGACCTTAGCATTCAGTTCCTGCTGGGTATAAAGCTGCTGCGAAGGCTTCAACATGCGCGCAACAAACAAAGCGCCCAGCACACAAAGCAGCAATGTGGCCAGAGCGGTGGCGCCACGCAGCCAAACTGGCGAAACGGCAAAAAACTCGCGCAACGCAGCCCACGCCGATAACCTTCTTCCTACTCTGCCGGCCGCCAGAAAAGGACGCGACTCATGCGCGGCAATAGATTCTGGTTGCCCCGCCATGCCCAACACTTCGGCTCGCCAGAGTGACACCGATTCACGCACCTGGTTAAAGAGGGAGAACTCAGTTCGACATGCGGCACAAAGGCGCATGTGACTGGCGAACTCTGCTGCTTCAGCCGGGCTGGCTTCGTCGTAAAGGAAAGCCATCATATCGTCGGCTCGATGGCAAATAGGCCTATCAGTGTTTTCTCTCATCGCATTTAATCCTGTGTTCTTCAATTACCGTCCTGAGCAAGACCGTTTCCAAATCTCTCCAGTCGCAGTTGTAACTGTCGCAGTGCTGTGTAAAGGCGACTCTTTACAGTGCTCAGCGGCAGGTTCAGCACCTCGGATATTTCCTGAAACGTCAGCTCCTCAAATTCTTTCATCACCACCACCTGTCGCAGCTCGGTTGGCAGAGCACTGACCGCGCGCCGCACTGCCTGGGTTCGCTCGCGACCTTCAGCAACGTTGGCAGGCGAAACGTGCGCCGGCAACGAGAATACCGCGGCATCTTTTTCCGCTTCCTGGTCGAGCCCGGTTTCGTTGCGAACCTTTGCCCGCCGCTGCCGCGTGATGCACTGGTTGATCGCAATTCTGTGCAGCCACGATGAAACCTTTGCGTCGCCACGGAATCCGCGCAGGTTGCGAAAGGCTGCCAGAAAAGTCTCCTGCGTGGCATCGCGGGCATCTTCTTCACGGCCGAGCATGCCGAAAGCAAGAGCGAATATGCGGCGCTCCCAACGGCGTACGATCTCGCCGAAAGCATCCACATCACCGGTTAGTGCCTGCTGTACGATCTGCTCGTCGCTCGTAGCCGACTCCATTCTTTGTTCTGCTGCCCGGCAAGACGCTACTCAGGCGGGCACCAATCCAGCTATGTCCCCAAAAATTAGACGCTCGCGACCCCCGCGGAGTCTGCGAAAGTATCGCATGAAAGCCAGCGCCCTGGAATGCAGACCAAGCGACGGGTTAAGACCTAGAGACTCAAGCAACTCAGGTTAGCGCTGGAACGCTCCAAATGGATACGTACCTATTCTCCTTTCCGAACTTACTCCCGCCCTATCAATAAGTTAAACCGTGCCAAAAGAAGTTGACAGTGCCATGGGCCGACGGTTAGTATCGTCTTGCGGAACTGTTCACCGCCAATATCTGCAAAAACTTACCCGTAACATCGTTTCCCGGACTTAAGTCGATCGCTTCCCAAAATGTTCGAACGCTTTAATCGAGTCAGGCTCCTATACATCGTGCTGGGAGTCCTTCTACTGGTGGGCCTGCTGCCCCTGGGGCTGGCCGGAGCGCTGTGGTCCAGCCGCAGCGCCGAAGAATTGCGTTCGATCGAGGGTCGCTACCAGGCGCAGCTGGTTCAGGACAAGGCTCGGCAAATCGAACTGTACGGTCAACGCTATCGCGACGTGGTAACGGGGCTGGCCCAGGCATTTGAGATTGCCGGAGGCATTCACTCGCTCGCAGAGCCAGGATACGACGCTCGTTTACAGAAGGCTCTCCAGAATGACCCGAACCTGATTGCGCTGGCAATCTGGCCAGTTAAAGGAGAGCTGCGGCGAGCTTTTCAATCAGACATCATCAGACGGGACGAAGTTGACCAACGCGTAAGCGAGGTGCTGGCCCACATGAGTGGACGCGGCGTGGTTATTAGCCGCCCTCAGATAATTCACTCGGGCCAGGAGATGAGTTTGACGATCGCAGCTCCGGTGATGGACGGGAATGATCTGGTCGCCGCCGTGGTCGCGGTGGTTTCTTTTCAGGAAGTATTTAAATCAGTCCAACAGCCAACTTCAAGAACCGAGGCCGAACTTCTGGACGCGGGGCTGCCAGTGGTATTCGTTGTCGATCAAAATGGCCGGGCTGTGGCGCATCCGGACGCTCGGGTGGCTTTCAGCGAACGGCCCATGACGGATTTCAAAGTCGTTCAGGACTGGCTGGAGACTGGAGCTCAGTTGCAGTCGGCGCTGGCGCCGTTCACGACTGAGCGTAACGGCAAGCGAGTGGAGATGCTTGGCTCATATGCAACGGCCGAACTGGACCGAACATCGTTGCTGGGAGTTATAGCCATCCAGGATGAAGCCGCCGCCCTGGCTTCAGTTAGGGATATGCGCCGGCAGACAGCCATCATAAGTCTGTTTTCGGCCGTGCTGGCACTGCTGGCGGGCTTTTACTTTGCCAAGAAGCTAACGCAACCTGTGCGGGAATTAGCCGCCGGCGCACAGCGCATCGCTGCTGGAGATTTTTCCCGTCGTATCGAGGTTCTCGGCCACACCGAACTTGGCGAACTGGGTGTCTCTTTCAACCAGATGACTGACCAGGTGGAACGTTACATCGCGGATCTGCAAAGATCGGCGAATGAAAATCGCGAACTGTTCATCGGATCGGTGAAAGCATTGGCGGCGGCCATTGACGGCAAGGACCCTTACACTCGCGGTCATTCAGAACGTGTTTCGCGATTCTCAGTAGCGATCGCGCTGGGCATGGGCCTGTCGGCGGACGAAACAGAAAAGATCAGGATTAGCGCGCTGTTGCATGACGTCGGCAAGATCGGAATTGACGACAATGTCTTGAAGAAGCCTGCCGCACTGACGGACGAAGAGTTTGAGATAATGAAAACTCATCCGCAGAAGGGCTACAAGATCATGTCGCAAGTACCGGCTATGCGCGAGTTTTTGCCAGGCATGTATATGCATCACGAAATGATCGATGGCAAAGGCTATCCGCAGGGCTTGAAAGGTGACGAGATTCCTCTAATGGCGCGTATCGTCTCTGTAGCTGATGCCTTTGATGCGATGACTACTGAGCGGCCTTACCAGAGTGCGATGAAGTTCGAAGATGCCTTGTGGCAAATAAAGACTCTGACAGGCGCTCGTTATGATTCCTGCGTGGTAGCTGCGTTTGTCGCGGCCTGCGAATCGGGCCAGATTCGACCAGGATCGGTAAAACTGAGACGCCGGCCCGAGGACTCCATCGTGGCCGATGAAAGACTTTCCGAGTTGAATCAGGCACTTGTCTCGCCGCAACCCGTTCCAGTTGGATAAACCTACCACGGCCGCTCCTGATCCGTTGAAGTAACCAGCTTCAATTATCAACCCTGTTGCCGCATCGCTTTTGTTGGGATGCGGCAATTGCGTCTATAATCGATGCTCTTTTAGCTAAACCTGCGTCGCGTGCTGTTGTAGTCCGTAGCGCTGCGATAGTTAACCTTAAAGGAAAAGGGTGTGCATTGATGGCTTTTTGGAAGCGAAAAAATCAGGATCGTTTCATCTCGCTCGGATTGAACGAGCCTGTATCCCGCGAAGCTCAGGCAGAAGAATATGGAAGCGAAGAGGCCGCGATGGCAGCTGAGCCGTTTGCGGTTGCCCCTGTCGTAGGTTCTGCTGAAATTGCGGCAACCAGGACCAGCGGACAAACTCCACAGAAAGCGGTCCCTGCGGCCGCGCCCTTTGCCACTTCTGTTCTGGGTCTAAACCTTTCGATGGAAGAGCTACAAGCGCAGGAAGCCGCGCTGGAGCGAGAACTCTCTGCGCGCTTCCGCCGCGCGGTGGCAGCCACCCGCGACTCGCTTTCCGAAAGACTCGACACTGTCTTTCAGGGTCTGAAGCAAATTGATGAGAACTTACTGGACGAATTGGAAGAAGCATTAATCGCAGCGGACATCGGCGTTCCGACTACGCAGCACATTCTTGAGACTGTGCGCCGCGGCGTGGCCCGGAAGCAGATCAATGACCTTGACGCTTTGAAGTCAGCCATCAAGATGGAATTGATAAAGATCCTGCATGCGTCAGAGGAACATGGCGTAGCCTCCGAAACCAGTGTCCCTGATAACGTCGCGCCCTACGTGATGATGATAGTGGGCGTCAACGGTGTCGGTAAGACAACTACAATCGGAAAACTTGCGCAGCGCATTAAGGCCGAAGGCAATGATGTGCTTATTTGCGCCGCGGACACATTTCGCGCGGCTGCCTCCGATCAACTTGCGATTTGGGCGGAGCGTACTGGCGTGCCTCTCATTCAGCAGAAGCAGGGAACAGATCCCGCTGCCGTGTTATTTGACTCGATGAAGGCGGCGAAAGCACGGAAATCAGACGTGCTGATAGTTGACACGGCCGGCCGCCTGCACAACAAATCAAACCTGATGGCCGAACTCGAGAAAATGAAACGAATTGCCGCTCGAGAGGTCGAAGGCGCGCCGCATGAGACGCTACTGGTCGTTGACGCTGTCACAGGTCAGAACGGACTGGAGCAGGCGCGACAGTTCTTGAAAGTCGCAGGCGTGACGGGAATTGTTTTGACTAAACTCGACGGCACTGCGAAAGGCGGCATAGCTGTGGCCATCGCAAAAGAACTGAACCTGCCAATACGTTACGCGGGAATCGGCGAGCAGCTCGCTGACCTCGTGGTTTTCAATCCGGAAGAATACGTGAATGGTCTATTCGCATAATCCGGCCGCCATCGACGTTTAGGCGGCGCACTGTGCGAAGGTCAATGAGGGCCTGACAAGTCGGGCCATCCTAAACGGCCAGCGTTGTAATGCAGCAAACAACGATGAAAGCGAAATCAGAATCGCATCCCATATGGAGCGAAACGGATCGCCGCCTGATGGCTCGCGCGCTTGAGCTCGCGGCGCAGGGCGCCGGTCGGGTTAGCCCCGGACCCCTGGTGGGCTGCGTGCTGGCCCGGGAAGACGGTCAAATAGTGGGGGAAGGCTTTTATATCTTCGATCAAGTCAAACATGCCGAGACCATAGCGATCGAGCAGGCCGGAAGCAGGGCCCGTGGCGCCACTGCCTACATCTCACTGGAACCGCACGCGCATTATGGTCGCACTCCTCCCTGCACGGACGCCCTAATCAGGGCCGGCATCAGGCGTGTCGTAGCTCCGATCGAAGATCCGAATCCAGCTGTATCGGGGAAAGGTTTTTCACACCTTAGCGCCAGCGGCATCGAACTCAGCCCCGGGCTTCTGGCAAGTGACGCCGAACGCGTCAATGAGAAATACATTCACTTCATGCGCACCGGAACACCGTTCGTTCATCTGAAGATTGCTACTTCTCTTGACGGAAAGATCGCCACGCGGACCGGAGATTCTCGCTGGATTACCGGTGAACAATCGCGGGCCCGGGTGCACGAGCTGCGACATGAACACGACGCCATCCTGGTAGGGGCAGGAACGGTCGCGGCGGACGATCCTCTGTTGACTGATCGATCCGGCAGACCGCGTCGCAGGCCATTGCTGCGAGTCGTTCTCGATAGTCAACTGCGGATAAGCTCAGAGTCACGCCTGGCCGGAACCGCACAGGAAACACCGGTGCTGGTTTTCAGCTCGCCTTCCGCTGCGGAGGCCCAGGTTGCTTCGCTGGAACGAGCCGGCGTGGAGGTCCTGAAAAAACAGTCCGACGGGCGTAACCCCGGGGCGGTCCTGGCTGAACTTGGACGGCGAGATATTCAGAGCGTGCTGGTCGAAGGCGGGGCGACGGTGGCCGGAGCATTTCTCGACTCCGGCCTGGTTAACAAGGTTACGGTTTTCGTTGCCCCTTTGATTATTGGCGGAAGCGAGGCGCCTTCGGCGATTGGAGGTCTGGGCGCGGCCGCAATATCCGACGCCTGGCACCTCAAGGACGTTGAAATCGCGAAGCGTGGCAGCGACCTTGAAATCACAGGATACCCGGCGAAGGCAAAGGATGAAGGATGAAGGCGGAAGGATGAAGGCGGAAGGATGAACCGGGACAGCGGAACGCAGATGGGGCGACGGGGTGAAGAGGAGAGGGGAACGAAACCACCCCCTGTTCGCCTTAGTGAATCTCGCCGTCCTCCCCTCTCCCAGTCACCCCGTCAGTCAAACCATCTTTCGAAGAAACGTTTCGGCCAAAACTTCCTCGTCGACAATTCGGTCGTTGATCGCATAATCAGAGCCGTTGGCCCTTGTGCTGATGAGACCATCGTCGAAATCGGCCCCGGTCGCGGCGCTTTGACGAAGCGCCTCGTGGAAAAAGCCGGCCGTGTGATAGCGATTGAGTTTGATCGCAACCTGATTTCCAATTTGCATGCCGAGTTTTCCGATCACACAAACTTTCGACTCGTGGAAGGCGATGCGCTGACAACCGATTTCTGTACTCTGGTCGAGCCAGTGCTGCCGCTGCGCATCGTGGCCAATCTTCCGTACAACATCGCCACCGCAATTCTTCAACGTCTGATCGAACAGCGAAGCTGCGTTACGGAAATGGTTCTGATGCTGCAGCGCGAGGTCGTAGAACGCATCATGGCCCCGGCGGGTTCATCAGATCGAGGGTTCCTTTCCGTCCTGGTGGAAGCCTACTGCGAAACCGAGAAACTTTTTGACGTAGCGCCCTCAGCGTTTCGTCCGGTTCCCAAAGTGTGGAGCAGCGTAATCAGGTTGTCAGTGCGGCCGGACGACTCGATCAAGCACTTTGCCCGGAATGAGAAGCTGTTATGGGCAATTGTCAGCGCCGGCTTTGCGCATCGCCGCAAGACGATTTTGAATAACTTTCGCCAGACTGCTGATCAACTGCATGAGCTATTCAAGCGGCACGGTGGAGTCAGCATCGTGCTTTGCGAGGCGGGTGTCGAGCCGCAACGTCGTGCGGAAACGCTGACGCTCGAAGAGTGGGTGCGGATTGTGCGGGCGCTGGAGTAGCCGGGATCACTTTAGAAGATCGGTATAGATTCCGGGCTCGCTGTCTTTAATAACAATGGCGCCGACGGCACGCTGGTAGAACTCTGTTGGTCCTGCGCCGCCGATGATGCCGTAAACGTAACCCAGTTCGCGCAAGCCCCACAGGCAAGCCACTAACAGACTCTTACCGAGGCCCCGACCACGGTCGGTTTCGAGTACACCCGTCGGGCCAAAAAAGCCGCGCCGGGTGCATTCATATCCGGCGAAGCCAATCACGTTAGCGTCTCGCGTCGCGATGTAAACGGACACCGGTTTATTCGCAAATCCAACCGAAATTTCATCGGCCCATGAAATCGAAAAGTTCTTTTCGATGAAGTCGCGCACCGGCGTGATCTCAAACGGCTGGGCCCGGCGAATTTCGACGCCGGCTAAACGCATTTGCAGAACCGCCGGCTCAAGCAGCGGCAGTTTCAGAAGATTGACGAGCAGATCAGGCATGATCACCCAATGGAAACCGCGCTCCGAACGCATGTGGCCAAAAGTTCAATAAGCGCGTTCGACTCCTTAACTCAAAAGCCTCGCTAGTAAGAAAAGCGTTACCCCACTGAAGGCATTAGCTAAAGTTACTGGCTTGTCCCGCATACTGGCATCCCATCCTTTGCCCTTTTCCGGCTTAGGATCGGCAGTGGTGTTGTCTTCATAAATCAGCCGGCGCCCGTCGATCTTAGCGTACACCGCGTAGTTGGAACTCAAGACAATTCTGGACGGCGCGCCGCAGATCAAGAAGACGAAGTATTGAATCGGCGCCATGAATAGTAACCAACCCATGGCGGCGATGACAAAGACTACAATCAATGGCAAGCCAAACAGAATGTCGCGCAGGGAAATACGTTGCGGTTGGTTCTTCGAAAGAACGATGCCGCCGAAAACGTAGATAGGTAGGCCTGCCGCCATCTTGCACGCGCGGATATATCTGAGTGGATTTGCTGAAATCAATCCGACATTATTGTCCAGTCCTCCCCAGGCAACGCCGAACGCAGCGGTCGCCAGAGCAATGAACGGCCCCGCGTTCAGGTACCAACGGAGATAGTTGGAATGAAAGAGTCTGCGGAAGACAAAATAATCAATAAGGCAGAGGCTGATCAGGCCCGCCAGTGGCAAGGCGACCTCCGTCATGAATGTTGTCGCGGGCGAGCGACCAGGGTCGTCTGGCAATATGACACCTCCGGGGAAAAAGACATTGGCGATCAAGGCTCAGTCCAGGCAACGCTGGCTAAACCTTCGGCCGTCGCGCGCGAAGTATCCGAATGAGTTTCAAGAATGGGCACGACTCCTGGTCGTTTGCGAGCGCTCGAGATGGAACGAAGCCGATCGAGAACGTTATCGCCGACAGCTTCAAGGAACAATCCAAAGAGACGAGGATGTTTCAAGGTTACCCTGATTCCCTGGCGCAGGGTAATAGTGGCGATCTTGAGATGATCCTTGAGCGACGGACTAAAGCTCAAGAGGCCGAGCCGATCATCTGCCCTCAGATCAATGACACTATCGATGAGACAACCAACCTCACCCACGTCTTCCAGGAAGCGACACAAGTCTTCGCGATCAGCCTCGAATAGAGGGCGGATCAGCAAGTATGAAAGTTTGGCGGTAAGCCGGCCCACAACTTTTCTTTCTTCAATGTAGGCCCTGATGGTCCGGGAGTTTCGCTCACGAACAACCGCCCGGTATAGCTGCTTGAGTTGTGCTAGCGCGGTCGAATATGTCTGGCCGTCGATGTGACACTTCAAAACTTCAGCGGCGAGGCTTGCTTGCGATTGCATTGTTTCCCGGTCAAAGCAGGGAATCCTATTATCAAGCTGTCCAAGGATCTCCGTGCCTGCCTCGAGCCGGCTCGAGTCAATAAGATCATCGACCACTCCTATGAAGAGATAATAGGAATGCAGTCGCTGCGTAACAGCCACGCGGCTGGAGGCGACGTGGAAATAATCGAGGCAACGACAGATTCGCTGCGGAATGCGCACGAAGTGGCCATATCGCGAATCTTGCGAGATGGTGAAATACCGCTCCCTTATGTCGGCCACTTCGCCTCGAGAAAGGGTGTCTGGCAAATTGGTCATGGCGCAATCTATTCGAAGAGTCCTGCTTCCCTAACTTAAGCCGCGACTGGCAATTCTTCAAGACCGCGGACGATCAAGCTTCTACGCCAGCGCAATGAATCAGGCTCTTGCGCCAGCCGCAAATTCGGGAAGCGACGAAACAGAGTTGTTAGGGCGATCTGACCTTCCAAACGGGCCAGCGGTGCGCCAATACAGAAATGCACTCCTTGTCCAAAAGATAAGTGCTTGTTTGGCTCGCGCGTAATGTCGAACTTCTCCGGATCAGGGAACTGGGATTCGTCGTGATTGGCGGAGCCGATCACGGCTATCACCACATCGCCCTGGCGAATGCTCGCGGAATTGATCTTCATGTCTTCCCGCGCAAAGCGCTGGGACGCTATGTCCAGCGGGCTGGTGTAGCGCAACATTTCTTCAATCGCCGATTCAACCAGCGCGGGGTTCTGTTCGAATAAGTGCCGCTGTTCCGGATGTTGTAACAGGGCCAGTGCTCCGTTGCCAATCAGATTCACGGTGGTTTCATACCCGGCAATCAGCAGCAACATGATGGTGGCCACCAGCTCTTTTTCACTAAGCCTGTCGCCCGCCTCCTCGGCCTGGACCAGCGCGGTAATCAAATCCTCGCGCGGCTCATGACGACGCTCGGCGATTAGCTGGCGCAGGCGGCGAATCAGCAATCTTTGATCCGGCATAGCGCGCAAGACACCCAGGATGTTAGAGGCCGAAAGACTACTACGCGTTAAGGCATGCAGACGCCTACGATCCTCGGCAGGAATACCGAGTAGCTGCGAGATGATTGCCAGTGGCAGCGGCAGCGCATATCCGTTCATCAGCTCCATGCGGCTGCTAGTCGCGACTTCATCCAGTAGTTCATCACAGATGCGTTGAATCTGATCGCGCATTCGCCCACTCATCTCCGGCGTAAACGCCTTATGCACTAATGTGCGCAGACGGGCGTGGTCAGGGCCATCCTGGTTAAGCATGTGGCCGAAGGTCGGGCCCGAGAGGCGATGCAGCCACTTGGTTCTGGGAAGCCAATCCTTCAGAAGCCGCTGGTCTTTCAGGACCATGAATACATTGTCGTAACGAGTCACAAGCCAGGTAGGCTGCCGGAAGAGTTTCGTTTGCACAACGGGAGCTTCAGCGCGCAGCCGGGCGTAGAAGGGATACGGGTTGGCTTTGAACTCCGGCTGAGCGAAATCAGTTACTTTGACTTGAACCATTTTGCCGAATTGAAACGGCCATAAATAACAAGACAGCGAAGGGAACGGAATTGTACAAAGGGCTTATCAAAGGTAAGTGGCCTTCAAAGTAATCGAACCAATGGATGCCCGTTAGCAGAAAGGCGAATATGGTCAGAAAGTAATGAACGATGGTTCTCCGTTCGTAGTTAAGGATGCACCAGAAAGACATGAGCCCGACAAAAATTGCAGCCGCCCCTTGTTCTCTTAAGATGTGCGCCAGATGGATTGACTGGGTTGCATCCGGCAAGAGCGCGGAGGGAAAGAGGAGTGCCGTAACTCCATAAAGCAGAGCTCCGGTGCCCAAAATCCCGTACATCACCAGGCTTATTTTCTTCACCTGGATTCTCCTCTTGCGGATATCTTGCCTGGTCTCCGGCCATGCCGCGGAACTGTCCAAACATAGACAGTTCGATAGAGGCTCAGCCAGGGTACTCGAACCGTTTGCTCTGGCGGCCAATCGCCCATGTGGAAATCGTGGGAGATAATGCGCGTGCCGGGCCTTAGATCGCGCAACAACTTCGGACGCAGCTTCAGGTTGAGCGAGTCAGACAAATAGAGTGTGACGATGGTGGCATCGCGAATGTCAGCTTGAAAGAGGTCCTCGTTTCTAAAACGCACTTTGTCACTAACACCTGCTTGCGCCGCTGCTTCGTTTGCCACATCAATCATCTTGGGGTCAATGTCGATGCCCACTGCGCGGATGCCGTATTCCTGCGCTGCTCTGATAGGGATACGGCCGTCGCCACTGCCCAGGTCGTACAGCACGTCACCTTTCTTGATTTTCGCCAGGCGTAGCATCTCTTCGACTGTTTCCGGTGGGGTGGGAACAAAGATCACGTCGGGCTTGCGCAAATGGGGGCGCTTGGGGCGCGGGCGCGATTGGCCCAGGCCATCACTAAGTAGCACGCTTGAGAAGACCAGCAAGATAAAGCTGGCTCTGCAAATCAGAATTGTCATCTTTGGCAGCACGGCTACAGATATTGTACAGCGGGTCCGAACTAAAAGATCCAGAAAGATGTGTTACGCGGCCGTCAGCCGCTGACTTGCCAGGCCGAGCCGCGTTCACCGCCTGTGCTATACTCCTCCACTTGATTCGGTGGCGAGATTT
This sequence comes from Pyrinomonadaceae bacterium, assembly GCA_036506395.1. GTDB lineage: Bacteria > Acidobacteriota > Blastocatellia > Pyrinomonadales > Pyrinomonadaceae > DASXRU01. Next base: position 30,478 of record DASXRU010000094.1, on the reverse strand, counting down.
CAGTCTATCTTCAATAGTGAAGACATTTGGGAAGTAGAGTAAGAAGCAAAAGTGAGTAATGTCCTGGAGATCATCCCCCTCGGCGGTATCGGCGAGTTTGGGATGAATTGCACTCTTATGCGCTGCGGTGACGAGATGCTTGTCATCGATGCGGGCATGGGCTTTCCCGAAGAGAGCGTCTATGGCGTCGACATCTGCATTCCCGACTTCGAAATTCTCGAAGAGTATCGCGAGAACATTACCGCCATTATCCTTACGCACGGTCACGAGGACCATCTGGGCGCGCTGCCTTTCATCCTGAAAAAGTTCAATGTGCCGGTTTATTGTTCGCACTTCACGGCGGGCCTGGCCGAAAGCAAGTTGGAAGAGCATGACCTGACCGGCGATACGCTGATCCATCGCGTCGAGCCGCGCGACGTGGTAACCATCGGTCAGTTTACGATCGAGTTCATAAGGGTCTCGCATTCGCTGGTGGATTGCTTTTGCCTGGCCATAAAGACACCGGTGGGCACCATCGTCCACACCGGCGATTACAAGGTTGACGAGACACCGGTAATTGGCGAGCCGATCGATTTGCGCACGCTGAGACGTTACGGGCAGGAAGGCGTGCTCGCGCTCCTGTCGGATTCAACCAATGCCACGGTTCCCGGCCGCACGCCATCGGAGCGGGCCGTGATTCCGGCCTTCCAGGAAATCTTCGCGGAAGCCAAAGCGCGCATTATTGTCGCCGCCTTTGCTTCTTCTATTCACCGGCTCCAGATTGTGTTGGACACGTCGCAGCAGTTCGATCGCAAGGTGTGCGTGCTGGGGCGCTCAATGCAGAAGAACGTAGAGGTCGCCGACCGGCTTGGTTATCTGGATATTGCTGACGGCTTGCTGGTTTCGCTCAACGAGGCCAAGCATTTGCCCGACGACGAGATCGTTTTTCTGGTGACAGGATCGCAGGCCGAACCCCGCGCCGCCCTTTCGCAAATGGCCACGCAAACTTATAAAGGCCTGACCATCGAAGAAAGCGACACGGTGGTCCTTTCCGCGCGCATCATTCCCGGGAACGAGCGCGCAATTTCCAGGCTGATCGGATTCATCTATAAGCGCGGCGCGAACATCATCGAAGAGAAGCGCCGACTGGTCCACGTCAGCGGTCACGCTTCGCAGGAAGACATTCGCATTATGACGGAAGCTGTGCGGCCGAAGTTTGTCGTGCCAATTCATGGCGAGTATCGCATGCTGTTTCGACACAAGGAGTTTGTGAAGAACCACGTGGGCTATGCGGAAGAGAACATTATTCTGATCGAGAACGGCGATGTGCTGGAGCTGGACGGCGAGCGGGCCGTCGTTACCGGTAATCGCAAGATCGGGCGGACATTCATCGACGATTCGGGGTTCGAGGAGATTGACCGGGAAACAGTTCGTGAACGGAAGCAGATGGCTTACGAAGGCGTCGTGACGTTGATCGTGACCATGAATGCAGCGACGGGCGAGCTGGAGGCGCCGCCCGAGATCGTGGCGCGGGGCGTGCGCGGCTTTGATGGGACGAATGGCTTTCTGGCCGGCGCGCAACAGATCCTCACCAGCGCGATGGGGAATGCCTCGAAGGCCCAGCTTCAGGACATGAGTTTACTCAAGGAGTTTTTACGGTTGGAGCTGAAGCGGTTTATACAGAGGCAAACCGGGGCGCGGCCAGTGATCACGCCGGTGGTAGTGCAGGTCTGAACGGTAGGCACGACGGAGACACGGAGGACACGGAGTTCTGAATGAGGGCTCTTCGTGTCCTCCGTGTCTCCGTGGTAGATGCTCCTATGGCTTTTGACTGGACGAACAAAGTTGTCTTGATAACCGGGGCTTCGTCCGGTATCGGCCGAGGACTGGGGCTCGAGCTGGCGAGGCGCGGCGCAAAGCTTGGTTTGGTTGCGCGCCGGGCTGAACTGCTTGAAGAGATCGTGAGCGAAGTTGAGAGAGAGAAAGGAAAGGCGATTGCTCTGGCGGCGGATGTTCAGGATGCTGCGGCCACGAGAAACGTGGCCGACCGGCTGCGCGCGGAATTTGGCCCGATCGATGTGCTGATCGCTAATGCGGGCACCGGTACAACTACAGATGCGGCGGAATTGGATGCGGCCGAAGTTGCCAGAGTATTCGGGGTGAATGTAATAGGCGCCGCGAGCAGCGTGGCAGCCGTGGTGCCGGAGATGGTTAAGCGGGGTAGTGGCCAGCTGGTAGCAATCTCGAGCATTGCAGCCTACCGCGGTTTGCCGAAATCCGCGTCGTACGGCGCAAGCAAGGCTGCGCTATCATCCTTTTTTGAGAGCCTGAGGTTGGATCTGAAGCCAAAAGGGATTGAGGTGACCATTATCCATCCCGGCTTTATCAAGACGCCCCTGACCGCCGGGCGCAAAGCACAGATGCCTTATCTGATGGAGCTTGATTATGCAGTGAAAAAGATCATTCACGCGATTGAAAAAAAGCGGAAGTCCTACGCATTCCCCTGGCAGTTGGCCAGCATCGTGCGGCTGGGAATGGTGATGCCGAATGCTTTGTATGATCGCTTGGCATCCAGGAGATCGTACCGGGAATGAACAACCGTACTTGAGCCAGGGATGGTACTTTGATCTGTGAAGTTCAAAACACTAAGTTCAAAGTACAAAGTTCAAATCACTAAGGCTAAGGATACATGACTCTTCTTCAGGCTATCATCCTCGGCATCGTTCAAGGTCTGACTGAGTTTATTCCAATTAGTTCAACCGCACACCTGGTGCTGGCAGGGCGTGTGATGGACCTGCCGCTCAACGCGGAGCAGACCACTGCTTCAATCGCCGTGATTCAGTTGGGGACCCTGCTGGCGGTGTTCGCCTATTTTGCTGGAGATATATGGAACATCATGCGCGCCTTTGTTCGGGACCATTTGGCGCTCCTGAGTGGTAAGAAGAGGGTCCTGCCCGGCGGTCAGACTTCCGTCGCCCTGTCGCATGATGCGTGGCTGGGCTGGCTTGTGATTATTGGTTCCATTCCGGTCGGAGTGGTGGGCTTGCTCTTCAAAAAGGAGATCGAAGGAACATTCACAAAGAGCCTCTGGGTTATCGCGACGATGATGATTGTCGTGGCGCTACTCTTGGCAATCGCCGAATTCGTAGGCAAGAAAACCCGCCGGATGGAAGACCTCGGTATCGGTGACGCGCTCGCAATTGGTGGCGCGCAAGTGCTGGCGTTGATCCCGGGTTCCAGCCGCTCCGGCTCGACGATCATGGCCGGCCTGTTTGCAGGTGAAACGCGCGAGACTGCAGCGCGGTTTTCGTTCCTGCTGTCCATTCCCGCAGTTGCCGCCAGTGGACTACTGGAGCTTAAGGAAGCCGTCCATAATCTGCCGCATGGCAGCCTGGCTGCCCTTGCCGTTGCCACCATCGTGTCGGGGATCGTAGGTTATGCCTCGATCTGGTTCCTGCTGCGTTTCCTGCGAACGCATTCGACCGGAATCTTTATCGGCTACCGGCTGCTTCTGGGCGCGTTGATTCTGATACTTCTCTTCAGTGGGCGAATAACCCCTCTAAACGGCCCGCGCGCTCCGCACGCGGACAATGCCATAACCTCTGCTCGGACAAATTCTGCCCGCTTCGAAGTTCACTAACAATAATCGCGAAGATTAGGTAAACTTATATAGCCCCTTCTCCAGCGGCGAACTTTCGAGTTCGTCTCATGAATACTTAAGAGAGAAGTTTCAGCAATGAAGGACAAAAGCAAAGACGGAGCCACGCCTTCGCAGCGCCCGCGCAGCCCGCGCGTGCCGGTGGATTTTTCGTTGGTTGTCGAGGGTCAGACTACGAAAGGTGAACCTTTCGAGATCAAAGCCGCCGCCGTAAAGATCAGCCGCGGCGGTGCGACTCTGCTACTTGACGCGGAGGTCGAAAAGGGCGCGCATCTCTTACTTACGCCACCATTCGGACGCAAACTCGAAGCGGAAGTCAACGGTGTCTGGATTGATGAAAACGACGGGAAGCAGCGTATCGGAATAAAGCTTCTTGATGCGAACGGATGGTTTGCCGATTAAAGCAACTCAAATGACTGCCAAACGCTGGATAGTGCGTGAGCAGGACCCGCGTCGCGCCGCAGCGCTGGCAGATAGTCTCGGCGTCTCCCCAATTGTCGCCGGATTATTAATTGCTCGTGGCTGTGCGGACACGTCCACCGCCCGGAAGTTTCTCCGACCATCTGCCGATCAGCTTCACGATCCCTTTCTAATGCTGGGCATGCAGGACGCCGTGGCGCGTTTGCTGCGCGCAATTGACAATGGCGAACCGATTCTTGTTTACGGCGATTACGACGTTGACGGCACCACCGGCACGGCGGTGCTTCTGCGCGCTTTGCGCATGCTGGGAGCGACGGCCGGCTTTCACGTGCCGCATCGTTTCACGGAAGGCTATGGCATTCAGCAAGCGGCGCTGGAAACCGCGCTGGCAAATGGTTACAAGTTGGTCGTTAGCGTTGACTGCGGCATAACAGCGCATGAGCCTTTGCACTGGGCGCAGTTCCATGGTCTGGATATCATCGTTACGGATCATCACCTGCCTGACGAGAGGAAAGGCGCACCCCCGGCGTTTGCTGTATTGAATCCCAACCAGTATGGCTGTGGCTATCCTGATAAGAGCCTGGCGGGCGTGGGCGTCGCTTTCAAACTGGTACACGCGCTGTTTCGCGAACGGGGTCGCGAACAGCAGGTGAATGGCTTCCTGAAGATGGTGGCGATCGGGACCGTGGCGGATGTGGCAAAGCTTGTGGGCGAGAACCGCACTATCGTGGCGCTGGGCCTGGCCGATCTGCCGAGCTCGGTTAATCCCGGGTTGCGGGCTTTAATTCAGATTGCCGGATGCGCCGGCGGGCAGGATGTAACTGCTTACGATCTGGGTTTTCGCATTGGGCCCAGAATCAATGCCGCCGGACGCATGGATGCGGCCCGGGCAGTAGTGGAGTTGTTTGATACCAGGGACAAGGACGAAGCGCGCCGCCTGGCTGAGCACCTGGATATGCGCAACTGCGAGCGGCAGGACGCGCAGCGCGAGATTTTTCGCCGGGCAGTAGACGAATTTGAGGGTTCAAGCGAGAAGGAGTCGCAGCGTCACGTGGCGGTGATTGCCGGCGACGGCTGGCATCGTGGCGTAATCGGAATTGCGGCCTCGAAAATCGCTGAGCGCATCAACCGCCCCTGCGTTGTGATCTCCCTCGACGGTGAAATGGGCCACGGCTCAGGGCGCAGTATTGAGGCCTATCACTTATTCGACGGGCTGACGGAGTGTCGCGATCTGCTTGAAAAGTTCGGCGGCCATTCGCACGCCGCCGGTCTAACCATCAGGCGGGATCGCGTCTCGGAATTTCGCACCCGCCTGAATCGCCATGCGGCGTCGTGTTTATCTGACGATGATTTGGTTCCGGCGCTGAGGATCGATGCCGAGATTCCCGCTGCTGGTGTTACGCTCGGATTGGGGGACCAATTGTGCGCGCTGGAGCCATACGGGGCGGGAAATCCACGGCCGATCTTCATGAGTCGAAATCTCCGCATTTTGTCCGAGCCGACGGTGATGAAGGAAGAGCATTTCAAGATGCGCGTTGCGGGTGACGAGGGCCGGCCCCTGGAGGCAGTGTGGTGGCGGGGCCTGGAAAGTGCCGGGCGAACGCCGCACATGAATGAGCGCATCGAACTGGCCTATGCGATCGAGCCCAACAAGTGGAATGGGGAAACGCGGCTGCAGTTGAATGTGAAGGATATGCGGAAGTGTCAGTAGTTAGTTGTCAGTAGTTAGTTGTCAGTTGTTAGTTGTTGGTTGTCAGTCGTCAGTTGTTAAGCTGTTATCTGACCACTAGCAACTGACCACTAACAACTGACCACTAACAACTGACCACTAACAACTGACATGGTGTGAAGAAGATGGAAGCGATCAGACGAAAAAGAATCAGTGCGGTTGATCTGCGGGCGCGGTTCCCGGTAATCACCCGTGTGCTGGCGCTGTTCATCCTCGTCGTCGGCCTCGTATTCGTTGCCATTTCAATTTATCGCCTGCGAAATAATCAGCCCTTCCGTCTGCGCTCAGGATCTCCAGAGCTGTCAAAGGAAATCATCGGCCGTATCGAAGGTTTCGATCAACGAATCACTAAGGGCGATCGACTTTTTCTTTGGCTGCGAGCGGCCAGCGATATCACCTATTCCGACGGCCATCATGAGCTGGAAAAAGTGCAGCTTGAAGTCTATCCGGCGACGGGAGACAAACCGGATCGGATCACCGCCGACCGGTCCATTTACGACCAGCAGCACGGCATGATTACCTTCAACGGCAACGTGAATATCGAAACGCGCGACGCCTTGAAAGTGAAGACAGAGACCATGGCCTACAATCAGAACAGCGAGATTGGGGAGACTGCCGCACCTTTGTCATTCGAGCGCGAGAACGTTTCCGGCCAGGCCACCGGAGCAATTGTTGATGCAAAGAACAAGCGACTCGAATTGCGAAGTGATGTCCAGGTCTCAATTGCCCCCGAAGCACTGAAGGAGCCGCAAGCAAAACCGAACAATCGGTCGCAGCCAGTCAACATCCGCGCTGCCCGCGCGGTTTTCGAGCAGTCGTCGATGAGGCTTACCTTTAGCGGCGGGGCCACCGCCGAACAGGATCGCGATTTGATGAGCGGCGACAATTTGACGGGCGTGCTAAACCAGAAGAAGCGTCTGCAGAAGATCGAACTACGGGGCAATTCGTACCTGCGAACGATGAACGAAGGGCGGGCCGCCGAGGTGCACGCCGCCGATATGGACTTTTTCCTCGACGATGACCAGCGTCTGAAACAGGCTACCGGGTCGCGGGACGTTCGCGCCCAAAGCCTCGATTCCGATTCCGAGATGCAACTCAGCGGGGCGAATACCGTGGACGTTACGTTTCAGCCACAGGCTGATCGCAGCCTGCTGAAGGAGTTGCACACTGGCGGACGCTCCGTTGTCACTCTGAGTGCGCCAAAGTCACGGGCCGGCGATGCGCGGGCCGCAAACAAGCGGTTGAGCGCGGACGCCGTTAAGTTGGTTTGGCGCACTATGGGGCGGGACCTGGAGCGGGCCGAAGCGGTAGGGAACGCTGAGCTTTTCGTAGATCCTATTCAGAAAGATGCAAAGGCCGACCGCCAAACTCTGACCGCCCCGCGGTTCGATGGTGACTTTTATGAGACGGGAAACCTCGCGCGAAACTTCACTGCCACCGGCGGCGCGAAAGCGGTGATCGATCCGGTGATACCGAGCCAGGAGCGTTCGACGCGCACGATTACGTCGCAGAAGATGGTGGCTGTCTTTGCGCGTGAAACTCAGAAGGTGGACCGCCTTGATGCGCAGGGAGATGCCCGGTTCAACGAGCAGGATCGCAACGGAATTGCCGGCAATATGGTGTTTACCGCCATGGACCAGACTGTGCGCTTGCGCGGCGGCGAGCCAACCGTCTGGGATTCGCACGCGCGCACGACGGCCACGGAATTAGATTCAGACACCGCGAATCACATCTCTTATGGCCGGGGGAAAACGCAGACAGCTTATTACAGTCAGGAACAGACGAACGGCGCTACCCCTTTCTCGAAGGTGAAGAGTCCCGTGTATATCGTCGCCGAGCGCGCGGAGTTTCATCACGAATCAGGAGTTGCTAACTACGCCGGCAATGCCCGCGCCTGGCAAGACGATAACTTTGTGCGCGGGGACACGATAGCGCTTTACCGCGAGCAGAAGCGGATGGAAAGCCGAGGTCGAGTGCAAAGCGGACTGTATCAAGCGAAGCGGCGAACGCCGGGTGGCGCCACCGTCATACCCGTTTTTGCTTCATCGGACTTCATGTGGTATTCAGATCCGGACCGGGTGTTGCACTATGAAGGAAACGTGGACATTAAGCAGGGCACCGACCGGGTCACCAGCGGGGTCGCGGATGTGTACCTGTCGAAGGAAAGCAACGAGGTAGACAAAACAATCGCCCAGAGAAACGTCGTGCTGACACAACCCGGCAAACGAGGCACCGGGGATTGGCTGCAATACACGGCCGCAGATGAAGTGGCGGTCTTGAAGGGAAATCCCGCCAGGGTGGAAGATGTCGAGCAGGGTAGTACCGAAGGGGCGCGCTTGACGGTTTATATGCGGGAGAACCGAGTTGTGGCAGATGACAGCCGCGGGTCGCAGTCAACTGGTCGCGTACGTTCGGTCCATCGTATCAAGAAGCCCTGAATGATTTGGAAGGCGGCGGCTTAAGAACGTTGTCCAGGAGATTCAATTGAGATCTCTCGAGACGGAAGAACTGGAAGTCACGATAGAGAAGGGTCCGGACGTCCGCAAGTCGCCGGTGCCGGCGCTCTCTGAGCGCGCGCTGGCGGCTTTCAATCTCTACAAAACGTACGGTCGCAGAACCGTTGTTCACGACGTGAGCCTGCACGTAGAACCCGGCGAAGTGGTAGGACTCCTTGGCGCTAACGGTGCCGGAAAGACCACGACCTTTTACATGATGGTAGGCCTGGAAAGAGCCGACCGCGGCCGCGTTCAGCTTGCCGGACGCGATGTCACAAGGTTGCCCATGTACCTGCGCGCACGTCTGGGGGTCGGTTATCTGCCGCAAGAGCCGTCCGTGTTTCGCAAGTTGACAGCTGCACAGAATATTCTCGCCGTGCTGGAGACTATGGGATTGCGCCGGCGCGAGCAACTGAAGCGAGTTGAAGAGCTATTGCAGGAATTCGGCATTGAGCACGTGCGGAACACGCGCGGCGACGAGCTGTCAGGAGGCGAGCGACGCCGCACCGAGATTGCGCGGGCGCTGGCCACCGAACCACAATACATTTTGCTCGATGAACCATTTGCGGGCATCGACCCAAAGGCCGTGGACGACATCCAGACCGTTATTCTTTATCTACGCAACCAGGGCATCGGCATATTGATTACCGACCACAATGTTCGCGAGACTCTTGGGGTCACGGATCGCGCCTATATCATGGCTGATGGTCATATCTTCAGGGCTGGAGCGCCGCGCGATTTGACAGAAGACGTGGAAGTTCGACGGCTTTACCTCGGCGAAAAATTCCGCATGTGAATCTGGCAGACGCAATCCCGCCGGATCGGTTATAATCTCCTCGCGCGGTCTCCCGCGAATACTTTTAAGTCTCCCGACCATAAACGGAAAAGAAGTTAACGTCAGAATATGTCCGTTAAGCTCACCACCAGTCTTTCCCAGCGTTTGGTGCTGACGCCCCAATTGCGTCAACGCATTGAGATGCTGCAAATGACCACGCTTGAGCTGAGCGATCTGATTCAGCAACAGCTGCTCGAGAATCCCGTCCTTGAAGAGGTGGCGACTCAGGAAGAAGCACAGGAGCTGGCCGAGAAGATTCTCGATCATCTTGCTAGTGGCGAGCAGACTGGCAGTTTTGAGGTTCCTCCGGTCGAGGCGAATGTGCCTGAGTTTGGCGAGCCTTCGTCCAACGGCGCAGGAGACGTCGAGGCACCTGCCGCTACGGAGGTTGAGTACGAAACTGACATGGGCGTTGGGGGCGAAGCAGCGTCCGCCGCAGAAGTAAGCGAGGAAAATCCCGGGGACGAGGGTGCGCGCGATGCTTTTGAAGAGATAGATTTCGGCAGAGAGTTTCAGGATTATCTCGATCCGGGATACAAGACCCAGGAGTTCGAATACAAGGAAGACGCGCCCACGTTCGAACAATTTCTGACCCGGCCGCCTTCGCTGACCGACCATCTCGAGTGGCAGCTTCACATGGATTCCGTTGAAGGCCCGATTTGCGAAGTTGCCGAATGTGTCATCGGCAATCTCGACCCCGAAGGACGCCTGAACGCTACCAACCAGGAAATTGCCGCGCTGGGCGGATGGTCTGAAGAACTGGTGGAACAAGCGCGAGCGATAGTGATGCGCCTGGATCCGGTTGGATGTGGCGCCCGCGACGTGCGCGAATGTCTCCTGGCTCAGGTTGCAGCCCGGGGCGAAAGCGATCGCCTGGCCGCGCGATTGATTAGCGATCATCTGGCGGAGCTGCAGCAGCATAAACTGCCTGCCCTATCGAAACAGATTGGCGTGGATGTCGAGACGCTGCTCGCGGAGCTACAGTTCATTCGCACCCTGGATCCGTATCCTGGCCGGAGGCACTCATCGGAAGAGCCGGTGCTAATTGCGCCGGAAATCTACATTGAGAAACTGGATGAGGATGATGAAGAGTACGTCATCTATTTCGCGGACGATGGCAGTCCGCGCCTCAGGATCAGCCAGAACTATCAGCAGATGCTGGCCCAGCCCACAGTCACCAAAGAGACGCGTGACTTTATCAAAGACAAGATGCGTTCAGCAGTTGATCTGCTTCGCAACATCGAGCACCGGCGCCAGACAATTTACAAAGTTGTCGAGTCGATTGTTCATCGCCAACAGGAATTTCTCGACAAAGGTGTCCAGTACATCAAGCCGATGATGCTGAAGGATATTGCCGAGGATATCGGCATGCATCTTTCAACGGTTTCGCGGGTCGTCAATCGCAAGTATGCGCATACGCCGCAAGGTGTGATCGAGCTGCGCCGTTTCTTCACTGAGGGTATGCTCAACGAAGAAGGCGAAGAAGTTTCGACCCGCATCATCAAGCTGAAAATCAAGAAACTGATTGAAGAAGAGGATACGCATAATCCAATTACAGACGACCAGGTCGTTAAGATTCTGGCTAAAGACGGGATTAAGCTCTCGCGCCGCACGGTGGCAAAGTATCGCGATCAGATGCGGATTCCCGGCTCGCGCGAGCGTCGCGCTGTGGTTTAGGATGCGCGGCATCTCGCCGGTACAACAGTTTGCTTCACATAACTTAATTCATCGCTCGCATGGCGATCGGGGAAGTGTGTCCGCTCGCGCCATATGCCGGGGTTGAACCAGGAGGGTCAGGAGTAATGAAGTTTGAGTATACCGGACGACATGTAGAAGTTACGCCGGCGTTGCGGAAGCACGTCGAGGATCATTTTACGAAGTTGGACCATATATTCAACGATTCAGCCGCACGTACCCACGTAATTATCGAAGTCGAAAAGAACCGGCAAATTGGCGAAGTCCTGGTTCACTGGCGCGACCACACCTTGACGGCATCGGATACGAACGCCGACATGTACATGGCCTTGACGCGGGCGATCGCGAAGATTGAAAAACAGGCGCTCCGGCTCAAGAAAAAGATCATCGATCGCAAGCAGGGGGCGAAGAGAGGTTCCGCAGTGGCCCCAAATCCTGACGGTCAATTGGAAGCCAGCCCGCGACCCCCGCGCATCTTTATGGCGCGGCGTTATACCGTCAAGCCTATGACTGCAGAGGAAGCCGCGCTAAGTCTGTCGTCACGTACCGACCAGTTCGTCGTATTTCGAGACGCGGATACCGACCGCGTTGGCGTTCTCTACAAGAGAAAAGACGGCAACTTCGGCTTAATCGAGCCATAGCTTCTGAACTTCTTTTCCGTTCACGTTACGACACCACGCCAATGGCCGCCCTGCTTCCGCTTGTTCGTCGCACATGCCGGCGCCATTTCGCATTTGCTTGCCCTGCACGGCTTCTCAAAACGACATTCATTAAGGTAAGGTGCAGGCGCGGGCGCTATTTGACGGAGCGAGGCCTGTCGCTAGTCTCCGCAATCGACTATTTTCCGCCAGCCACGACAACTCTAGGTTTGTCGTACATCGTTCCTGAGCGCTGCCGGCAGGTTCGGTGAAGGATCCATAGTGGCGAAGAAGAAAAAGGAAAAGGGTCAGAGCTCGCCGGACATCGTGGTCATCACCGGGCTTAGTGGGTCGGGAATGTCATCGGCCACTAACGCTTTTGAGGACCTGGGCTACTTCTGCGTCGATAATCTACCGATCACTCTCCTGCCGACCTTCGCCCGGCTGGTGCAGGCCGCGGAAGACGAGAAAGGGCGAATCGAGCGCGCCGCTCTGGTGATTGATATACGCGAAGGCGAATTCCTCGGCGACTTTGAAACACAGTTGCGGGCGCTGCGTGAAAGAGGGTTGGAAGTACTGGTGCTGTTTTTCGAAGCTTCCGACGACGTGCTGGCGCGTCGATTCAGCGAAACGCGCCGCCCGCATCCAGCGGACACCGGCTCCGGCCTCTCCGAGGCAATTCGAAAGGAGCGCGCGGCCATGAAAGACATCCGCGCGCTGGCCGACCACATTGTAGATACTTCCGAGCACACGGTACACAGCCTGCGAAGTTTCCTGGTAGAGCGTTTTAGCCCCACGCTTGAAGGCGCTCCGATGCGCGTGCAGGTGTTGAGCTTCGGGCACAAATTCGGCAGTCCAGGTGGAATGGAACTGGTATTCGATGTCCGGCATTTGGCCAATCCATTTTTCGTCGATGGCCTGCGCGAGCTGGCCGGAAGTGACCGCCGGGTTATCAAGTACCTGAAATCGCGACCGGACGTGGAAGAGACTTTGCGGCGCTTCACGGATCTGCTCGGATACCTGCTGCCACTTTACAAGCGGGAAGGGAAGTCTTACGTGACGGTTGGCATTGGCTGCACCGGCGGCCGGCACCGTTCCGTTATGATCGCCAACGAACTGGCGGGCCGCTTGCGGCGTGCTGGATTCGACGCGCAGGCTGCGCATCGAGACGTGCGAAAATTCAAGCGGAAAAAACCTGAAGCCAGGGGAAGGACGGCACAAAAAGTCCGGCAGGTCTGATTTCGACACGACAGAATCCAGAGTCTGAGAACAAGTTCAATGTCAAAAACTCCTGAACAAGCGACTGGCTTGGAAAGCCCCGTCCAAAAGGTCGCCGGGGTGATCGTCACCCACGGTCATTTGGCCGGCGAGCTACTGGCCGCTGCGGAAATGATTGTCGGCCCTATTTCGCATATAACTGCGGTATCAATAGGCTGGCACGACGACGTCGATTCGGCGCGCGACGAGATTGAGCGTGCCATGGCGCGAGTTTCCCAGGGTCGCGGTGTGTTGATCCTGACCGACATGTTCGGTGGCACTCCCACCAACATAGCGTCAATGTTCCTCAACGAAAATGAGGTCGAAGTGGCCAGCGGCGTTAACCTCCCGATGGTAATCAAGCTTGCCAGCCAACCAGAGCGGGCGCCTCTCGCCGAAATCGCTCGTGTCGTTCGCGACCAGGGAAAAGAGAGTATCTACCTTGCCGGTGAAATCCTCGCCGGCAAAAGCGGCACCCCGTGATCGAAAAGCGAGTGAAAGTTACAAACCGCCTGGGCTTGCATGCGCGCGCGGCCGCGCGGCTGGTGCATACGGCCAATCAGTTTCACAGCGTCCTGAGGTTGGAACGAGTTGACGACAAGGCGACGGCCGATGCCAAGTCGATCCTCAGTGTCCTGATGCTTGCTGCGTCCCGGGGCACGGAACTGAGTGCCCAGGCCGAAGGTTTGGACGAAGCGGAAGCAATCGACGCGCTTTCGCAACTTTTCAGCAATGGCTTTGGAGAATTAGAAAAGTGAGCGGCCTGTTAAAACGCGATCTGACGGAAGAGCACTGGCACGGCCTCGGCGTATCGGAGGGCCATGTGCTGGGACGAGTGCTGCGGATCGATAACAGCTCCAGTCACGTTTATCACGCGGTGCTGGACGAGGCTGAGGCCAAACGAGAACTGGATCGATTCCACCAGGCGTTGCAGGCAGCGCGGCAACAACTCCTGGCGATCAAGGAAAAAGCCGAGAATGAGCTCGGATCGGAATACGCGTACATCTTCGATGCGCACCTGTTGATGTTGGAGGATCGTAAGCTCTGTGAAGAAGTGGAGAACTATATCGTCCGGGAGAAAGCAAACGCGGAATGGGCGCTCAGGGTAGTGGCCGATGATCTGCTCGCGGTTTATTCCAGCATCAAGGACGATTACCTGCGGGCGCGAGGCTCCGATATCGAGGATGTGACCCAACGTATCCTGTCGGCGCTTACGGGCAACAAGCCGCAATACGCGAATCTTACCAGGGATGCAGTCGTTGTGTCGGCGGACCTTTCGCCGTCAGCGGTGGCCGAGCTCGATTTGCAACACGCGCGGGCCATCACAACGGACGCCGGCGGATGGACCTCGCATACCGCGATCATTGCCCGCGGTTTGGGGATTCCGGCTGTGGTGGGATTGCGCGATCTTTATCGGCGCACGCGCACCGGCGACAGAATCATAGTCAATTCCTATGAAGGTGAGGTCGTGCTGCATCCCTCGGCAGCGACGCTTGAAAGTTATCAGCGGGAGTCTGCGTCGCGGAAGATTCCTCCCCGAACTTCCGGCGTAAGGCATGCACCAGAACCCCTAAGAACGATTGATGGTGTCGACGTCGTCTTGCGAGCGAATGTCGAGCTGCCTGCGGAGTTTGAAGGCGTGCGCACGTTTGGCGCTCGAGGTATTGGCTTGTATCGCTCGGAGTTCCTCCTGTCTCAAGAGGGCGTGCTCCTTTCGGAAGACGAACAGTACGAAGCTTATCTGGAAGTGGCAACGTTGGCCGCCGCCGATGGCGCCACGATCAGGCTCTTCGATCTCGGCGGGGAAAAGATTCACGCCGGGTTTGGCAGCGAGCGCAATCCTGCGCTCGGCCTGCGCGCGATCAGATTTGGATTGCGCAATGAGGACGTTTTACGAACGCAGGTACGGGCTATCCTGCGGGCCGCGGCGAAGGGTCGCCTGGATATAGTCCTGCCGATGGTCTCCGATCTCTCGGACGTGCGCCGCGCGCGGGCAATCATAGATGACGAGCGGTTGCGTCTTTCCGGCGAAGGTAAGGAGATCGGCGCCATCAAAGTTGGAGCTATGATCGAAGTGCCTTCGGCGGTTGTTTTGGCAGGTTCGATAGCAAAGGAAGTTGACTTCTTTAGTCTCGGCACAAACGATCTGGTTCAGTATATGCTCGCTGTCGATCGCGGAAACGATGAAGTCTCAGATTGGTTCCGATCGCTTCATCCTGCGGTTTTGCAAAGCGTCGTCACCGTGCATCAGGCGGCCGCCCGGGCCTCCATCCCAACCGTGGTGTGCGGCGAGATGGCTTCGACTCCCGCGTATGCAGTGGTGCTTATCGGTCTGGGTGCGACGGACCTGAGCATGACTCCGGCGGCGATTCCGCGAGTCGCCCGGGCCGTCGCGGGAATCAAATGCGCGGAGGCTAAAGCAATTGCATCGACTTGTTTGGGCTGTTCGACCGCCGATGACGTCGAGCAGACGGTAAGGGAGCAGTTCCTGGAGCGCTGGCCTCAGCTCTTCCCGCCCAACTCCCTGCCGACTCCAAAATCACCCTCTTTTTCGACCCAACCAGAGCGGCATATAGGCCGGTAACGCCCAAAAAGCCCTCAATCTCTTCGAAAAAGCTCGTTTTCGACATTTAACTCAATCAGTAGGTACCAAGACCAGTTGATAACAGCGTCTGGATCACCGTAATCCAGGAAGTGACGCTTCACAGCCAATGCCCGGCTGCAGCTCACTCGGGTATCAATAGGAGTCGAGTGTCGATATGAAAAAAGCCCCCTATGCCCTCTCCAGTGTTCTGGCAGTAATGCTCATGACCGCTAGCAGCGGATTTGCCCAGACCGATCGTCGCCAAGCCAACCAGCAGGCCACTAATCCCGATAGCACAATCAGGACCAGCCGCGTTGTAGGATCAGGGAGATCCTCCAACCACGTCGTAAACACCGGCGACGTGCGCCAAGCTTCCGGTCTAACACTGGCTACTGCATTACCGGTTGCGGATGGCGCGCCAACTACAAAGGGCGGGAAAAGATCCAGCGAATCAGCCTGGGGCAATGCTCCAATCATAAAGCCGGAGCCGAACACTTCACTCAACGCCTCGGCTGCAACTCCTGAACCCACTGTGTCGCCATCTTCGCTGACACGAATCTATCGCGTGGGAGTAGGGGACGTGCTGGATATCCGTTTGCTTAACACACCGACGCGAGAATCAACTCTGTTCACGGTTTTGGCGGGAGGTGTCGTGGAGTATCCGCTAATTGATGAGCCGATTAAGGTCGAGGGGTTGAGCGCGGAAGAAATTGGCGCCCGCCTGACGGGAAAGATAAAAGTAATCGATCATCCGCGCGTGGTAGTAAGCGTCCGCGATCATTCAAGCCATAACGTAATTGTGACCGGGCTGGTCTACAACCCGGGATCTAAAGTATTGAGACAGGAAGCTGTGCCGCTTTACGTTGTTCTGGCGGAAGCCGTTGCTCGTCCGGGTGCGGCAAGAGCGACCATTACACGTGCCGGCCAATCCATGGCGGTGGACCTCGGCGATCAGGCTGCCACCTCAACACTCCTGCTTAATGGGGACATGGTTACAGTTTCCACGGCGCCACCGGCATCGTATTACGTGTCTGGCGAAATCAACTCGCCGGGCGAAAAGACGTTTCGCGCCGGCCTGACTCTAACTCAGTCTATCCTTGCGAGTGGTGGCATTACTCGGAACGCTAGCGGCAAAGTCAAACTCTCTTCACAAGGCACCGGTGGGGCCTCTACTGTCATCGAATACAACGTCAAAGAAATACTCGAAGGGCGCAAGCCGGATCCCCCGCTTAAGCCTGGAGATCGCCTGGAAGTCATTCGTGGTCGGTGGTGATTGTTTAGCCGCCTTGTTACCACACGGGTGACCTGGGTCAAAGTTCATTTCATAAACCCTTCCTGCGATAGTCACTAACAACACCGCGCTGACCTCCTCTGACTCCTTCATTCTCTTTGCCTGCCTTCGATGATCGGCCACAGCTAATTGTGTCTTGTGAAGTCGAGCCTCCCAATATATTGAAGAATAGTTAGAAAAGTACCTTGTACGCCGACTGGCGACGGCGTATTATGCGGCTGTGAAAATGGCGCAGCATCTGGCGGTAACGGCAATCATAGCCGCGCTAATGCTTTCGCTTTCAGTGCGGGCCAAAGCGACCATCCAGCCTGCAGCGAACCCGGCGCAAGACTCCGCTGCTCCTACTGCCGCTGAACAGGAAATGTTTACCAAAGGGCAGAAGCTTTACCTTCAGGGTAACTACACCCAGGCGGCGGAGGTTCTGGTGGACTTTCTCAAGAGTTATCCCAACAGCATTATTACTGACCTGAGCTTACTGTGGCTGGGCCGCTCCTATTATCAACTCGGAAAATTCACGGAAGCCGTACAGGTAGGCAAACGCCTGAGGGCCATTAAGGACACACCGTTCGCTGATATTTATGATAGCGAGTTGGAAAGCGCACGCCGTGAAGCCGCTTCACGAGAAAGAAGCGCCGCCGCCGGCGACAATCCTGCATCGCCACGACAGCACCAACAGACCAACTCCCGTCCGGTATCTTTGACATCGCGAAACCGGTTCGCCGGAGGGAGCGGCACTGTGCGCAGTT
Organism: Pyrinomonadaceae bacterium; assembly: GCA_036506395.1. Classification (GTDB taxonomy): domain Bacteria; phylum Acidobacteriota; class Blastocatellia; order Pyrinomonadales; family Pyrinomonadaceae; genus DASXRU01. The sequence goes on along the minus strand of DASXRU010000094.1, from coordinate 13,151 downwards.
CACCCCTACGCAAGGTAACCAGCAATGCGACAAAACCTCCGCCAGGGAAACCAAGGGCAGCCAGTCACTCGAACGCCGGCGTGAAGTCTAATCGTCAAGCAACTCGCCAACGCGTTAGCGCGGTGCCGGTAAACTCGAAGCGCCCGGCCACCGCGAGCAACACAACCGCGCGAGCCCGAGTTCTTTCTTCGTCACACCGAAGCGGAGGCGCCTCAGACAGAGAAGTGCGGCACTCGACTAAAGCGATTCAGCCTTCTCGCCAGCCTGTTATCTCCGCGACCCAACCCCGAACCACACAAAACAGACGAATAGGTGCCGCAAAGCCGAAGCCATCGTCACCGTCGCGAGCCTTGCGTACCGGTTCCAGCGCCCACATTTCCCTCCCTGGACGGGAGACGTCCGTTCGAAAAGCTGCGCCGCGGCAAAGTAATTCTGGTGCAAACCAGGCCGTGGCGAGGAATACCAGTCCGAGACGAACCCGAAGCACCGCAAGCGACCGGCCCACTGTTTCAGAACAGGAAAATTCCAGGCAACCGCCAGGGAGGAAGCGTTCGATCGCCAGTAGTTCTGATAATTCAGCGACTGCCGCTATGAATAGACCCACTGCGACCGGCAGTTTGTACAGTATGATCGATGCGTCTGCCACAAACGCGCCAGTTGGACCGGCACAGCAGACGTTGGTTAGTGTGATATCGAAACGAGTAAATGCTAAACCCGGCGAGTTAGTTTACCTTTCGTTCATAGTTCGGAATTCCGGAAGTGCGAGGCAAACGTACGAGTTCCGGATTAGCGCTCCGGGCGCGCCGGAAGCGAGAATCTACGTCGACTCAAACGGGGATGGTATACACCAAAGTGATGAACTTCCCGTTACCGGTTCACCGGTGGTCGAACTTGCGAACAGCGAGCTTTCCCTTCTTCTGGAGCTAACCGTGCCGCGCAACGCTTTTGAGGGTCAACAGTACTCCTACACGCTGACTGTTCTCTCATTCGATAAGGAGGAGGTTGTCGCGACGGCCACGGCCACGCTTACCGTGTCTTCGATACGCGCGCGTCTTCTTCCTCAAAACGTCGCCGGTGACAATGCTGTCCTTGCCGCGCTCGCACAATCCCCTTAATGGCTCTAATCGAAAAGTTGAATGGCCCCGCCCGACGAAAGTTGGCCGAACTGCTTATCGCAAAGTCCATCAGCGAAACGTTGCTGGTGGCGACCATTGCAGTGGCCTTCTACCTGACGCTCTTTCCACCGTTTTTTCGTGGTTGGGGTGAAACAACGGCGCACGACATCGCGGGCTGGGCTGTGAATGAAGCCTCCCCATGGGAACGAGTTCAGGTGCAACTGTTTATAGACGGTAAATTCGTCGCCGCCGCTGTAGCGAACCGATCGCGTCCCGACGTACGTGCCGCCGGGTGGTCGGCGGACGAGTGGCACGGCTATGTTATTGCGGCCCCGCCACTACCATCCGGAGAACATGTGGCACAGGTATATGCGATGCACTCAAACGGAGCCGGCACACGCCGCACGCTGCAACTGCTGGGTGATCCCTTACGGTTCGTTGTGGATGTAAAGGGCGTATTGCACCCCTTGCGCTGATTGTTGGCGCAACAATGGGGCGCTTTAATTGTGGAATGTCACGATATGTTTCAAGGCAGGATGGGCATTGATCAGGAGACAGAGGACAGGTCACTGGCAGGCTGGGAGATTGCGTCTGTCGTTTCGTCTCTGCTAATCGCGGAATGGATCGTACTTTCGTTCGCCGGTCGCAGCAAACTCGTGGGCGCGATTCCCGTTGTACTGGCGTTCGTGTTTATGTATCTCTCGCACCGGATACACGGCGAGACGGTGCGCGAGGTCGGGTTCCGAACGGATAACCTCCTGCGCGCGGCAAAATTGCTATTCTTGCCGACACTCGCAGCGGGCTTTCTGATTCTGGTTGCCGGATGGCTGACTGGGGGACTTCGCTATGGGCTAATCGCATCGCGGCCGCGGTTTCTCTTGCTGCCCCTCTGGGCGCTCGCGCAGCAGTACGTTCTGCAGGGTTTTGTAAATCGTCGCGCCCAACTGTTCCTGTCGCCCGGCGTTCGAAGTGTCATACTGGTGGCAGCAATATTCAGCCTGTTGCACTTGCCGAATCTGCCGCTGGCGGCCGCGACCTTTCTCGGAGGTCTGCTGTGGGCGGCCGCGTATCAACGCGTTCCCAATCTCCTGGCGCCGGCCATCTCGCATGCAGCACTGTCGTTTCTTCTTGCGTTCAGTCTTCCTCCTGCCTGGCTCAATAGCCTGCGCGTCGGGTTCAAATACTTCGGTTAGCAGGCCCTCCGGTATTTCCTGACCCTCAAAAGCGACACAGTTAGTCTCTCAAAATAGTTCTTTCAAGCGTACTGTACGTGTTGAACACTGATTTGCTATAATCCACGCGCCTTGCAAAGAGAGCAGATTGGGCGGTCGCTGCTCCGGCATTACGATGACGGAGGAGAGGAAAGTCCGAACACCAAAGGGCAGCGAGCCCGCTAACAGCGGGGCGTCGGGCATTCTGACCAACCTAACGGGCGGTTAGGATCCATGACGACGACAAGTGCAACAGAGAATAGACCAGCCAGCGGACTTTGAGATCTCAAATTGGAGATCTCAAAACTGCGGGTGATGGGTGAAATGGTGCGGCCCACCAGGGCTTAAAGTAAGAGCGCACCGGCGCGTGTGGTGACACATGCGGCCAGGCAAACTCCTCGCGGTGCAAGACCAAATAGGGAGGCGTCAACAGGGCTGCCCGCCCGAAGCAGTTTTGGAATTTGGGATGTCAAAGTCCCGGATTTCGAGCCGCTACGACCTCCGGGTAGGTCGCTCGATCCATCCGGCAACGGATGGACTAGATGAATGATCGCCACTCTGCTTTCCAATCTGATATGTCAGAGTGGAAATCGGAGTACAGAATTCGGCTTATAGATCTGCTCTCAATTTTGCATGGCTTTCCGTGATCACGGAAAGGGCGTTTCGGAAAAAGCAGATCCACTAAAGTTCCGAAGGAGAGACAGCAAATATGGCAAATCGCAAGGGAGTCTTTATTGGCGCCTACGTGCCTAATGAACTCAAAGAATCGCTGCGCCGCCGCGCTGCCGCCGAGCACAGAACGCTTTCTCAGGAAATCACACGAATTTTGACGGAAGCAATACACGGTCGCGGCCTACCAGCGGGCAGCATCGATCGCCGTAATACGCAATCGGGTCCGCGCCGCCGCTCCACTGATCCGCAACCTCGTCGTCGGGCGAACGACATCACCTACGTTTCCACTGAGAACAAGCGCAGCAGTGATTAGCACTAACACCTCCCGCCTTTGGAGATTCACACCTGTTTTGAATCCTGTCGCTGACTCGTCTTCGTATTAAGCTATGCACTACAGAGTTGTCCGGGAGACGATTTGAGATTTTTAGTCTTAGGCGCTGTTATTGGGCTCTTATTTGCGCTTCTACTCCGGCGCCTGTTGCCCTACCTGCGAACGGCGCGAGGCATTCTCAAAGCCATACAACAAGTGCGTCGATCGAGTTCCGCGGGGTCCTTCAATTCTGTTACTCGGAAGACCCCGGCCCAGGGCCGGTTGGTTTGTTGTAGCGTGTGCGGGACCTGGATTCCGGCCGCCCGCGCCCTGTCCTCTAATTCGCCCGAACAGGTGTTTTGTTCGGATAATTGCAGTGCCCAGGCCCGCAAAGGCGCCAGGCGAAGGGCGGCGCAATGATCAAGCAGCTCTAACTTCCTCTGGCAGAACATTCCCCGCCTCGTGAATTGCCCGGTCAGTGTTCGTGAAGAAAAGAATTACCATCCCGATAACGAAGAAAACGATAAGTGAAAGAATTGCCTGGCGATACGAATTAGTCGCTCCGGCGACGATGCCGAAGATGAGTGGCCCCAGCCATGACGTTCCACGCTCTGAGATCTCGTAGATGCCAAAAAAAGACGCCTCCCGTCCCGCCGGAATCATGCGCGAAAACAGAGAGCGCGATAGTGCCTGGGAGCCGCCCAGCACCACTGCAATCGCAAAACCCATTACCCATGCCTGGGGAATCGTTTTGAGAAAGCCGTAAGCGTAGATCACAATTCCGGACCAGAGGGCGAGGGACAAGAGGATTGCCTTTTTTGTTCCGGTAGCTTTGGCGATTCGCGCGAACAACAATGCTCCGCCAAAAGCTGCAAATTGAACCATCAGGATTAGTCCTACCAGGAACGATCGGTCAGGCTTAAGCCCGCGCGAGATGAAAAGCTCTTGTTCCAGGAACACTCCAGACATCACGATGACAGTTTGGATTCCATCATTGTATATAAGATACCCGATCAAATATTTGAGCGTGTGACGGAGTTTGACGAGTTCGCGGAAGGTGGACAGGGTTTCAGTGAAGCCCAGGCCCAGGTAAGATGTGCCCGCCGGCAATCGTTTTGGCGCGCCACGTTCCTTCAGTCTCGCAAATGTTAGAAGAGCGAATCCACCCCACCACACTCCAGCGGAGAGAAGCGAGATGCGCACCGCCAGGTTCGCGGCGGCGCTACCTTTGCTCTGCGCCCAAATCACCAGGCCCAGATTCAATGCCAACAGCAACCCGCCACCGAGGTATCCCATGGCAAAGCCGCGGCTCGACACTTTATCACGTTGGTCTTCAGTGGTGATTTGCGGAAGGAAAGCATTGTAGAAAACGACGGAAGCACCGAAGCAGAGATTGGCAACTATGAAGAGCAGGCCCCCGAACAGATACAATCTGCCGGTGATGAAGAAGAGCAGGCAGGTCGCGGTGACACCCACATAACAGAACAAGGCCATCAGCCGCTTCTTCAAATGCGAATAGTCGGCGATAGCGCCGAGCACTGGTAGAAAAAAGGTTTGCAGAAATACCGACACGGCAACGCAGAAAGGGAAGAAAGACTTGGCGGTAATGCTACCGAGCGGGCCGAAAGTGATTACCGTGCCGTTCTCGTTCCCGAGAACGCCCTGGGCGAGCGCCGTCAAGTAAACGCCCAGCAGGGTTGTGGCAACGGTGGTGCTAAAGGCGGAGTTAGCCCAGTCGTACATTGTCCAGCCGAAGATCTCTCGGCGGTCATTCTTCTGCAAAGTTTGCGTCGCGAGATCGTGGTTGGTCATGAATGTGCTTTTGCCTTCGCCGTAAGCGCCTCGACGATAACCGGAGTGATATCCGCCAGCGAACGAATTCGAGTGGCGAGATAATCGCGATCCTTGCCCCAAATCAGGGTGGGCACCAGATTGAGCGTATGGTTGCGGACGCTGAGGTCCTCGATGTTTCCGTGGTCGCTGGTTAGCAGGACGGTGGTGGATTCTAGATCCAGATTAGCCAGCAGCGCACGTATGTAGCGCGCCAGGGCCTGCAAAACCGCTCGTGCCCCTTGCATGTCCTGCGCATGGCCCATCTTGTCTGTGATGAAATACTCATAGAGCGTGAACTGATGTTTGCCGGCGATAGCGGCCAGGATCGCTCCAGCTTCTTCAGGCGAGCGCAGCGAGACTGGTTCGCCGCGCTCGATTAGCATTGCGTTGGTAAAGTCCTGATAGACAGCGCGCCCTTCATTCAAATCTTCAAGAGTGTTGAAGCGCATTCCCGCGGCTTCGACAGCGCCGGTTGTAGCAGAGATCCAGCGCGGCCTGTCAGTGAAGAATCGTTTGGCATAGGTGTTTGCGAAAGTGATGGGGCCGACACCCTCCTGCTTGAGCTGAAGGAATATTGAATGCTCGCGAATGATCTGAAGCAACGCCTGGTTGGGAAAGCCCTGCTTGTGGTAGCCAATCGCGGCCGGGGCGTTAATGCCGGTCAGGATAGTCGTTTGTCCGGAAGCGCTTTGCGGCCGCCCTGCGACTCCCAGACATGCATCGGTGCGAACAAGTCTGCCGTCATAAAGTAACTCGGGTTCTTCATTCTGAAAGATAGCCAGGGGCTCTGCACTTTCCAATCCATCTAACGGATTGTGTGGACCTCGAGTACCGATCCCCAGACCATCGATGAAGAAGAGAAGCACAGACATGAACGCGATGAATAGCATTGCGCACGCTCCGAGCGCAAGTAATGTAAGGGTGCGGCTACTGATGCACTCTGATTGAAAGTAGATCGTGCGGCGCCACTAAAAAGCGCCAAGGGCGCGAAAAGTAAAAGCCTGGGCCAACGGCCCAGGCCTGAGATACGTTTGACGCCTTAAAGCGCTGAAGGCGCGGAATAAGTTATTCGCTCATTCATTTATTTCGCGCCTTCAGCGCTCTATGCTTACCAAAGAAGACATCTTCCCGGGCCGTTGGCCCAGGCTTTTCATTTCGGGCCTTTGGCCCTCAGAAGGTCCTCTCGACGACACTCGCGCAGGCACAGCATCTTCCTGGGAGTTTCTGGCTGCCCTACTCGATTAGGCCCCGTTCACGGTAAGAGTTCAGTTTGTTGTGGAGGGTCTTCAGGCTGATCTGAAGCAGTTCGGCGGCGCGGGTTTTGTTGTTGCCCGTCTTCTCCAAAGTGCGCAGAATCATCTGCCGTTCGACCACTTCGATCGGGGTGCCAACGGGAAGCGTTATCGTATCTTCTTCACGGACGCGCTCGCGCTGATCGAAAGGATATGGGGCGAAGTGATGACGCTCGATCTGTTCGCCGGAGCAAATGATGACCGCGCGCTCAATTACATTTCGCAGCTCACGAACGTTTCCCGGCCACGCGTGGAACTGGAGCGCTCCCAATGCCGCCGGGCTAAGAAAGCGCGCCGGTCGTTGGTGCTTCTCTGCCAGTTGCGTGACCAGATGTTGAGCCAGCATAGGCAAGTCTTCTTTGCGCTCGGCGAGGGTTGGCAAGTGGATCGTGATGACGTTGAGCCGGTAGAGCAAGTCTTCGCGCAGGGTACCTTGTCTTACCGCCCCAAGCGGGTCCTGGTTTGTCGCCGCCAGTAAACGAACATCGACCGGAACCTCTTTTCTGCTGCCCAGGCGGCGTACTAATCGCTCTTCAACTACGCGCAGCAATTTCGCCTGCAACAGTGCCGGCATTTCCGCTATCTCGTCCAGCAATAGCGTTCCGCCGTCGGCCAACTCAAAGCAACCCACGCGGCGCGACGCGGCGCCGGTGAACGCGCCTTTCTCGTGGCCGAATAACTCTGACTCCATCAGAGTTTCGGGAATCGCTGAGCAATTGATGGCTACGAAAGCTCCATTCCGGCGCGGACTCAGATTGTGAATAGTGCGCGCTACCAGTTCCTTTCCGGTGCCTGACTCACCAGTGATCAGAACCGACGCCGAGGACGAGGCCACTTGCTCGATAAGGGCATAAACCTCCTGCATGGGCTTTGATTGCCCCACCAGCTCGCCAAAGGCGCCACGGCCGCGAAGTTGACGGCGCAGTAGTTCGTTTTCGCGCCGGGCTTCCGCGAACTCGACCGCACGATCAAGCACCACCATAAGGCTTTCAAAGTCGACAGGCTTCTCGAAATAGTGGTACGCGCCTTCCTGCTTAATGGCGTGCAGAGCGATCTCAATCGAGCTACGCAGTGCCAGGATGATCACGGGAGTGTCGGGAAGCTGGGCGCGAATCTGGCGCAAAGTGGTAGCTTGTTTGGAATCGGACTCGTCGATGATGATAGCGGCAGGATAGTACTGTTCGGCATATTGCAGGCCGGCAGCAGCGTCCGCTTGTACTGTTATCTCGTAGCCTCTGCGCTCCAGTTTTTCGCTGAGCGCTGCCGCATCATCTGGTTGACTGTCGATTATGAGGATGCGGCTGTTCATTATTTCAGTTTAGCACAGGCGTGAGTGCGCCTTGCTTACCAGGGTCAGGTACTGTGTCAGTTTGCAATCTCATTCACACCTGGCTTCAGTCAGCCAGGTGGTAGAGGAGACCGTTTGAACTCTAAACCGTTTCAACTGTTTACAGTGAAACCGTTGAAACGGTTAGGGTCACGTGGTCAATTGTGATCACCGCACTAAAGTGCGGTGTTAATGAGATTGAAAACTCACCCAGTCCGGCACCGGCTTCATGACGCAAGTTACAGCCTGGCGAAGTGGGAGGCAATCGCCCTGGCCAGGGCGGGAACCGTGTATTCGGTAGGCATGATCTCCGTTTGCAGTCCGTGTTCGGCTGCAGTCCTGGCGGTGATGTCGCCGATGCAAGCGACGGCCACTCCCTTCAGCAATGCCCCCAGATCGCTGGTATCAAACAACTGCGCAAAGTTGGCGACAGTGGAAGAGCTGGTAAAGGCAATGCAATCGATTCCGCCGCCCGACAGCAGCGCATTAATGCGGCCCAGGTCCGGATTCTGCGGCCGCACTGTGCGATAGGCTGCGACCACGTCCGCACGCGCGCCTGCCTCCTCTAAAGCATCGGGCAAGTAGCTGCGCGCGACTGCAGCGCGAGGAATCAGAAAGCTCAAGCCTGCCAGCGCGTCTCGTCCGCCCACAAATTGCTCTAATGCGGCAAAAACACCCTCGGCTTTGAACTCATCAGGAATGACATCGACATGAATCTGAGCGGCGGTTAGTTTCTCTGCTGTGGCTTCACCAATGGCGCATACCTGCAGCTCGTCCAGTTCGCTGACATCGCGGGCGCGATCCAGCAGGCGGCGCAGAAAATACTCCACTCCGTTCACACTGGTAAAGATTATCCAATCATAGCCGAAGAGATGATCGATGGCCTCGTCGAGCGGAGCGTAACTCTCCGGCTCGACGATCTCTATGGTGGGGCAGGGAATGACGCGGGCGCCGAAACGTTCCAGCTCGATCGCAAAGTCCTCAGCCTGCGCCAGCGCGCGCGTGATTACGATGTTGCGGCCGTGCAACGGCTGGTCCTGAATCTGATTTGCTTCAGTTGCCACAATCAAATGTAACGCAAACTGTTAGTTTGCGGGGGGAGTCTAAGCTTTTTAGCCGCGTTCAGGCGGCTTTCCCGAATGGTTACTAGCCCGGGCGTTTTACGCCCGGGTCAGCATGCACCCAAAATTCCAAGCCCGTTTCAACGGGCTTACTCCCTCGGGCTTCAGCCGTGATGCTAAAGCTCTTGATTCCAAGCACGCTGGAAGCGCGCTAACTCTGAAGGTGCTCAACTGAACCCAGCGCTAAAAAGTGCTGGTCTATTAACCCTTCGGGAAAGCCGTCTGAAGACGGCTGGAGGCCGGGACACATCATTGCATTCAAGTTTGACCATTGCCTCACAAACCTGCTAGCAAATCTCTTGCTCCATTTTCAAGGAGCTTCTTGGCGAGCTGGTTACCCAGCGCCTCAGCTTCTTCGCTGGGGCCACTCGTGTGATCGCGAATAATCCGTGTTCCTTCCGGACTTGCAACCATGCCATCGAGCCTTAATCGTCCACTGGTAAAAGTAGCGTGGGCGGCAATTGGCAATTGGCATCCGCCACCAAGCTCGCGCAGCAACGCCCGCTCCGCCGTGCAGCATGAACGGGTCGTTTGATCGTCCAGCGATTGAAGTAGCTTCAGAGTCTTATGATCATCTGCCCGGACCTCAATAGCGAGCGCTCCCTGGCCGACTGCCGGCATCATCGTCTCAGTTGGAATAAGGGCGGTAATGCGATCGGCGAGACCGAGGCGGCCTAAGCCAGCCGCAGCAAGAATCACGGCGTCGTATTCTCCGGCATCGAGTTTTCGCAAGCGCGTGTCCACGTTCCCGCGCAACTCGGAAATCCTGAGGTCATTTCGCAAGGATTTCAACTGCGCCAGGCGGCGCGGGCTTGAGGTGCCGACTATCGCGGCCGAACCCAGGCCGGCTATTGAACGGTCGGCAATTGCCAGATCGTGACGAACAACCAACGCGTCGCGGGAATCTTCGCGCTCGGTAATGGCTGCAAGCGTCAGACCGTCCGGAATTACAGTAGGCAGATCCTTCAAGGAATGCACAGCCAGATCGATCCGGCCGGCGAGCAAAGCTTCCTCAATCTCCTTCGTGAATACGCCTTTGCCGCCAATGACGGCTAGCGGCGCAGATTTCATTTGATCGCCGGTAGTCTTGATCAGCTCAATGGCGATTTCGGCTTTGGCATCGAGCGCGCTGAGCTTTGCTCTAACCCATTCGGCCTGCCAGAGCGCGAGCTTCGAACCGCGTGAACCAATGGTCAGCTTCATCTTTAGTCCGCAAATCTGCTCTTGCGATGAGCGCGGATGCGCCAGACAACAACTCCAACCACGATGGCCGCGATCAGCAGGATGGTGCCGCTGCGGCCGACCCACTTAACCAGTAGCGGCAGACTCTGGCCAAACAGATAACCGAGACTTGTGATCACAACAGACCAGAGCACTGCGCCGGCCATATTGTAGATTACGAAGATACGCCAGGGCATTTTCGAAGCGCCGGCAAGTATCGCGGCAAACACCCGCAAGCCGGTGATGAACCGCGCCACCAGAATCGTCTTGTTACCATGACTGGCGAAATAGTTCGTCATATGGTCAAGCCGTTTCGGCGTCAAAAAGACGAACCGTCCAAAGCGAAGCAGAATGCCGCGGCCATAGTGATGGCCTATGGCGAAGCCAATGTTGTCGCCAATGACGGCGCCAGTCGCTGCAATCAGCATCACCAGGCCAATATGAAGATCACCTTTCGAACAAAGATAACCTGCGACGAGCAGAATAGTTTCGCCCGGCACCGGAACGCCGGCGTTTTCCAGCATCACACCGAAAAATACGGCCCAGTAGCCGTACTGGTGCATGTACTGCTCAATGAGCTGGAGGGAATTGTGTAGGAAGTCCATACGAGGGATCAGGCGGTGGGGTGTTGGGTGTAGAGATTCCGTGGGCTATTCATCAAGGCCGAAAAGATCACGCCACTCGCGCAGGGTTTCCTCCTCGGAGGTATCGTACGAGCGTCGCAAATGGCTTAGGAGCGGATGGGAGATTTTATTGACCGTGGATGCCAGCAGTCCTTCGATGGCATGCTCCTGTTCCGGACTCAATTGGCCCAAACGGTTTCGCTGGCGCTCCATCTCGCACTTCGCTATATCGTGAAGTTTCCGGCGCAACGCTCCCAGCGTGGGGCCGATATCAAGCGCGCGCAGCGCCTGTTGAAACTGCATTACCTCGGAATCCACGATCAACTCAGCGCGCTCGGCCTCGCGCTCGCGCTCGCGAATGTTGGATGACACCACGGCTTCAAGATCGTCTATGTCGAAGACGAAGAGATTGGGCAGCTCGCCTACCGCCGGATCAATGTTGCGCGGCACGCTGATGTCGATAAGAAAAGAAGGGCGGTTGCGCCTCTTTTCCAGCATCTGGCGAGCCATGTCCTGCGTGACCACATAGTCTGGCGCCGCGGTCGAGCAAATAACGATGTCCGCGCTGGCGAGGTGGTCCGCAAGGCTTGCGTAATCGACTGCTTTGCCGCCAAATTCGTTCGCCAGTTTCCGGGCTGTTTTATCGCTACGATTCGCGACCATCAAATCCGAAGCGCCGGCGTTAACGAGGTGCCGGGCCGCAAGCTCAGCCATTTCACCGGCGCCGACCAATAGCACGGTGTGGCCCGCCAGCGAGTTGAAAATCTTGCGGCCCAGCTCGACGGCCATGAAGCTGATCGAAACTGCTGAAGCCGCGATGCCGGTTTCGGTGCGCACGCGCTTGGCCACACGCAACGCGTGATGTATCAATCGATTCAGCACGCGCCCGGTAGTCCCGGCTTCAACGGCGACCGAATAGGCGCGCCGTACCTGACCCAGCACCTGCGGCTCGCCGATCACCATGGAATCCAGCGAAGAGGCCACGCGGAACATGTGGCGCACGGCCTGATCGTCAACATGGCTGTACAGATGCTCGCGGAAGTAGTCCTGAGGCAGGGAGCGGGATTCGCTCAAAAAATTCGTGATGCGGGTAGTCCCTTCATCGAGAAAACCGTTGCCGATCGAAGTAAGAACTTCCACGCGGTTGCAGGTGGAAACAATCAGGCCTTCGCGCAGCACCTCGCCATCGACCAGCGCGCGCAAGCTAAGCTCGCACGCTTTATCGCTGAAGGCGAGCTGCTCGCGCACTTCTATGGGCGCGGTCTTGTGGTTTAGTCCTACCAGAACGATTGACATGATGTTTGTCAGTAGTCAGTTGTTAGTAGTCAGTTGCTACGCTTCCCCAACCAACAAATATCTAATTAAAAACGTGATAACCACCCATCAGGCGCGCCCCCAGGAAGGTGCATAAGACGAGCGCGAACCCGACCACACCGAGCCAGGCGGCATTGCGTCCGCCCCAGCGGGCCGATGAGCGATAGATTATCAGCAGCAGATAGAGCAGCCAGGTCAAGCCGGCAAAAATCTCTTTCGGATCGTTGTGCCAAAGCTTTCCGTCGCGCGCTTCGGACCAGAGCATCCCGGTCACGATCCCCAACGACAACAGGGTCAAGCCAATCGTGGCAGCGGCGGTGGCGATATCATTCATGGTAGTGAGCGCCGGCAAACGATGAAAAATTGCGCCAAACGTTTTCAACTTGAGCTCGCGCTCTTGCAACAGATACATAACGCTGGCCACAAAGACGACGAAGAAGGAAGCGTACGCAAAGATAAGAGCCGTCGTGTGAAAAGGAAAAATCCAATCAGCGCCCGCTCCCGCCAGGGTACCGGGAGCGGCAGATAGCGGCGAGCCCGTGACGATGGCGATCAGAACCAGGCCGGCGACCAGTGGCAACGTAAAGCTGCCCAGCGCATGAGCGCGATAGCGGTACAACACCAGGCCGTAGGCTGCGACCAGCGTCCAGGCCAGGAACGAAAGCGTTTCCGGCAAATAAAAAAGCGGGAAGCGACCCTGGCCGGCCCATCCGGTAATCAGCGCGATAGTGTGTAAAGCGAACCCGGTCAACACCGCGAGCCAGGAAACGCGCTGTAGCACGCGGCGCTTGTTCACAAACGCAAGCACGGAATGAACGGCCGCTACAACATAGGCCCCAAGAACTAAAAGTAGAATGGATTTCATGCCGCAGACAACAGAGTAGGAACGAAATGCATTCTAAGGTAAGGCCAACTAGCGAGCAAGCTCCAGCATCGCTTAATGTCTTAATTTGGAAAACAGGCGTTCAGAGTACCGACTTCAGTCGGGTTTTTGTCGGTCCGAAGAACCCGGCTAAAGTCGGTACTCTAAACACCTGACGCGCTATTTGTGTAACTAACGGTTCAGGGTTATCTTTGCCTTGTCTGCAAAAAGGAGTAATAAGAGATGCGCT
>DASXRU010000093.1:0-5169 GCA_036506395.1 Pyrinomonadaceae bacterium | reverse complement strand
TCCGGCAACAAGGTATGCAAAGCGATGCTTGCGCAGATTAATCATTGAAGTCTTTTCGTCCAGCCAATATATCAGCTCTTCAGCGGACTATCTGTCGATGCGGTCCAGGATCATCGGGTTGCACTCAACCGAAGATCTCTGTGATGCCTTCTGCCATTTGTCATCATCTTTGAATACTTGCAGTCAGGAAGGGGGCATGCCCCCGCTGCCTTTGATCTCTTGAGCTGCTTCAAACAGTGAAGAGCGGGGGCATGCCCCCTTCCTGACTGCGAGTTTGTTTACTTGAATCCTGCTGAGGTTGCAAGGTCCATCAGCCGGCAGCGCGGGTCTCGTTCGCAGGATTGGCGGGAGGAGGAGGAGTTGCCAATTCACGGCTATAGTCACAGCCCTCGGTGGCGCAATGGCGCGTGGTGCCTTTCTTCGTAGTCTTCTCCAGCAGGAAAGGCGCGTTACACTTCGGGCAAGGTTCGATAACCGGCTTGTCCCAATAAACCGCGTCACACTTCGGATATTCCGAGCAGCCGTAGAAAAGCTTTCCCCGTTTCGATTTCTTTACTACCAGCTCGCCCTTGCATCCGGGCCGCGGACACGCGACGCCGGTGGTCTCGCGCTTGATGTATTTGCATTTCGGATAGTTCGAGCAGGCGATGAACTCGCCATAACGTCCAAAACGCTTCACCATCTGGGCGCCGTCCACTGGGCATTTTTCATCGAGCAGAACCGGCGCCGGCGTAACTGCGCCGGACTTGGCAATCTTTCGAATGTTGCGGCACTCCGGATAACCGGTGCAGCCCAGGAATTGGCCGAAGCGGCCGCGCTTCAGTTGCATTGGCTTGCCGCAAAGTTCGCAAGATTCGGGCTCGTCAACTTCTGTACTTGCAGCCGCAGTCTCCGCCGAGTCGCCGTTCGCGCCGGGCGCCGGTTCCAGGTCACGGGTGGCGCCGCACTCGAGGCACTTCAGGTACTTTCCGAAGCGCCCCCATTTTTGGACCATCCCAACTGTGCCGCATTTCTGACAAACCTCTTCGGTGGGTGTGTCCTTTTCCTTGAGTGTCTTGATGTATTTCTCGAATTGGTCCAGATCCTTTTTGAACGTTGTATAGAACTCGCTGAGCGCATCAGTCCACTTCAGCTTTCCTTCTTCAACCTCGTCCAGTTCCTCCTCCATGCGCGCGGTATAGGTCTCGTTGAAGAGATCGCCGAAGCCTCCGTCGATCAGCAGATCGTTCACTGTCTTTCCCAGGGTGGTGGGATGGAACCGGCCCTGAGTCTTTTCTACGTACTCGCGCTCCTGAATCGTCGTCATGATCGCAGCGTAGGTTGAAGGCCTGCCGATGCCTTTTTCTTCGAGGGCTTTTACCAGGGTCGCTTCCGTGAAGCGCGGGGGCGGCTCAGTAAAGTGCTGATCGGGAGTAATCTTTTTCAGTTCGAGCGTCTCGCCCTTCTGGATGGCAGGCAGCATGCGCTCGGCCTCTTCTTCTTCTTCAGTTTTCTCGTCGCGACCTTCCTGGTAAACCTTCAGGAAGCCGTCAAACTTCTGCACTGAACCGCTGGCGCGAAACACAAATCGTCCCGCTGCGATGTCGATGGTCGTTTGATCAAAGATGGCCGGCATCATCTGCGAAGCCACAGATCGTTGCCAGATCAAACGGTAGAGTTTCAGCTCTTCCTTATTGAGGAACTGCGCCATCGCATCGGGCGTGCGCGCCACATCCGTAGGGCGAATCGCTTCGTGCGCGTCCTGGGCATCTTTCTTCGATCGGTAATGAACCGGTTTCTCGGGAAGATAGTTTGGGCCATACTGTGCGCCGACGAATTCACGCACCTCATTCAAGGCGGCGTCGGCGACGCGCGTGGAGTCGGTGCGCATGTAGGTGATCAGGCCGACCGCACCCTCCGCGCCTATCTCGACGCCTTCGTAAAGCTTCTGCGCCAGCATCATCGTTTTCTTAACTGAAAAGCCCAGCTTGCGCGCAGCTTCCTGTTGCAATTTCGAAGTGATAAAAGGCGGGACCGGATTACGTTTGCGCTCCTTCGTCGCTACTTCACTGACCTGGAAAGGTTGCTGCTGCGCTTCGGCGACGAGTTCCGTCGCAGTGGCTTCATTGGCGATCAGAATCTCAGTTTTCTTAGTCGCATCTTCAAAGCCGCTGGTCTTTACGGTCTGCTGGCCGACTTTCCAGAGCCGCGCATCGAACGCGGGCGGCACCTTTCCGGCCAGGTTGGCGGTGACGGTCCAATACTCAGTCTTTACGAACTTCTCGATCTCGCGCTCGCGCTCGACGACCATGCGCAGGGCGACTGACTGGACGCGGCCGGCGCTCAACCTGCCGCCAATCGTGCGGCAAAGGAGCGGCGACACTTTGTAACCTACCAGGCGATCGAGCACGCGGCGCGCCTGTTGCGCGTCCACCAGGTTCTCGTCGATCTGGCGCGGATGATTGAAAGCCTCGTTGACTGCGCGTTTCGTAATTTCATTAAACATCACGCGAAAATGCGGCTTCTTCGGCTTTTTGGGAACAATCTCTTCGGCCAGGTGCTGGCAAATCGCTTCGCCTTCGCGATCCGGGTCGGCTGCAAGATAGATTGCTTCCGATTCCTTCGCCGCCTTCTTCAGCTCGGCAACAATCTTTTTGTTGTTCCGCTTTTTGGAATCCGGGATTACTTCGTAGGTCGGCTGGAAATTATTTTGAATATCGACACCAAGGCCCTTTGAAGGCAGATCCTTGATGTGGCCGATCGAGGCTTTCACGAGAAAGTCCGAGCCCAAATACTTATTGATCGTCTTCGCCTTGGCGGGCGACTCCACTATGACTAGGTTCTTGGCCATCAGTTCATTTCCGATTTCCGATTTTCAATTTCCGATTTTGCCCACCTTCAACCGCTTGGTTGAACGCAGTGCTGACCGTAAGACCACCTTAATGGACCTGGTCAAATTGACAATCGGCAATCGGCAATTAGCAATGACTTCACATCTTCCTTACAAAACATTTACCCGGTAAAGCGCGCACCAGCTCGCGCATTTCCAACGTCAAAAGCGTGCCGGTTATCTGGGAAACCGAAAGCTTGCTGGTTTCCACCAGCGCATCAATATGCGCAGGATTGTCGGGCGAAAGCAACTTGAAGACAGTTCGCTCTTTCTCAGAAAGATCCTGAGGCGCGAGCGATAATTGGTCCACCAGGTCTTTTTCTTTTTCCTTGCGGCCGACCGGCGGCGGCAGGAGTCGCGCGGCGATTTGGGGCGGCAGCTCAGCAGCTACGTCCTGCCACTGCTGCACCAATTTGGCGCCCGCGCCTTTGATCAGATAATTGGTGCCGAACGAAGTGCGCGAGGTGATATTTCCCGGCACCGCAAACACCTCGCGATTCTGTTCCATCGCCAGCCGCGCAGTAATCAATGACCCGGAATTCTCCGCTGCTTCAACTACCAGGACACCCAGGCTCAAGCCGCTAATCACGCGATTGCGGTAGGGAAAATTCTCCGACACCGGCGGCGTGCCCAGAGGGAACTGCGATACCAGCGCGCCGCCGCCGTCCAGGATCTGTTGGGCCAGCTTGCGATGATCGCGCGGATAAATTTCGTCAAGGCCCGTGCCCATCACGGCAACAGTTCGACCCCCGCCTTCCAACGCACCGCGGTGCGCTGCAGCATCAATACCGCGAGCCAAACCCGAAATAATCGTGACACCTCGCTGCGCCAATTCACGCGCCAGCATCAGCGCGGAGTTCTGACCATAAGTGGAGCACTTCCGTGAGCCGACAATAGCAATGCACGGTTGGTCCAAACATTCAGACCATGCGCCCTTTACATAAAGGACAATCGGCGGATCATAAATCTCGCGCAGCAGGGAAGGATAGACGCCATCATCGAGTATCAGGATGTCTCCGCCCAGCTTGCGGACCTGTTCGATTTCGCTTTCCGCTCTCTCATGCAAGTCGCGAGCGATGACGCTATCCACGGCTTCGGGCGGTAATCGCACCTGTTCAACTTCCGCCCGAGTTGCACCGAATACTGCTTCCGCCGAGCCGAAGCGCTCCAGAAGCTTGACGGCGGCGCGCGGCCCTATACCCGGAGTCATGTTCAATGCTATCCAGTCGTGAATCATTGCCGATTAATTCATTGCCAATTGCCAATTTCCAATTGCCAATTTCCGATAGTCCTCCTAAGGGAAGTACGTCCTTGCCAAGGCCTTCGAATTGCGAACTGGACGACAAAAGGAATCGGAAATTGGCAATGGGCAATGTCTCTGGCGGAGGCGTGTAGGAATCGAACCTACCTGAGCCTGTTTTCACAGTCTCACTAACGGTTTTGAAGACCGCGCCGTTCACCAGAACAGATGCGCCTCCCTGCTTCGCTTCAACAGGCTTCGACCCATTACCCTGAGCCTGCGGCCGGAGGCTGAAACCCTACGCGTGCCACGCCAAGCCTGTCAAGGACGCCCAAAAAAAGGGCCAATCCTGAAATATGCCAGTAAGTGGCGAAGCGAACTTGACCCGAGACTGCTATCCCGGCTACGATACTAAACCGAACGAACGTTCGAACTACTAGGCTTGGGGTGGGGCAAATATGCCAGGTCCGAGAACATCCAGAGACGCGGACGAGCCGCCTGAAACCCCAATTCGAGAGGTGCTGATGATTAACTTTCAAACGTCACCGGACCATTACAAACACTGGAAGCTCAGTGTTGCCGGCGCGGTGGCTACGCTTTCGATGGACGTGCAGGAGGATGTCACGTTGGCGGAAGGATACAAGCTCAAGCTGAATTCATATGACCTGGGCGTGGACATCGAACTTGCCGATGCGGTGCAGCGTTTGCGCTTCGAACACCCGCAGGTGCGCGTTGTCGTTATCACCAGTCTGAAGCCTCGCATTTTTTGCGCGGGCGCAAACATTTACATGCTGGGTACGTCCTCGCACGCGTTCAAAGTCAACTTCTGCAAGTTTACGAACGAGACACGCTGCGCGATTGAAGACGACTCGGGTCATTCCGGGCGACGTTATGTCGCGGCACTAAACGGCACTGCATCCGGTGGCGGTTACGAGCTGGCGATTGCCTGCGATGAAATCTATCTGGTGGACGATGGCAACTCGGCCATTTCGCTTCCCGAGGTTCCCTTGCTCGGCGTGCTACCTGGCACAGGTGGTCTGACGCGTCTGGTGGACAAAAG
>DASXRU010000092.1:0-30913 GCA_036506395.1 Pyrinomonadaceae bacterium | reverse complement strand
GAGCATCGCCGGCTGACGTTGCCCGGCGATCGGCATCTCGTCCGCTGGCGTGCCTCGCAAGCGGCGCTCGATCTTTTGCGACGCAGATTAATCTGAGTTGATAACTAGTTAAAGTTTTGACCTTGGCTTTCTCCGCTGGCCATTATGGTTCGCTCCCTGCTCGTCATATTAATCGCCTACCTCCTGGGATCCATCCCTTTCGGGTATCTGCTTGTGCGCGCAGGTAAAGGCGCGGATGTGCGTGCGACGGGCTCCGGCGGAACAGGCGCGACCAATGTGTCGCGCCAGGCCGGAAAGGTTTTTGGGGTCATCACACTGCTGCTGGATGCAACCAAGGGCGCTGCGGCGATCCTGGTTGCCCGATGGATTTTGGGTCTTGCCGTCTTCGCGCAGGAAGGACAGACCGGTTCAGCTGTCCAAACCGATTGGTGGATTGCCGCCGCTGCCGTTGCCGTGATCATCGGCCATTGCTTTCCGGTGTGGCTTGGCTTTCGCGGGGGTAAAGGTGTGGCTACGGGATTGGGAGTGTTTCTGATGCTTGCGCCCATCCCGGTGGGAATGGCTGGACTGGTCTTCATCGTGATTGTCTTGCTGACGCGTTATGTTTCGTTGGGCTCCATTGTGGCCGCCGCAACAATTCCGGGTTTTGTATGGCTGCAGAGTTCTGTCATTTGGCCAGTTCCAGATGTAAGTCCGCTAGTGACCGCGGCAATTTGTGGGGCGATGCTAATCGTATTTGCGCACCGTGCGAACATACAACGATTGATTCAGGGCACTGAAAGCAAGTTCAGATGAAGCGCATCGGCATCATTGGTGGAGGGAGCTGGGGAACTGCACTCGGTATCGTTGCCGGGCGCGCCGGACACGAGGTGCGTCTTTGGTCCCGCAACGCAGAGGTTGTTGAGTCGATTAATTTACGGCACGAGAACAAGATCTATCTCGCTTCGCATCAGGTTCCTGAAAATGTTATCGCTACCGGGGAGTTGGCTGAGGCATTGCACGCGGCGGAGCTGGTCGTCCTGGCTTCACCCTCGCATGCGACTCGTCAACTTTTGAGCAGAATGCTGCCGGACCTCAAACCGGGAATGATCTTCGTCAGCGCCAGTAAAGGTATCGAGAATGAAACCGGCAAGCGAATTTCGGAGGTAGTCGCAGAAGAGATTGGCAGCAGGTTTTCGCCCCACTTCGTTTGCCTGTCGGGCCCGTCTTTCGCGAAGGAAGTCGCAGCGGGTCATCCAACCGCGATAGTCGCGGCAAGCGTGAATGAGAACGACAGCAGCGTCGTGCAGCGAGAGTTGAGTTTCGCCAATCTGCGAATTTACCGGAGCCCCGATGTGGTAGGCACGGAGTTCGGTGGTTCGGTAAAGAATGTAATGGCCATCGCCGCGGGGATGGTGGTGGGCCTGGGCTTCGGCAGCAACAGCGTGGCGGCTTTGATCACTCGCGGGTTGGCAGAAGTAGCACGCTTTGCGACTACTCAGGGAGCGAGGATGGAGACTTTGATGGGCCTGGCCGGCCTCGGCGATTTAGTCTTAACCTGTACAGGCAGTTTATCGCGCAACCGCTTTGTTGGCCTGGAGTTGGGAAGAGGCCGTGCGCTGGCGGAAATTCTTGCGGACATGCGCGAGGTGGCCGAAGGAGTGCGAACCACTCGGGCGGTGAAGCAACTCAGTGATCGGCTGGGAATCGAGATGCCCGTTACCAATGAAGTGAACAGCGTGTTGTACGAAGGGAAGAGCGCAGCCGACGCAGCACGAGAATTGATGGCGCGGCCCTTGCGCGGCGAGTTTGGCTAAACCGAATTTAAGAGTCCGAGCGAGGGCGTCTCGACTTTTGCTGCTGAACGATTTACTTTGGGAGACTCTAAAATTCGAAATCTGAGATGAAGTTTCCTGATGCCGGCCGCTAACGACGAAAAAGTCCTGGCTACTAATCGCGGGGCATTTCATGAATATCATATTGCTACCACTTATGAGGCCGGCGTGGCGCTAACGGGCACAGAAGTAAAAAGCGTGATGGCGGGCCGCGTGCAGCTGAAGGATTCGTATGTCGCAGTGCGTGACGGAGAGGCGTGGTTGTTCAATGCGCACATTTCACCGTATTCGCATGGCAACCGGGCGAATCACGATCCGCTCAGAACGCGCAAACTATTATTGCATCGCAGGGAGATCGACAAGCTGGAACAAGCGGCTGCAATCCAGGGAATGACTTTGGTCATTACTCGGGTCTACCTGAAGGGCGGGCGCGTGAAGCTCGAGGTGGGCGTGGCAAAGGGAAAGAAACTTTACGATAAGCGCGAGACCGAAATGCGGCGTACCGTCGAACGTGAAACACGTGCGCAATTGAAAGAACGGCAACGATAGGAAAAGGAGACAACTAAGAATGGAAGTTCAGGGAAGTTCGGCATCCTACGCGCAAACCGAGGTGCAGGCTTTGGTGGTTCCGGTGTTTCAGGGAGAAAAAGCGGAAGACGGGTTATTGAAGGAGCTGGACAAAGCTGCTGGGGGCCTGGTGAGTTCGGTGCTGGAATCTGAGGAGCTAAAGGGCAAAGAAGGCGAGACCGCGTATCTTCATCTTTCAAATAGCAACGGACTGAAAGCGCGGCGCTTGTTACTGGTCGGCGTAGGCCAGCGTGAGGATTATGGCGCGGCATCACTTTCGCAAATGGCAGGAACTGCAATTCGCTTTCTTAGAGGCAGGAGCGTCAAAACTATCGCAATCGTACCTCGCTCAGATGCCGACGCTGGGAGGGTGGCAAGCACCGTCGTCGAGGGCGCTTTCATAGGAATCTTCGAACCTGACAAGTATCGCACCGAGGACAAAGAGAAGCGGGAGATCGAACGATTGGTCGTCGTGGTGGAAGGCGGAGACGAGAATGCTTTGAACCGTGGGGTCGAACGCGGACGCATTGTTGGCGAGTCAGTTAATTTGACGAGAGACATGGCAAATGAGCCCGGCGGCCATTTGACGCCAACCGGCATGGCCGAGCGTGCTCGAGAAATGGCAAATGAGTTTGGGCTTAGTATTGATGTCCTCGATGAAGCCCGCATGACACAGGAAGGTATGGGAGCCTTATTGAGTGTGTCACGCGGTTCAGATGAACCTGCAAAATTGATTGTGCTGAAATACACTCCACCATACCCTGCTGAGCCGCCGGAGACTGACTTGCTGGCGCTCGTGGGCAAGGGAATCACATTCGATTCGGGTGGCATCTCGCTGAAGCCGGGCGAGAACATGGAGTTGATGAAATACGACATGACGGGCGGAGCCACCGTGATCGGTGCTATGCGCGCCATCGCCCAGTTGAAACCTCCGTTGTCGGTGCTGGGGATCGCGGCGTGTTCAGAGAATCTTCCTTCCGGTAAAGCTACCAAGCCCGGCGACGTGGTGACTGCCATGACCGGAAAGACCATCGAAGTAATAAATACCGACGCCGAGGGGCGGCTTGTTCTGGCTGATGCCATTGCCTATGCCAAGACGCTTGGCGCTACGCGAATCGTCGACATGGCAACGCTCACCGGCGCAGTCTCCGTAGCACTTGGCGAGGTCAACGTGGGAATCCTGGGAACTGACCAGGCCTTGATTGATGAGTTAATTGAAGCTGCGCAGGAAGTGGGCGAGAAATTCTGGCAGTTGCCGCTCGATAAGGAATATTCCAAGCAAATCAAGTCCGATATCGCCGACATAAAAAATGTGGGAGGGCGCAGGGCCGGCACAATCACGGCGGCCGCGTTCCTTAAGGAGTTTGCCGATGGCGTGTCCTGGGCCCACCTCGACATTGCGGGAACGGCTTGGGGGGAAGATGCCAAACCCTACCGGTCCAAAGGGCCCACTGGCACGGCAGTGCGCGCGCTGATCAATTTCATCGAGCGTGATGCGCGCGGAAAAACGGCTGACGACGAAGCGGCCGCTTAAAGGATTTCGCTCAATGGTGTATCCATCAGTGGACGCCCGTGTAGACAAATGTGCACTGAGGCGGGCGTGAAAGATTTTCGAAGAGGCATTTTGCGGAACTTTGTCTAGCAATGGATTTGGCATGGTCGTTGCTGACAGAAGGTTACCCCCAGCCAAAGGGGTGGTCGCCACTAAAAAATGTCCTCCCCCCCTCGAGGGCAGCTCGAGGAAAAAAGCACCGCCCCTTTTGGCGTCCTCCTCACTAATCTCCTTCCTTTCATAAAGCGATAGTCCCGCTGAGGTTCCTGACCTGTATTGGAGGCGTTACCAGCCTTGTAACCCGCGATTCGAGCGCTGAGCTATGAAAAAGAAATGATATAGTATTACGGGGAGCAGACCCCGCCTCTGAGCGAGTTTTCACCTTCGGGAGCCAGGGTTTTGATGAACTACTACAGAGTCCTCGGCGTGAAACAGACGGCGACGATCGCCGAAATTAAATCCGCCTACCGGCGGCTGGCGCGCATGCGTCATCCGGATGTCAATCGGGGATCGGAAAAGGCGGCTCGGGAATTCGCACTTTTATCTCGGGCATATCACTCCCTAACGGATCCACAGGAACGCGCACACCTCGACGCCCAGCTCAATCAGAGAAGTAGCTCTTCCATTCTTCATTCGAACAATCCGCACGCTCAACGCGCCCGCAACCTGGCCGCCCAGACTCAATGGGATAGGGTGGTCAACCAGTTGTTGGAGCGGGACCGGCGCGATAACCTTGAACGGCAGCGCGCCGTGTTCACGACCGTATCGCTATTCTTGTCTACGTTCTTTGTGGCTATGATCAAGCCGCCTTTGTGGCAGGTGCTTAGTCTTGCAGGCCGTTCAGTCGTCATCGCTTTGTTTTTGGTTGGTATCTGGCATCTGGCCACAAGGTTGCGCGAATATCTGGCACACTATACCTACCGTCCCGAACCAATCCAGGCTTCAATCATTTCCGGCGAAGAGTTACCGGAACAGCGATTTACTCGAGTTTCTGCTTATGCCTTTTTGGTGGGCGGTTTTATCATCAGCCTCGGACTGGGCTTGTTCCTGGGCTGGCATGCGCAGGATTTCTTCGCCGATCTGACTCTCTTGTTCCGGCATCGCGGGGAAGTCGCACCGTCGGGCGCCCTGGGCTATTCGAACACCTCTCTGCTGGTTTCAAATGTTCTCCTTTGCCCGCCGATTGCGGTTTTGATCATCGATACAGTTCATGCTGTCGCATCGAAGATTGACGCCGGCTAAAGTGAACGCAGTAATCTCAATATAACCACTTGAAGAAACCTTGTGCCTGTCGCTGCGCCTCCTGTATATTGCCAGCGCACGACCCTTCAAGGGATCGGGGAGAGCGCAGGTGTTCCGCCCAAATTAACCAGGAGAGATGCGATCATAATTCCTCAAGCGAAACTTAATCCGACGACGGCATTCAAAACGACCCACTGATTTTGAGAAGTTCCTGGCCGTCGCTTTGCACAGAGTAGGAGCAAAGAGATGGCTAAGCGATTAACCGAACGCCAACATCTCGCCGTCAAACTGGATTCTCTTACCGATACTGAAGTTGTAGAGGTCCTGGATTACATCGTAATTATGGAATCCATGCGCCGGGCCAGTGTCGCGCCCGGCCTGTGGGAAGACGAACTAATCGCGTTGCTGGCTGAAGCCCGCGAGAACCGGCGGGCCAGGCAAGCGTTCGAATGGGAAGCCACTCGACGCCGTGCGGAACGTCGCGCTGGTTCGACGCCGGCTCGTGCATAGGAGAACTGGAAGGGCAGCGAATGAGGCGAGCCTCCTGGCTATGAAAACAATTCGATTCCTATCAATTTGTCTTACTGTCTGCGTCATGCCCGCATCATTCTTAGCCGGCCAGCCGGCGCTTGCGCAGGGCGGCGGCTCCAGGAGTTCCGGGCTGACGCCGCTGCAACGTGAAATTGAAAACCAGCGTCGCAGGCTTGCCTCAGCAGAAATCGAAGAACGGCGGGATGCGCTCGCCCGTCTCGGAAACTTAAAGCGCGCCGAGAGCTCAAGAGTCGCTCTGGGTGCTTTGAACGATTCCGAGGTTATCGTGCGGGCTACAGCCGCGCATGCGCTTGGAGGTCTTCCCGCCACCGAAGTCGTTGCAGCGCTGATCCCGCTCTTGAACGACAAGGCTGAACTTGTTCGCCAGGAGGTAGCGCATGTGCTGGGCGGAACCCGGGACGGCGGCGCGGTTGAGCCGTTGATCGCGAGTCTATCCAGCGACAAGAAAGACAGTGTACGAGGTGCTGCTGCCGTTGCCCTTGGTCAAATCGGAGAGCCGGCGGCGGTCGTTTCTTTAGCGGCAATACTGAATCGCAGTGTGCTACCGGCTAAGCCCGCGAAGGATAAGAAGTCTGGTGGCAAGAAGGAAAATGAATTTGTCTTGCGTGCAGCCGCTCGCGCTTTGGGACAAATCGGCGATCGCGCAGGCGTCCCGGCCTTGATAGGCGCTTTGTTAGACGAGAAAAATGCTGATGACTTACGGCGGGAAGCCGCGCAGGCGCTTGGATTGATAGGCGACCCATCGTCTGAGTCTGCGCTGCGTTCGGCCTTGACCGCGCATGACCCGTATCTTTCTCGCGCGGCCCAGGAAGCTCTGCGCCGGATTCACAAGGGCGTAGCCCGTTCAGGGACCTAGCGGCTTAATTGTTCCTCATATAGTTGCCATCAAAGGAAAAGCGCCGGCCAACTCAGACCGGCGCTTTTAGTTTGTGAGGGCGCTTACCAGAGTCTCAGTTTTCAGTCTTCTCGCCTCGGCCCTGTCCTTTTCTCGCGGCCTTGGTTTGGGGAATGGGAACGCCAACTCCGCCGGACTTCGATTCGGTTTGCTCCGGCTCCTCTCTGACGTCGGTCAACTCATGAATCAATGCGCCGCCGGATTGCTTGGAAAAGATCAGCTTGTTGGTAATCTGACTCAGGTCTACTTCGACCAGATCACCCAGGCCGACCTGACCGGTGGCGACGAGGTTTGAAAGCGGATAGACGAGGAAGCGTTCGATAGCACGTTTCAAATGGCGGGCGCCATACTTGTAGTCGATTCCTTCCTTCAAAAGCTTATCCTTGGCGGCTTCTGAACAATGGAACACGAATTTGGTTCCCGCAGACAACATCACTCGATTCTGAACGGATTGCAATTCCAAATCGAGAATAGCGCGAAGATGATGTTCCTTCAGAGATCGGAAGACCACCACCTTGTCGATTCGATTCATGAACTCAGGCGAGAACTTGCGCTTGGCTGCATCAACCGCAGTGCGATAGATCTTCTGGTCCACTTCGTTGTCATTTGGGTTTTTGACGTTCTTACCGCTGTGAAAGCCAATACCGCCGGATATCAATTCAGACATCTCACGAGCGCCCAGGTTTGACGTCATGACGACCATCGTCCGGGTGAAATCAACACGCCGATTATCACCAAGCGTCAATGTGGCCTTGTCGAGGATGCCGAGCAATAACTGCCAAAGACTGTCCGAAGCTTTTTCGATTTCGTCAAAGAGGATAAGCGAAAGTTTCAGCTCCTCAGTATGCATGCGATCCAGGTTTTCCTGTGTCAGCATAGGCGAAGTTTCGCGGTGGCCCAAATACCCAGGAGGCGAGCCGATCAATTTGGCAATCTCATGTGAATGCTGAAACTCTGCGCAGTCGATCTTAACGATCGCGTTGGGATCGCCAAAAAGGACCTCGGCGGCTGCTTCGATAACCCGAGTCTTGCCAGAGCCAGTAGGACCCAGGAACAGCATGGTACCGATTGGCCGGTTCGGCGGGCTCATGCCTGCCAAAAATATCTGGTACAAACCACTCATGCGACGCACCGCCCGCTCCTGTCCGACGATGCGGGCTGAAAGCCGCTCTTCGAAATCCTGAGCGCGCGGGCTCTTTTGATCAGGGTCGAGGAAGACCGTTTCTTTTATTTCGTTCGCGTTTTCCATCTCGATATCCATTTCAGCAATCATGGTCGCCCTCCTCAAGTTTAAGCTCAGTGGCAACCCGGTTTCTGGTCTTTTCGGAGCCACCCAAGCTTCGCTCAAGCAAAGAACGATCCGCTGCCCCCATTGATGCGCAGGCCAGCGGCGCGGGTTGGCTTCGACTTCTAACCCGTTTCCCGCCAAAAATCACTCAGACGCTATATATACGACATCGTTACAAATGTCACCACAAAATATGCCTAACAAGAGCGATTCATCACCATTCGTTGCCTGCGGGCGACTGCTGCCGCTGACAATTCCCGGCAGAGAAATACTGACAAATACTGCGGGTGAACGAGAATTTGGATCATTGAGACCGGAGAAATGTAGCTAAAGGTTAGTAGCAGTGCGCAAAAGGTTCGAAGTCGACGGTGAAGGTTGCGGAAGTCA
This sequence comes from Pyrinomonadaceae bacterium, assembly GCA_036506395.1. Classification (GTDB taxonomy): domain Bacteria; phylum Acidobacteriota; class Blastocatellia; order Pyrinomonadales; family Pyrinomonadaceae; genus DASXRU01. The sequence goes on along the minus strand of DASXRU010000092.1, from coordinate 22,616 downwards.
ACCGAGCAAAAATCACGTTACGTGCGACAGACAGGAATGTCTGTCCTACGTCGTTTTTCTAGTCGTAGTACTCAAGACCAAGGTGGGTTATCAGATCTTCGCCTCGCAGATGGCGGAGCGTGTTCTTTAATTTCATTAACTGGATGAAGATGTCGTGTTCAGGATAAAGTCCCGGCGCTGTTTGCGGTGACTTGAAATAGAAAGAAAGCCATTCCTGCACCCCCCTAATCCCGGCCCGCTGTGCCAGATCGAGAAATAGCGCCAGGTCGAGCACGATGGGCGCAGCAAGTATCGAGTCACGGCAAAGAAAATCGATCTTGATCTGCATCGGATAACCCAGCCAGCCAAAGATGTCGATGTTGTCCCAGCCCTCCTTGTTATCACCCCGGGGCGGATAGTAGTTGATTCGAACGACGTGGGAAAAATCCTTGTAGAGTTTCGGATAGACTTCTGGTTGCAGGATGTATTCAAGCACCGACAGCTTCGACTCTTCTTTGGTCTTAAACGATTCCGGATCGTCAAGTACTTCGCCATCGCGGTTACCGAGGATGTTTGTCGAATACCAACCGTGCAGCCCAAGCATGCGCGATTTCAATCCCGGCGCGATAATGGTCTTCATCAATGTTTGGCCAGTCTTGAAGTCCTTCCCGCAAATCGGCAGGCCATTGTCTTCGGCCAGTTTCCTGAGTGCAGGAATGTCAACACTCAGGTTCGGGGCGCCATTCGCGAAAGGGATGCCGGACTTCAGCGCCGCATACGCATAAACCATCGAGGGAGCAATGCTCCGGTGATTCTCGCGCATGGCCCGCTCAAACGATTCGATTGTCTTGTGGACCGCATGAGGCTTCAGAAATATTTCCGTTGAGGCGGCCCAGATCATCACCAGACGCGCACACTTGTTCTTGCGCTTCCATTCAGCAATCTCATCAATCAATTGGCGCGCCAGCGCCAGCTTGTTCGCGCCCTTCTTGACGTTGGTTCCAGTCAGCCTCTTGACGTAATTCTGATCAAAGACAGCGCGCATGGGCTTGATCCTCTGCAGCGGAGTCTTGATCTTAGTCAGCAACTCCTTTTCGAGTACTCCCGCATGGACGGCCGCTTCGTAGGCCGAGTCGGGGAAGATATCCCAGGCGCCGAACACGAGATCGTTGAGTTTTGCCAGGGGGACAAAATCCCTGACCAAAGGTACGCGGTTATCGGTCCGCTTACCCAGGCGAATCGTGCCCATCTGGGTGAGGCTTCCAATCGGGTCAGCCAAACCCTTCTTAATCGCTTCCACTCCCGCAATAAAGGTCGTGCTAACTGCGCCCAGGCCCACGAGCAAGACGCCCAGTTTTCCATCTGCGGGCGCAATCTTCGCGCCCTTTGCCACCGGCATTATGTAGTTTCCTCCGAATAAGTTTTAAGCTGTGGATAATACATTAGAAGCGCCTTCTTAGCACGGGCGCACAAATAACGCGGCACAATCAAGGAATTGAGGAGGGAGGATCGGAAGCGGCGCCGCCACGCATTGCTCGCGGATTGTTGGTGATGATCGCGTGCACGCCTAACTGTCTTGCCATTTCAAACCAGGCAGGTTGGTCCACCGTCCACACCACGACATTCAGGCCCTCGTCGCGCGCCTGCCGGACGACCTGCGGCGAGACCAGCAGCCGGTGCAATGCGATCTCATCGGCTTGAGCTTCCAGAGCGGCGCGAACCATTTTTGTTTTTCGCACGGAGGAGCTGATACGGAAAAGCCCGGGCTGAAATAAAGCGCCGGTACGAATGTTCGGGTCGATGTCTTTTAGGGCTCGAATTGAGGCCAGGTCGAAACTAAGGACCACAACCCGCGCTTGCAGGGAATGATCCCGGATTAATTTCGAAACTTCGAGTGCAAGCGAGGAATCGTCGCCTTTGGCCCCTTTGATCTCCAGGTACAACCTGGCCTGCAATCCTTCGATGAAACAGAACAATTGTTTCAATGTCGGCACGCATTCGCTCGCATAGCTTTTACGGGCCAGGGCAGGGAATCGATGATTGAACCACGAGCCGACGTCGAATTTGGCCAGCTCAGCAGACGTTAGACTCGATACGTTTCCCCGACGCATGCCGACTCGACGCAGGTTAGCATCGTGTATCACCACCGGCACGCCATCGCTCGCCAGCCGCACATCGAATTCGATACCGTCCGCACCCTCCGCAAGCGCGCGTTCGAAGGCCGGCATAGTATTTTCAGGAGCAACCGACGACGCGCCCCGATGGGCTATCACTAGCGGCTGTTCCAGCGACAGCGTGGGTTTTAGTTTCGAATCTCGCAAAGGAGAGTGTGGGCTTTGGCGGCAAAAGTCAGTGTGGGACAGGAATGGCGGCTACGCGCTTGAGCTTGATTTCGAAGGTGCCGGTGGAATTGCTGAGACGTGCCCGAACAGGAATGCGGCGCTGGTCATCGGACAACCAGATTGAGAATTTGCCATTGCCCCTCACCAGCCTCTTTTCGCCGAATATCTCCGGATCGAGGCGAATCACGCCAATGTTGCCGAGCACGGTCTTCATCCGGCGGCGCTCCACAACGATTATCGGTAGCCGATAAATTCTGCCCGAGTCGCTCACCTGAACCTCAAATCCTTTACCAACTTCGAGGGGTTGCAAACGCACAAAATAAATAGCCGAAACGATGTCCTGGACAGCACCGGCAAATGCAGCAGTGGCGACGCGCGGCTGCTGTTGCGGGTGGTTTGGGTCCCGCTCGGTCCAGGTAATTCTTCCAACGGTCCGGTCGAAAACTGCTTCGCTGACCCTGACCCGCTTCCCTTGTTCGTCTAACTTGTTGGTGCGTACCACCGAAAATGCGATCGGATCGACCGACGATTCTATGTGCTGGTGAACACGCAGGTTGAAAAGTTTACTGAAGAAGCCCTTGGTGGCAACGTCACCAGTCAGACGAAGGCTGGATGACGACTCCCCGATCGCGTCTTTGGAGGTTACCCGGATGGCAGTAAAACGAAAGTCGGCGATATCCAGCTTGCGCAGCACGGCCCGAGTAAACTCAGCTTCGTAGACAAGCTCTTCTCCCAGGTCAAAGGCTCGCGCGTCCGGACCCAGGCTTCTTTGCCCGAGCACGGGCGGGCCGGCGCCGATCGCAAGCAGCAGCACCATGCACGCCACCAGGGCTGAACATTTATGACCCGGAAGTTTCATTTGAAATAAAAAGCTTTAACCACCAACATTCCCCAAACTATCAGGAGACCTAACGCGGCCCGGTACTCCCTATAACGCATATAGAGATTCGCTTCGAACTTTGTCGCTCGTGCATCCTGACTCTGGTAGGGGAGAAGGCGCGGGAGGAACAATGGCACCTGACGAGCGTACTCGCGGTAGCTGTCCCCAAAAATCTCAAGGAGCGTTGCTGCTTCGACGCGCATCACGGGAAGATAGATGCTCAGAAAGAGGACGGCAAAAAGAATCCCAAGGCCCGGACTTGCGGCTGCGACTGTGAATCCCAACCCAATCAGAAAGCTCCCCAGGTAAAGCGGATTTCGAACGTAGGCGTATGGTCCCGTGGTCGCCAGCGCATCGTTCTTTCTAATGTGACCCGCAGCCCACGCCCGGAGCAGAAGTCCCAATACGGCGATTGCCCCGCCGATGATCAGGGTCAGAGGACGGGGCCGGGCAAAGATAAGGAAAAGCGCCGCGCAGACAAACCCCAGCGGCACGCGCCAGCGCTGCATCCATGTCCCGGTTCTAGACAATTCCTGCTAACTCCCGCAGGCGATCTAAGGATATAGATTGATCGTAACGGAGCTCGGGTTCACCGGGCCCAGACAGACCGCGAGCCAATCCATAAAGAAAGGGCGCAAACCAGGATATTCTTTTGAAGGTGGATTTGAGAGGTGTCGGCAACCGAAGGAAGCGATCGAAGGCCGAGGCACGTACCGACGTAACTGCTGGCGCGGTGCCCGCAGCGTCTCCCCAGACATCAGCCCGCACCCAGGCCTTCGTGCCGACTTCGATGAGGCAATCGAGATTCGGGTTGTCTCTGCGAATTTGCGTGCAGTTGCGCTCTTCCACTCCACGGATCTCCTGTCTATTCCTCCCTCTTAACGGGCGGAGGGCCATGGTTTAGCTACTTCAAACCTTCTATTAACCCCGTACTCGAGTGCTCCTTAGGGTCGCCCACGATAGCCACCTTGCCGCCGTAGGATCGTACCACATCGCGTTCAGGAACCGTGTCCAGGCTGTAGTCCGTGCCCTTGGCATGAATGTCAGGCCGCAACTCGAGTAACAGAGTCTCGACGGTCGGCTCATCGAAAATGGTGACCAGGTCAACGGCCGACAATGAAGCCACGATTTCGGCGCGCTGGTCTTGAGAAACCAGGGGCCGGCCGGCGCCTTTCATTCGGCGCACCTGTTGATCGGAGTTGACGCCCACTATCAGCACATCGCCCAGAGCCTTTGCTCCCTCCAGGTACCGCACGTGACCGACGTGCAGAGGATCGAAACAACCGTTGGCGAAGACAACGCTCAAGTTGTCATTGCGCGCGGCCGCCACGCGCTGGATTAAATCACCCCGATCCACGATGCGTGACAAGGCTTCGAAGTTCATGTATTTGCTCGAGTAAAGTAATAGTCGACGATCAGGGCAACGTCCTCGCCATAGCTTCGCGTCCCGGACGCGACGCGGTTGGCCTTCAAATAAGAGTCGTTGATTCGATGACTCATCTCGCTGGCGCGTCCTACATAGCGCGCCCAAAAAGCATAACGCGCCCTTAGGTCGGCTTGCGGACCTTCGTCGAGCATTGTGGAGGTCCGTGGGTAGCGGTCGGGCGCTGCTGCCGCAAGAGTGTAGACTACATTCAAGGCGTTCAAGTATCCGGAATACCGCAGATAAGCATTAGTTGAATTCGAGCAGACAAGGAACGCTATGAAATTAGCGTCACCTTCGCGGGCGAAGCCGCATTGATGTGCCTTCTCATGAGCGATGACATAGGGGAGATCGAAATCCGGTTGGGCGGCATTAAAATTCGCCTCGCCTGTGAAGGGAAAATAGATTCCAGAAAGCCCAAGACGGCTCATCAGGCCGGAAAAGTGAACAGGCTTTGCCTGGGCATAGCCACCGCCGCACAAGGCCGCTAGTAAAGGTTGATGTTGGTATGCAGATTCGATCAGCTCGTAAAGTTGAGCACGATCAAGCCGGGGAGGGCCCTGCCCACTACGCGAGGCGTCGTAGTTGGAATTGATGCCGCCGACGATCCACGCACTAACGATTTCTAACTGCTCGTAGTTGGCGTGTCGTTTTGCGAGGCCCAGGCTATTCCCTAAAGGCTCACGTTCATAATTGAAGCCCCAGATCAGCAGAAAAAGGACCATCGCTGAGCCGGCTATCCAAATGGCGGTCAGCAAGTCCGCTCGAATTATCCTGCGTGCCGACCTGCGGCGAAGATAGATCTGGCGCCCTTGATAGATCACCGCTCCAATCAAAATCGGAACGATTGCGATTACCATTAGCTCAGCGAGGGAAAATGCGAAGAGTCCGTTAACACGGGATAGCGCGTGACTAATGGGAGGGAAAAGCGTGCGGCTATAGTAATGCTCTACTAAGTGCGGTTTGCGCTTGGCCAATGTTTGCAAAGCCAGGGCTGCGAAGAACAGACCCAGGGGCCAAAGCCAGGCTTGCCAAGCAGCTCGCGTAACTGGAGCTCGATGCGCGAGGTTCTGGTCGCGCTTGTCCCGCCGGGTGGTTTCCGGGCTCATCAAAGTCTAACTAAATCCTATAACCTTGGCCGCGCCCTGGTCCTGCCCCAGCGCCGCTGCGATTAGTTCCTCCGCAGTCACTGTCGCCGTGCCCCGTTTCATAACGACGATGCCGCCGGCCAGGTTTGCCAGCTGAGCTGCCTCGGCGAATGACGCGCCGGACGCTAAGGCCAGCGTGTACGTTGCGATCACGGTATCACCAGCGCCAGTAACGTCAACCGGCTCGTGCGGACCAACCGCGGCGATATGCAATGGCTCCTTCTCGGCTTCAATCAGCATCATGCCGTTGCTGCCTCTGGTAATTAGCAGCGCTCGATAACCCAGTCGCTGACAGAGTTCAAGGCCTGCCGCTTCCAGCTCGCGGACATCCACAGGCTCGCGGCCGATCAAATGCACCAATTCGTCCTCGTTTGGAGTGGCGGAGGTTAGCCCGGGAAAAGCAGACAGGCGAAATCGCGAATCTACCAGAACCGGAATACCACCGCCGGCGTCGGTCCGAACAGTCTGCGTGATAGAAGGGTTGCCCACCCCGTAACCATAATCGGAAATGATCACGCCTTCAGCCCGTCGAACTCCACCGCTCATTTGCTCAGTTACTTGCGCGCGCAGCTTCAGGTCGAAATCAGTTTCTCCGTCATAGTCAATTCTAATCACCTGCTGACGGGTAGAGTGTGACTGCCCCGCCAGTACGCGCACCTTTGTCGTGGTGCGGTGATCGGGTGAAACGAGGACGCCGCTACAATCGACGCCGGTGTTGCTCAGTTTCTGCAGCAACTCCGTGCCCGATTCGTCTTTCCCGACAACACTAACCAAAGACACCTGAGCGCCCAGGGAGGTAAGATTCGCCGCGCAGTTAGCGGCGCCACCGGGCGCTGTTTCCGTGTGTTCGTGCCGCAAAATGAAAACGGGGGCCTCGCGCGATACGCGACTAATCTCGCCATAGACAAACTGATCCGCAATCGCGTCACCGACAACTAAGATCTTCCGGCGAGAAAACTTGCGAACAATGTCGGCCAGAGCTTTTGATGCGTTTGTTGAGATCACAAACTCCTTCTATGTTAAAGGCCGCAGTTGTTCCGGCATTGATGCAACTTGGTTCAAGTAAATCGCGCGATCCGCAAGCAAAGCGCCGAAGGCGCGAAATGTAAAAGCCTGGGCCAACGACCCAGGTATAGTATCTTGAGAATTCCAAGCGCTGAAGGCGCGAAATAACATCCGCGGCTTTTATTATTTCGCGCCTTCAGCGCTGTAGTTCAGGAAAGATCACATCTTTCCTGGGGCGCTGCCCCAGGCTTTTTCATTTCGGGCCTTTGGCCCTCTGCTGTGATCTCCTGAACAGCTTCCAGCAAGTCTTCAGCCACCAGATCAGGTTCGACGGTCCATGAGCCGCGCTGGTGTTCCCACTCACCGCGACCGTAACCGGTCATAACTAAAGCGGAATGCGTCCCTGCGTTGCGCCCGAGTTCAACGTCGCCAAGACGATCACCCACCATCCAGCTTTCGGCGATCTCGATATCGAATTCGGAAGCGGCGCGATGGATCAGTCCCGGCTTGGGTTTGCGGCAGTCACAGTCCAAACGATAGGGCGGCTCGCCCACGGACGGATGATGGGCACAGTAGTAGATCGCGTCAAGACGCGCCCCCTCGCCAGCCAACTCGCGGTGAAGACGATCGTGCACTCGCTGGATCATTTCTTCGGAAAAATACCCACGCGCCACACCGGCCTGGTTCGTGACCAGGACAGCCAGCCAGCCCGCTTCGTTCAGCAGCCGAATCGCCTCCGCTGAGTGCGGCAGAAGGCGGAAGCGCGAGGGGTGATTCACATACCCAACCTCTTCCGAAACAGTGCCGTCGCGATCGATGAACACAGCGCGTCGTTTCATTACGGGTGTCCGACAAGGTTCAGTTTGTCGCCGGTCTCTGGGCGGCCAATGAGTTCGACAACTTGAAGTTTGTCGGACATTCCCAAAAGCGCGGCCGCCCGCTGGAATACTTCATCCGGCGAAATTGCCGTCATGCAACGATGATCTATAGGGCAATCGCGCAGCATGCAGGGGGCGCAGACGGGCGGCCGGCGGATGATTTCCCCCACTGACGAAAACGGGGGCGTCGTCAGCGGATTCGTCGGCCCAAAGATCACCAGCGTCGGACGCCCCAAAGCCGAAGCGATGTGCGCCGGACCGGTGTCATTGGTAACCAACAGGTCTACCAGGCTCAACATCGCCGTCGCCCTCGATAGATCGGTCGTGCCCGTCGCTATGATCGGATGACGACGCATATGGCTCGCAACCTGAACTGAAACATCGCGCTCGCCTGGAGAGCCAATCAACAAAACCTCCGCGTCGAGCTCGTCTATTAAACGATCAGCGAATGCGGCGTAGCGTTCCGCGGGCCAACGCTTCGCGCGGCTATTGATTGAGCCCGGGCACAGCGCCACCAATTTGTGACCGTCGCGCGCCCCCATTTCCCGCAGGACCTCGCTTGCTTCGATTTGGCGTTCATCAGAAACCTGGAGCGATACGTCCGGTTCACGCTCCATCACCTGCGAAGTTCCACTCAGCAGGCGCTCCAGTTCAGATGCGATGTTCAGGTAGTAGAAGACTTCGTGACGCGAGCCTCGCCATTCGGGCAAGGGAAGAGAATGGGTCAGAAGAAATCCCCTGCTCTGCGCCGCGTATCCCAACCGCACCGGCACACGCGCCAGGGCGGCGATTAATGCCACCTGAAAAGAATTGGGAAAAAGAATCGCGAGATCGTACCGCCCGCGCTTCCATTCTGCGATTTCATGCCCCAAAGAGAGCCAGTCGCTGCGATCGGAAACCGACAGGTCATCAATAAAATTAGTGTCAGTATACAAACCTGCGGTGCCACTGCGACTAACCAGCCTGATATGAGCGTGCGGCAAGAGATGCCGCAGCTCTCGCAGAGCTGGGATGGTCATCGCGGCGTCGCCAACCCAGTTTGCGCCGCGCACGACTACCCGCTTGACCTGGCCTGCTTTGAGAGAATTCATATCAAGCTTCGCAGTCCTTCTTCGATTCCGATGCGCGGCTCCCAGCCGAGTTCAGCGCTTATGCGCGATAGATCCGAAATATAGTGCAATGGCACTGGAGCCGGCAGCACGCCTTCACTGTCGATTACAGCCGTGCATTGAACCATCTCAGCTACTCGCTCCGTGATCTCGCGGAGCGAAGCCGCGTTTGCCCTCCCACCGCCAAGATTATACAGGCCACGGGTCTGCGACGAATCAACGAAGGCGCGGCAGGCCTGGGAAAAGTCGTCCACATGAAGGATGTCGCGGACGGGTTGCCCTCCAAAAGGCAAGGTTATTGGCCAACCACGCTTTACTGATTCCACGTAGTTAGTCACGAAGCCGTACTCGTTTCCATCCGAAGGTCGTGCATATACCGTCGAGAGTCGAAAGATGCAGGCCCGGAAGCCCCGCTGCTCCGCATAGTACTCAACGTAACGCTCGCCAAGCAGCTTCGACCACGCCAGAGCTGTCTGGCCGCAGTAATCCGTGGGGCAAGTCTCCGGCACCTCGTCATATTCGCCGGCGAAAGATCCGTAAACGTCTTTAGTGGAGGCATAGATGAAAGCGGCGTTTGGGCTCATGTGGCGAAGCAGGTTAACCGTACCTTCGGTGTTGGTACGGAAACACTGTTCGGCCTGGGTGGGGTCCTGGCTGAGAAACGCAGCGAGATGTATCACGACGTCGTAATCCGCAACCAGGCCGGCATCATCCGGGTTGAGGATGTCGAGATGTGACCGGCGCGAGAAGTCCTGAGCGCCGAAGAACCGCACGACATGGGTCCCGAGATAGCCGCTACCGCCAGTTACTAAGATTTTCATCGTCTAGTGGCCCAGACGTTAGCATGTGGAATTTGTTCCGAGACAGTTCACAGACCAAAGTCTGTGCCACCTACCTCTGCGCCAGTTCGTTCAGCTTCTGCAGCGATTCAGCGCTACCGATCGCGATCAGCACATCGCCATGTTCAATTTCGGTGTCACCGCTGGGATTGAAAAACACTTCGCCGCTATGTCGTTGGATGCTGACGATTACAACGTCCAGTTCCGAGCGATTGATCGTGGCGCGTAGCTTTTGCCCGGCAAGCGGCGAGCGGGTCCCGACCAGAACTTGCTCGAACTCCAGGCCAAGCTCGTTGGCAGTAACGGAATCAATAAAGGCGCCTACGGCCGGCTTCCGCAATGCCATAGCCAACTGACGGCCACCGATTATCGTCGGAGCCACAACCCGGTTAGCCCCGGCGCGAAGCAACTTGGGTTCGGCCTGTTCCTCGGCAGCCCGCGCCACAATATGCAGTTGGGGATTAATATCGCGCGCAGTCAGCACGACATATACATTGTCGGCATCGTCCGGCAAACACGCAGCCAGTCCGCGCGCGCTTTCGACCCCCGCCTCTCGCAGAGTATCTTCCCGGGTAGCATCTCGCAGCAGGACCATTGTGCCGCCTTCGCTCAGCTCATTCACCTTCGCCTCCTCTTTCTCGATCACGACGAAGTTTTCGCTCGCCCGCTGCATGTGACGAACCAACTCGGAGCCCACGCGGCCGGCGCCGCAGATAATAAAGTGGTCGCGAAGCTTGCTCATTTTTCTCGAGCGACGTCGCTGGCCAAACGTCGCTATCAACTCGGATTGAATGATCGACTGCACTGTGCTGGATAAGACGTAAGCAACCGTGCTAACGCTCACCAGCATAAAGACCACCGCAAAGGCACGGCCGGCTGACGTTTTAGGCGAGATGTCGCCATAGCCAACGGTCGTTACGGTCTGCACCGTTAAGTACAGGCTATCGAGCAGGGAAACGCGCTCGATAAAGTGGAATCCGACCGTGCCAAGCGCAATGGCTGCCACCAGCGCGCCCAGCGCATAGGCCATGCGAAAACGACTTCTCCTCGAAGCTCGGGAAGCAGACGGCATAAAACCTACACGATGACACCCGCATCTAACTTGTGGCCTGGTTGGTTGACGTTAACGAAAAGCGGAGATAGGTGTCAATTGTAGTAGACTGCCACCTGGCTGAACGCGGCCTTTTGAGGCATGATGGACTGAAGCGCCCACCCCTCAGGGCCATCGTTCGCCGGCACTGTCTGATTTAATCCATGCCCATTCGCCACCCGCCTGAAAACCGAGTTCCGCCCGTTGCGCGCGACGGCAAGCGTATGCAAAGGCCGCCACGTATCGTTGCTTTTGAAGAGCCGGAGAAAACCAAATTCCAGCGCGTGCAGCGTTTTCTGTTACAGCCATACGTGATCATTCCGGTCGCCGTCCTTACGATAATTTTCATCGGCGTGCTTGTCTACTACTGGATGATCCTATCGCGGCGAATTGACAATCTGCTCAGCGGCGAAGTCTTCACCCGATCAGCGGGAATCTATGCGGCGCCAAAACAGCTCCGCCCCGGGCAGAATATTTCAGAAGAAGATCTCGTGGCTTACCTAAAACGGGCCGGCTACGTCGAGCAGGGGCAGCAAGGTGAAAGTGCGAGGGGTCGCTATGTCGTAAATGGGCCGAGCCTGGACATCGTTCCCGGCGAAGATGCAACTGTTGACGGCGCGCATTCTTTTCCCCGCCTGCGCGTGCAGTTTGCGCGCACCGGCAAGGCCATCTCTTCGATCACTAACGCAGACGGAAACGGACATCTCGACAGAGCTCAAATCGAACCGGAACTAATTAGCTCGGTGACAGGGCGTGAGCGGGCAAAGCGAAAGGTCATCGGCTTCAACGATCTGCCGCCACACCTAATCAAAGCGATAACCGTCACCGAGGATCGCTCTTTCTTCGAACACTACGGCGTCAACATTCGCGGCATAGTGCGCGCCTTCGTGCGTCGTTATGAAGCAGATCCCAATTCACCTTTGGCCCGCCAGGGCGGCTCGAGCATCACCCAACAGTTAGTCAAGAATCTGCTGCTTTCTCCCGAGCGAAGTTGGCGGCGGAAAATCGCCGAAGCTTATATGTCGATTATTCTCGAGACGCGGCTGACGAAAGAACAAATCTTCGCGCTTTACTGCAATCAGGCGTATCTGGGCCAACAATCCGGGTTTTCCATCAATGGCTTTGGCGAGGCCGCTGCCGCCTATTTCAACAAGGACGTCACGAATCTAACTTTGCCCGAAGCGGCATTTCTCGCCGGACTCATACGCAGCCCTAACCGCTACAATCCCTACCACGACATCGAAACGGCGACGGCGCGACGCAACCAGGTGCTGCAGTCGATGGCTGAAACCGGAAGTATCACCCAGGAAGAAGCGGCGCAGGCCGAAGTCGTCGAACTAAAGGTCGCGCCAACCAAAGGGCGCATTGATATTTCCGACGCGCCCTACTTCTCCGATTACGTGCAAAACCAATTGGGCGATCTCGTCGCCGGACCGGGCGTGGCCGAGCACCTGCGCATTTACACGACCGTTGATATGGATTTGCAGCGCGCTGCTTATGCTGCCGTCACCAAACAGCTGGCGGTGCTCGATCGCGTCGAAGCGAAGCGGGTGCAGCCGGGAACATTACAAGCGGCGTTGGTGGCAATGAACACGCACACCGGTGAAATCGTGACGATGGTCGGGGGGCGCGACTACGCGAAGAGCCAGCTCAACCGCGCTGAAGCAATGCGCCAGCCAGGGTCGGTTTTCAAACCCTTCGTTTACGCGACTGCTCTTAACACCGCTTACGATCCGGTGCCACGGGTAATCACCCCGGCAACAATCTATAAAGACGAGCCTAAGACATTTACCTATGACAACCAGCAATATTCGCCGGGCAACTTCGGCGACAAGTATTCCTATCAGCCGGTAACCTTGCGCGATGCGATGGTGCATAGCCTTAACGTGGTCACAGTAGACGTGGCGACTGAGATAACGATTGGCCGCGTGATGAATTTGGCTGCGAAGGCCGGGCTGCCGAAAGTTCAGCGCGCGTATCCAGCCATGGCATTGGGGACCAGCGAGGCGACGCCGCTACAATTGGCCTCCGCCTACACTGCGTTTGCCGCGAATGGAACACGAACCAGTCCCATTGCCATCAACCGCATCACAACGGGCAAAGGAGTTACCATTGCCGCGCCTACCGGGCAGAAGAGTGAAGTGCTGCGACCGGATGTGGCTTATGTAATGACATCGTTCATGAAGGACGTCATCAATCGTGGCACGGCGGCGCAGGTGCGTGCTCGCGGCTTCAAGGGAAACGTCGCCGGCAAGACCGGCACCTCGCGCGATGGATGGTTCGCCGGTTACACACCGAACCTTGTCTGCGTTGTTTGGGTCGGTTTCGACGATGGTTCGCAACTGGGACTGACTGGCGCTAACTCGGCCTTGCCGATCTGGGCAGATTTCATGAGTGTCGCGCTCGCCACGCATCCGGAATGGGCCGGCGACTGGCAGATGCCGGAAGGAATTCAGCAGGTGAACGTAGATGTCCTGACAGGCAAGCTTGCGTCCGCCGACGATCCCAACAAACGCACCGAGCTCTTTATCAATGGCACCGCACCGAACGCCGACATCGAAGAAACTGTTGAGGAAACGCCGACGCCCGAGGGTGGAGAGCCAGCACCCTTGGAGGCTGCTCCAGCCTATCAGCCCGGACCGTTGCCCTTGCCATCGCCCACACCATCGCCTCGGAAGCAATTAAAAGGCGAAGGACACGACCTCTCCGTGGAAGATGCGCCCACGAAGCTGGAAGGGACGATTACTCTGGACATAGATCCGACTACCGGATTGATTGCGGTGGATTCTTGTCCCGTGATTCGTACCAGGACTTTTGTTATTGGGCAGGAGCCGAAGAAGTATTGCGGGCCGGAGTATCACACCGGCAAGCGCGCGCCATCACCCTCAGCATCCCCGCCGCGTCCTCGCCTGACTCAGCCTTAAGTCTCATTCACATCTGGCTTCAGCCAGGTGATAACTCAGGGAGATCGACTGGAAACCGTTTAAACGGTTTCTGTTTTCCTTGCCCATCCTCAACCACCTGGCTTAAGCCAGGTGTGAATGAGAGGGAGACCCAAATCCCGCTTAATATTTCTGACTACGATCCTATTTGGAGGGGTTCTTCAGGGAGTTCAGTTGATCTCGAAATTGCGCGAGGTCCTGATTCGAGGGATCCAATTTAGCGAGCTTATCGATCGCAGCCTCCGCCGCTTTCGCGTCGCCCTTGCTCAGCAACACGGCACAAAGCCCGTCCAGGACGACAATGTCATCGGGCTTTTTTGCCAGCGCCGCGCGATACCACTTTTCGGCAACGTCGTAGTGCCCCGCGTCCATATTTGCCACGCCCAGCATGGCCAGGACATCAAAACTATCGGGACGAAGTTGATTCGCCTTCAAGAGAAACTCGATCGCTTGATCGTATCGCTGCACCTGATACTCGAGCTTGGCAGCGGTAACCTGCGCGTCAAAGTTCTTTGGCTGCTCGCGGGCCTCCTTCATCGCTGCCTGGACCTGAGCGAAGACCTGCTGCGGGTTTCCACCGCCGGAATCCCCAGCTACCGGCGGATGATCGGCCGGCAGGTTCGGGCCGCCTGCCACGGTCGCTGGCGCCGTTTGGTTACGTTGACTCAAGGTGCTGGCGAACATGAAGCCGCAGATAAAGCCCAGCAGCAAACCGATTATCGAAAACAGTAGATTGTCTCTTGTCATTTGTTAGTTGGATTCAGTGGGACTGAGTTCAGTCTGGGACTTCGACGCGTAGCGTGGTATGAATTTAGCCCGGCGTTTCAACGCCGGGATCAAAATGATTGCGTGTTCTCGTCGCGTAGCGACGATTGAATAGGGCTCCTGATTCAGACGTCGCTACGCGACGCAAGCACTTCATCGACCTTTCCCGGCCTTGAAAGGCCGGGCTAAATTCATACCGGCGCTACGCGTCGGAACCACTTGATCGGAGGTTCCTAAAATCAGTGTCACGAGTTTAGGTCAGGGTCCGCAGCGCGGTCTAGCTCGCGTCCTTCATGATGGTACGAATTTGCTCGCGCAATTCAGGACTCTCGGTGTGCCCGTGGCTCATGATGGCGTGCTGTGTTGCGGCCTCCAGCACTTCTTCTTCTGTTCCTTCGATGCTGACGGTGCAGCCTTTTTCGCTGGGATAAAGCCGGCAGTCGACCACTTTTCTTTTTGCTTCTGACATCGTATCTCTCCTGTTGTTTGGTTGAATTTGATCTTTTTCGGATTGAAGTTCACTTCGGGCCGTTGGCTAGAGTCCTGGCTTCAGCAATCCGTTCGGCAATGGCCTGGCCTACCTCGGATTCCGGCGAAGTCTTTTGCAAAACCCGCTGCCAGTAATCTATTGCCTGCTGGTAGTTCTTCCCTTCAAATGCCGCACTGCCGGCGAGCTGAAGCGCCTTGGGGTTTTCCGGATCAACCTGCAGCGCTTTGTTAATTAAATCAAGTGGTTGACCCTGGAGACTTCGTCCATTGGCCATTGCCGTGGCAAACGCATATTCGGCCCAAAGGTTGGCGTCGTCCGTTTTCAAAGCCGTAGCTTTCGCATAGGCAGCACTGGCATCGCTGAACCTCTCCATCGAGCTGTACGATCGCGCCAGCATCATCCAACCCTGCACATCACCGGGATTCTGCTCGAGCCGTTTGGCAAGTGCGGCGACATTTGCCTCGATCTGTTGTTGCGAGCGCTGACCGTTGGTTGATGGGCTCATCGGGCCCGCAGCGGGCGACGGCGCTGTGCCCGATGCTGAGATAGCATTCGGGTTACCCAGAGTCAGATAAAGAGCAACGGCCACGAGGGGAATAGCTAAGGCGATTCCGTAAACAAGACCACGACCCGCGCTCCCCACTTTAACCGGAGCCGGTTCGCCTCCGCGTTTTGGAGATACATCTTCCAACAAACGCCGCTCCAGTTCGTCGCGATCCTGGCGGTATTGTTCAGGGTTCAAAATGCCGTTCTCCAAGTCTCTTTCCATCTCGGCAATCTGATCTCTGTAGACCGAAAGGTTTGCTTCCTTCCGTCCGGTATCGTCCTCTTCCTGATTCTTTTCTGGACCTTGCAGCAGAGGAGGAAGGATAAATGCCAGAGCAATCACCACGAAAAATGCATTCACCAGCCAAAAAGTGATCATGCCGTCTCCTTGCCCCGAACCACTTTGTCGGTCGCAGCGTTGCCTGGTCCAACTCCGAGGAGTTCTTCAGCGCGGCGCCGCTCATCCTGAGACAGAGGCTTATCAATTATCAATTCCCGTCTTTGTTTCAGATTAAGAAACAAGAGCGTGAGTCCGCCGATCATCAGAATGAAAGGACCAAACCATAACAGGTAAGTGGTTGGCTTAACGGGTGGACGGTAGAGAATAAAGTCTCCGTAGCGTGTGGTCAGGAAGGCCACGATCTCTTTGTCGCTTTTCCCGGCTTTCATTTGCTCGCGGATTTGGGTTCGTAGATCTTCCGCCAGGTCGGCGCGGGAATCAGCAAGGGTTTCGTTCTGGCAAACCAGACAGCGAAGCTCCTGGGAGAGGTTCATCACCCGCTGCTCCAGCGCCGGATCGTCCGCCATGGGCTTTGCCTCTTGCGCCGCCACAAAGAGCGGCACGAATAGGAGCAGTACTGACAGAGCCACAGGCTTCATCATCTATTCAGGTCCTTAACCAGAGGCAGAATCTGTTTCGCGATAGTTTCAGGGGTAACCGGACCAGTTTGCTTGAAGCGAATGATTCCCTGGCGATCGATGAGATAAGTTTCCGGCACGCCGTAAACGCCGTAGTCGATGGCCACGCGGCCATCTGCGTCGGACGCGCTCAAGATGTAGGGATTGCCAAAATCGCTCAGCCACGAGAGCGCATCTTCTCGTTTGTCCTTGTAGTCGAGTCCGTAAATCGGCACGGCGCCGGATCGCGCCAGATCAACCAGTAGAGAATGTTCTTCCCGGCAGGAAACGCACCATGAGGCCCAAACATTCAGCAGCCAGACTTTGCCGCGCATCTCCTGAGCAGAAAAACTCTTCGCTGGTTCCTGCAACTGGGCCAACTGAAATGCGGGCGCGGGTTTGTTGATAAGCGGCGACGGAACCTCATGCGGATCATGGCCGAGCCCGATGGCCAGAAAAACCATCAGCAGAAGAAAAATACCCAATGGGATTACGTAACGGCTCATGATTCTTCAGCCGAGGCCACAGTCAGGGCAGGAGCGGCTGGCGGTGTCTGCAGCGCCATTCGTTGTTTGCGCGCAGCCAGGGCGTAACGCCGATCGCTGACCGCCAAACCGCCGCCAATTGCCATCAGCACAGCTCCTCCCCAGATCCAGACAACAAAAGGCTTGTAGTAAACTCGCACGCTCCAGGCGCCGCCGCTTACCGGCTCTCCCATCGAAATATAGAGGTCGCGAAACGGATTGCTATCGATTGCCGTTTCGGTCATCACATTTTGCGTGGCGGTGTAATTCCGCTTCTCGGGATACATCTTACCGATGACGTTGCCCTTCCTGCTGACCTCAATCTCAGCTCGAGCGGCAATGTAGTTTGGGCCGGCAATATTTCTAACCCCGTTGAGTTTGAAACCGTAACCGCCGGCGGTAACAGTATCGCCCACGTCCATGCGAACATCCTTCTCTGACTGATAGCCAGTCACCAAAGTTACTCCCACGATGAAAACCGCAACCCCGATATGGGCCAGTTGCATTCCATAGTAACTCCGGCTCTGCATCTTCAGTTTCTGGAAGACGCTGAATTTCCCCGACGTAATTCTTACGCGCTCCCAGATATTGAGCGCTGCCGTTGTCACAATCCACAGCGCGAGCAGCAGGCCCAGGCTAACCAAAATTTTCCACTCGCCAAGGGCGAACGGCAGTAGCAAAGCCGCCACAGCGCTGGCCAGAAATGCCCAGCGGAGACGCACCACCAGCTCGGGCACACTGGACTTCTTCCAACGGGCGATGGGACCGATGCCCATCAGGAATATCGCGGGAACCATCAGCAACCCAAAAACCTTATTGAAGTAAGGTGGGCCAACGGAAAGTTTGCCCATCCCCAAAATATCGATGATTAAAGGGTACAGCGTACCGAGCAGGACCGAGGCAGCCGCGACGGCCAGCAGCACATTGTTTGAAAGCAGGAAAGACTCGCGCGAGATAAGGTCAAACTTGCTGCCAAGACCCACATTCTTCGCCCGCCAGGCATAGAGTAGAAGTGAACCGCCGATAACGAACGCGAGAAATGCCAAAATGAAAATGCCGCGCTTTGGATCATTGGCAAAGGCGTGCACCGAAGTCAGCACGCCGGAGCGCACCAGAAACGTCCCCAGCAGACTTAATGAGAATGCGGCGATGGCGAGAAGCACGGTCCAGCTTTTGAATCCCCCACGCTTTTCAGTTACAGCCAGCGAGTGTATTAAGGCGGTGCCGACCAGCCAGGGCATGAAGGACGCGTTCTCTACAGGATCCCAAAACCACCAGCCGCCCCATCCGAGTTCGTAATAAGCCCACCAACTGCCGAGCGCAATGCCGCAGGTGAGAAACATCCACGCCACTGTCGTCCATGGCCGCGACCAGCGCGCCCACGTCGCGTCCAGCCGGCCGCTGATTAGCGCCGAAATTGCAAAAGCGAAAGCCACGGAGAACCCGACGTAGCCCATGTAAAGCATTGGCGGGTGCACTACCATCGCCGGATCCTGAAGCAGGGGATTGAGATCGTTCCCATCCAACGCGGCAGGAATCCGTCGGGCAAAGGGGTTGGACGTCACCAGCATAAAGAGCAGGAAGCCGACGCTGATCACACCCATCACGCTCAAAACGCGAGCGAGCATGTCTTCCGGAAGGTGCTTGCTAAAAAGCGAAACGGCCGCCGTCCAAAGCCCAAGCATCAGTACCCACAGCAAGAGAGAACCTTCATGCGAGCCCCAGGTCGCTGCCAGCCGGTAATGCAACGGCAATTGCGAATTGGAGTTAGTGGCGACATTAAGAACCGAGAAGTCGTTGGTGATAAATGAATACCCCAGACAGCAGAATGCGATAGCCACAAAGATGAACTGAGCCTGGCCGGCCGGGGCCGCCAACGCCATCCATGATCGATTACCACGGGCCGCGCCAATCAAGGGCACGGTCGCTTGAGTTAGCGCCAGCAGCAACGCAATGATCAGCGCAAATTGTCCAATTTCAGGAATCATCTTATGGAGTGCGCCGCCTTATCGGCGCTTTGCATTACTCGAGTTCAGAAAAAGCGGCGACAAGTCGCCGCACTCCAAAACTACTTCTCAACCAAAGTCTTCGCAGCCTTTGCTTCATCGATAGCCTGTCCCGCCTGCGGTGGCATGTAGTTCTCGTCGTGCTTCGCCAACACTTGATCGGCATAGAACACGCCGTCGCTTCCCACGTGTCCCTGAGCAACACAACCTCGGCCTTCCTTAAACAAGTCGGGCAGAATGCCTTTGTAAACGACCGGAATGGTCTTGGCAGTGTCGGTGATAGTGAAGCGCGCCGTTAAGCCATCGTTATCCCGCTTTAGCGTCCCCTGTTCCACCAGACCGCCGACGCGAAAGGTTCGTCCCACCGGAGCCTGTTTGGCTGCCACCTGCGTCGGACTGAAGAAAAAGACCAGATTATTTTGAAAAGCGCTTAGTACCAGCCCCGCTGCAACACCCAGTCCGGCCAGTCCAGCAACAATAAAGGCAATACGTTTATGACGACGTTTCATCTGTTATCGCTCCCTGTGCCTTTTGGGGTCCCCAGCTCTTAATGACTTCTTTCGTCTGAACAGCAGTGCCACTTCGCCGCCCATAAGGACAAGGGCCACCAGATAAGAGCCCCAAACGTAAAAGGCGTATCCGCCCATTGAAAAGAATCTTGAACAGCTTGAAAAGAATCTTGACCAGTCCATGATCTTAAGTTGCCGCCCGTGCGATCCGGGCTACGTTTTGTTCTCTTTCCATGATAATGCAACGCAAACGAACCAAAACAACTGCGATGGAATAGAGCCAGCATGCCGCCAACATTATTAACATCGCCGCAAGCATTGGCGGCGCCATGGTTGGTTTGTTCAGGATCCTTATTGTCGCACCCTGATGCAATGTATTCCACCAGCGAACGGAGAAGTAGATTATTGGGACGTTGATTACTCCCACAATGGCCAGTACTGCTCCGGCACGATCGGCGCGCCGAGGATCGTCGATGGCCGCTTGCAGCGAAATGAACCCGACGTAAAGAAAGAGCAGAATCAGAGTCGAAGTCATCCGCGCATCCCAGGCCCACCACGTGCCCCAGGTTGGCTTGCCCCAGAGCGCACCGGTTACCAATGCCAGGACGGTAAACATCGCACCCGTAATGGCCAGCGATGTTGCCATCATCGAAGCCAGGCGCGCATTGAACGCCCAGCCGATGCCGGCGTAGAAAGCCAAAAGTATATAAAGAAACATTCCCATCCATGCCGCGGGAACGTGAATGAAGATTATGCGATACGCATCGCCCTGTTGGAAATCCGTGGGCGCGACGAAGAACCCGATATATAGGCCAAGGGCAAACAGGACTGTCGCGGGGATCGCGAACCAGGGAATTAGTTTTCCCGCCAGAGGATAGAAAGCCGCTGGAGATGCATACTTGTACCAGTTCATGTTTCGTTCCGAGATGACGTCTGTTTAGGGGTTCTGATTCACTAATACGCGATTGTTTAGAGTCGGGCTACTGCCCGACCGAGCGGGCGGTAGCCCGCTCCTAAACGAAACTCAATCAGATTCATCAAAGTTCATTCCAGAGATATACGAAGTGCCGCTGAGGTTGCCCATGGCGCGAAAACCAGCGACAGCACCAGGGCAGCGCCCAGCAAGTAGATATTTGCCAGAGGGCTCGCGCCAATTACGCTGGCATCAACCGCGCCTGCTCCAAAGATCAGCACCGGAATGTAGAGCGGCAATATCAAAAGTGCTATCAGGACGCCGCCACCGCGCAATCCCAATGTCAAAGCCGCACCGACGGAGCCAATCAAACTCAATACAGGGGTGCCAATCAGCAGCGAAACAAAAAGTATAGAAAGCGTATTCCTCGCCAGGCCAAACTGGATGCCCAGAAGCGGCGCCATCAAAACCAACGGAAGTTCCGACACCAGCCACTGCGCAACTATCTTACCCAACACCACCAAATAGAGCGGCTGCGGTGTTAGGAGCATTTGTTCGAGCGTGCCGTCGTGGTAGTCATTCTCAAAAACGCGGCCCAGCGAGAGCATCGACGCTAGAAGCGCCGCCACCCAAACGACGCCCGGCGCGATCGATCGCAGCAACTGCATCTCCGGTCCAATCCCGAGAGGGAACAGACTTACCACAATCACAAAGAAAAAGAGCGTCGACAAAACATCTGCGCGACGTCTCCAGGCTAGCTTAAGATCGCGCGCCACGACCCAGCGAAACATTGAAAGCGTTGGAGGAGCAGTCACGAGGCCCACCCCAACGGCGCGGCGCCGCCGGGGATCCCGGTTGCAAGTTCCAGCCGCTCGAACTTGCCCGAGGAAAGATTAAGCTCCTGGTGAGTCGCGACGATTGCCATCCCACCGCTGCTTAGATGATCTTCAATCAGGGATTTCATCAAGACGACCGCCGCCTCATCCAGCGAGGTCAGCACCTCATCAAGCAGCCAGAGAGAAGTACTCCAACTCAACAGCCGCGCAAGTGCCGACCTTCGTCTCTGTCCCTCCGAAAGCAGCCGCGCCGGTAGATTCTCTCTCCCCTCAAGGCCCATCTTCCCGAGGATGTTGCGGGCCTCATTGTGACTAGCCCCTCTACCTGCCAGACCTGCCGAGATGGTGAGGTTTTCGAGAGAAGAGAGTTCTTCCTTCAAACCGTTGCGATGGCCGATGTAGGTCAGATCTGAAAAATACTCCTCACCCAGGGAGCGAATGTTCTCGCCCCGCCAGCGAATCTCACCCTCCTCAGGCGCCAGCAAGCCGCAGAGCATTCGCAGCAAACTTGTCTTGCCGCTGCCATTGGGACCCACAAGTTGGAGCAGAGTCCCGGGCGTCACAGAGAAGTTTAAGTTACTAAACAGCCGGCGCTCGCCTCGCGCACAGCCTAGATTTACTGCTTCCAACATGGCCGGCTCGTCAAACTAACCCGATACAGATATGCGATTAGAAAAAATACCCGATTGGATCGCTATG
Source organism: Pyrinomonadaceae bacterium (assembly GCA_036506395.1). Lineage (GTDB taxonomy): Bacteria > Acidobacteriota > Blastocatellia > Pyrinomonadales > Pyrinomonadaceae > DASXRU01. The sequence continues at coordinate 796 of DASXRU010000092.1, read as the reverse complement.
ATAGCCGACGTTGGGTGAGCTTGTCATGGAAAAGACTGTGGCCGACTAAGGACTGCGGGTACATCAGGTGCTGCGCGTCTGATATTTCTCTTATCTATTTTGGCTTTGGCGCCACCTGGCCATTCGCCTGTAACCACTTACCCCATCCACCTTTCAAAACGCGCACCCGCGTGAAGCCTGCGCCCAGGAGGACCTGCGCTGCTCGAATGGCGGACTCGTCGTTGGGACAGGCACAGTAAGTGACAACCTCGCTCTCGTGCGCAATGTTCTTCAGCGGCGGAAAGGCGAGCCGGCTATTAAGTTTCCTGGGATTCACGTGGATTGAACCCTTAATGGTGTTGGGGCTGTCAATGTAACTCTCGTTGGAACGAACGTCGATTATTGTTACCGGCTCGTTTCGGGCTAATTTTGCTTTCAGCTCCTCGGCAACTATGAATTCAATATTGGGAGATTTTAGTTGGCTGCCAGGCTGGTTGAAAGCCGCGACTGGACGTGCCTTCCCATCGAGACTGCCCGCACTGACCGCGGCCACGGTGGTCAAGAGAAAGAGGAATATCCATGCTCCCAACTTCGTGCGGTTCATTTGGTACCTCCTGAATTGACTGTGGTGTAAATGAAACTAATCTTCATGCGAACCAAACCTACCTATTCCTGCTTTATGGTGGCGCCTCCACCATGGACCAGGCGCTTTTCGGGTCCCGGCACGAAAGTCTTCGGGTCATACCAGGCATAAGTAGCATCAGCATAGTAGATATATCCAGATGTCCCCCGCAGTACTTCGCCGATCAGGTCGCCG